>JAWOGU010000477.1:0-14843 GCA_046496595.1 Chloroflexota bacterium
CATTGTGCGCACCATGCGCGCCCTGGCCATGACCAGCATCCGCCAATATGAACGGGCGGTGGAGTCACTGACAGATTATTACCGCACGACGGAATTGGGGCTGAATGTGGTCCTGACAACGGCCGTGCGTGAAGGCCATGCCCTGCCCCCCGCTTCTCGCAAACCATTGGCCGAACGGGGCACCGGCATTCTTGTCTTTGGCTCCGACCAGAGCATGTGCGGCCAGTTCAATGAGCAAATCGCCGCTTACGCCGCCGAAAAACTAACCCGCCTGGGCATTCCACTGCCCAATTTACACGTTATTGCCATTGGCGCCCGTGTCGCGCCGCCGCTGGCCGAGCACGGATTGGATGTTGTAGACCTGTTCAGCGTGCCGGGCAGCGTCGCCGCCATCACCCCCATGGTGCAAGAACTGCTGCTGCACAACGATCAATGGCAAAACCCGACCACACAGCCGCGCATTGAGCAAATCTTTCTCTTTTACAATCAGTTACAGTCTACCGTTGCTTATCGGCCGCGAATGCAGCGCTTGCTGCCCATCAACCTCAAACAGCTTCGCCACCTGGAGCATCAGCCCTGGCCTTCGCCGGTGTTGCCCACGTTTAGCATGGATTGGCAGCCTCTCTTTTCGGCGCTGCTGCGTGAACACCTTTTTGTCTCACTCTTTCGCGCTTTTGCCGAGTCGCTTGCCAGTGAAAATGCCGCCCGTCTTGTCTCGATGCAGGCAGCCGAGCGCAACATTGAAGAGCGGCTGGATGAACTGCACAAGCTGTATCACCATCAGCGGCAAAACGCCATCACCAGTGAGTTGTTAGACATCATCTCTGGCTTTGAGCTGTTGAGTCAGCCTCGTTAGCCGCCATAAAATAAAGCCGCTGTTTAAATTTCCATTCCTTAAGCTATGTATGCCATTCCACAAAAAATTCTTTTTCACCCATATGATTTCTCTGTGTACGACAATTAGATGAAAACAGCCAAAAGCTTTTACTTTATTTATTTTGCAGCCGCCGCCTGCCTGATTCCTTTTTTAACCCTTTATTATCGGGAAATAGGCCTATCCGGTCGTGAAATTGGTTTTTTAACAGGATTAGTCCCGTTGATTACACTGGCTGGGACATCCGTCTGGAGTGCATTAGCCGATGCCACTCGACGCTATCGGTTCATCCTGTCGGTGGCGATTGTTAGCACGTGGCTTAGTGTGTTTCTCTTATTACAAGCCAATTCATTTGTCTTGCTCATTCCCATTGTGGCTGCATATGCTTTTTTTGTAGCACCCATTATTCCCCTGGTAGACAACACAGTGATGAACCTGCTAGGACCGCGCAAGAATGAATATGGTCGCCAGCGTGTATGGGGCGCTTATGGTTGGGGTCTTGCCGCCGCCATTGTCGGCCTGATCATTCAACAAACGGGACTATCCTGGGCTTTTTACACCTACCTGACATTGCTGTTGGTTCTCCTGGGTGTCGCCACGCGATTACCCATCCAACAAAGTCAAATAAACGGCAAATTCTGGATAGGTCTCCGCTTATTGCTGACCAATCGGCGTTGGTTGTTATTTCTCGGGGTAGTTTTAATTGAAGGCATGTGTTTAAGCATTTTCCTGAATTATCTGTTTTTATATTTGGATGAATTGGGCACGAACCGGGTTATTATGGGACTTACATTAACGGTAGCGACTCTCAGCGAGATCCCCATCTTTCTCAACTCACGCAAGCTATTAAAGTGGGGAGCGCCCTTTTTGTTGGCATTTTCCCTCATCTTTATGGTGATTCGTTCGTTTGCCTATGCCAATGTGACAGCACCCTGGCAAGTATTGGTTATCAGTCTGCTACACGGTCCTACCTTTGCGGCTATGTGGGCTGCCGGAGTTGCCTATGCCGCTGAGATTGCCCCGCCGGGTTTAGGGGCGACGGCACAGGGCGTATTGAACGGCACTGTTTTTGGGTTGGGAACGGCGCTTGGCGCCTTTACCGGTGGTTATCTGTATGACACGGCTGGCGTCGTTGCGGCTTTTCGCTGGGCTGGCTGGGCGTCCCTAGCTGCCTTGTTGGTATTCCTTTGGGCCCACCGGCGCTCTTTTGCTCATCAATTGAAAATGTCTTTAAAAACAACCCATTAGCTTATTCAACAAAGAATGGTTTTATAACAAAAGTAACGATGGATTGTATACAACAGAAAAACATTAGACACTCGGCTTGTTCCATATTAGAATCGGGGCAATGAAATTTTTGCCCAGCCAACTTTATTACTTTCTCCGTCACCGCCCCAGCCGCATGAGCATTTTCAACCTGCTGCGCTTTTTGCTGCTGTTGGTCGCCCTCATTACCACCTACAGCCTCGCTTTCCATTACATCATGGATTATGAAGGGCAGTCCCACAGTTGGGTCACTGGCTTTTACTGGACTCTGACGGTGATGTCCACCCTCGGTTTTGGCGACATCACCTTTCAATCTGACCTGGGGCGGGTATTCTCCAGCCTTGTCCTGGTTAGCGGCGTTGTTTTTTTGCTAATTCTGCTGCCCTTCACCTTTATCGAATTTTTTTACGCCCCCTGGATGCGTCTACAAGCTGAAAAACGCGCCCCAACCAGCTTGCCGTCCAAAACCAAAGGGCACGTCATTCTCACCTCCCTCGACTCGGTGACCAGCAATCTGATCAAAAAACTGGACCAATACCATTACGAATATATCTTGCTCGTTGGCGATTTGAGCGAGGCGCTGCGCCTGCATGATCTGGGTTACCACGTGGTGCGCGGCGACCTGGACAACCCGGAAACCTATCGCCGTGTAGCCGCCGACCGCGCCCGGCTGATCGCCACAACCGCCAACGACATGCTTAATACCAACGTCGCCTACACCGTGCGAGAAATATCGGAAACGGCGCCGATTATGGCTACCGCTAATTTTCGGGCATCGGTGGATATTTTAGAGTTGGCAGGCAGCAACTACGTGCTGCAACTGGGCGAGATGCTGGGTCACGCGCTGGCTCGTCGGGTAAGCGGCGGCGATACACTGGCGCACGTCATTGGTCAGTTTGAGGAACTGCTTTTTGCCGAATCACCGGTGGGGCAAACGCCGTTGGCAGGCAAGACAGTGAGCGAGAGCCAGTTGCGGCAGCAGGCGGGGGTAACGATTTTGGGTGTCTGGGAACGGGGACGATTTGAAAATGCTGGGCCGGATACACTGCTCACGGCCGGGACTGTTATGGTACTTGTGGGCCGGGAAGCGGATATTGCCCGGTATAATCAATTATATGATCTTAATAGGGCAAATAAGGAGCCAGTGGTGATTATTGGTGGAGGGCGCGTGGGACGCGCCGTGGCCCGCGACCTGCTGGGGCGTGGTCTAGAGTACCGCATCATTGAACGCACCGCCGAACGCATTCGGGATAATGCGCGGTATGTCTTAGGGGATGCGGCCGAACTGTCTGTGCTGGAGAAAGCGGGCATCATGGAAACGGGCACGATTGTGATCAGCACCCACGACGATGATACCAACATTTACCTGACCATCTACTGCCGCCGTTTACGGCCGAATGTGCGCATCGTCAGCCGGGCGACGCTGGAGCGAAATGTGGCCACCCTGCACCGCGCCGGGGCAGATTTTGTGATGTCTTATGCCTCGTTGGGAGCCAACGCCATTCTGACGCTACTAGACCGCAGCGATGTGCTAATGGTGGCCGAAGGGCTGGACGTCTTCCGTGTGCCTATGCCTGCCACCCTGGTTGGCCGTACCCTGGCTGAAGTAAACATACGGCAAAAGACGGGCTGTACGGTGGTTGCCTGGCAAATTGACGACGAGATGACCCTGAATCCGGACCCCCATCTGCCGATGCCTGCCAGGTCTGAGCTGATTTTGATTGGCGCGGTAACGGCCGAACGAGCCTTCTTGCAGCGTTATGAAGTGTAGGTGGCACAGGCGGTCTTGCCCGCTGTCCCTACATGATCCCGACAGGCTGTTAGAATCTCCCACGTTTTAGCCGGGAAAGTATGTCAAAGCGTGCCCGATACCAGCGCCAGCAGTACTCCGCCGGCGATCACACTGGCAAGCTGCCCGGCCGTATTTGCCCCCATAGCGTGCATTAACAGGTAATTGTCGAGGTCTTCCTCCTGCGCCATCTTGGCCACCAAACGACCGGCCATCGGAAAGGCGCTGATACCCGCCGCGCCCAACAAAGGATTGATCGTTCCCCGGCTCAGCACAGCCATCCCTTTACCCATCAACAGACCGGCTACCGTATCCAAGGCAAAAGCAACCAACCCCAGCACCAGAATACTCAAAGTGTCCGTCGTCAAGAACGAGTTGGCGCTCATAGTAGAGCCAATCGTTAGCCCCAAAAAGAGCGTCGTCACGTTGGCTATCTCATTTTCCGCCGACTTACTCAACCGGTCCACCACCCGGCTTTCGCGCATCAAGTTGCCCACCATCAGCATACTGATGAGCGGCAGTGCGGCGGGTATTAACAGGCCAACAACCAGTGTGATGACCACCGGAAAGAGGATTCGCGCCCGCGTTGAAACTGGCCGAGGGGCATATGTCATACGAATACGCCGCTCTTTTTTGGTCGTCACCAGGCGCATCAGCGGCGGCTGGATGATGGGCACCAAACTCATGTAGGAGTAAGCAACCACGGCAATGGGCGCGAGCAGCCGGGGAGCCAACTGGCTGGACACAAAGATAGACGTAGGGCCATCAATGGCGCCAATCACGCCGATGGAAGCGGCTTCGTTGAGCGGAAATCCCAGCAATGTCGCCAGGATCAACGTGCCAAAAATGCCAAACTGCCCGGCCGCACCCAACAACACCATTTTCGGCTGCGCCAGCAAGGGGCTAAAGTCAATCATCGCCCCCACGCCGATGAAGATGAGCAGCGGGAAAAGCTCCGTGCTGATGCCCACGGCATAAAGCAGGCCGAACAAACCTTCGCCCTCTGTCATACCCGATTGGGGGACATTGGCTAACAGGCAGCCAAACCCAATGGGCAGCAGCAAAACCGGCTCATATTTTTTGACGATTGCCAGGGCAATTAAAATGCCCCCTACCAGGATCATCAGGGCATTGCCCAGTGTAAAACTGGTAATGCCCTTTAACAGTTCAGGAAGAAATTGTACGAAATCCATTGTAAGTTCCAATACACAGTCGGTAATCCGTAAATCGTTTTCCGATGGCGTTTATCAGAAGCGGCGCCTTTCGGATTACCGATTACGGATTACCGAATACGGTACTAGTCGGCATATGTAATCATGATGTCGCTGTGTTTGACATGTTGTCCAGCGCTAATAGCGACGCTGGCAATAACGCCAGCGCGGGCGGCGTAGATGGTGTTGCTCATCTTCATGGCGTCCAGCACACATAAAGGCTGCCCGACCGTTACCGGCTGCCCGACCTGGACCAAGACTTCGGTGATCGTGCCTGGAATGGGGGCGCGCACGACTTTGCTGAGTTCGGCAGTGGATACGCCCGGCTTGGCCAGCAGTGACGCAGAAGTCTGGTGCGGCAGCGCAAGGTGGGCGCCGTTTTGCGGCGCAGAAGCAGTTGAACGGCCGTTCTCCGGCTCAGGCCAGACCTCAAATTGTTCGTCGTTGATGGTAGCAATGATGGGCCGGGTATGCAGATCGCCAATTTCAACGGTGTAGGTCTGGTTGTCTATTTTGACGGTATAGTTCATCGGACTGGTCCTCTTTTGTCGAGAATACTGCTGCGCATGACGGCTTGCCAGGCGCTGACGATGGGGGTGGGCGGTGTGGGCAGGACGTGGGGTTGGGTGTCTGCTTCCAGGGCTAAGGCGAGAGCAACGGCCGTTGCCGCAGCCCGTCGTTTTCGTTCTTGTTCCACTTCATCGTTGGCAGCTACCACCGGCTCCACCACACGCTCGGCCGTTGCCTTTACCAACAGCGAGATGATCAGCCAAAACAAAAGGATTGACATAAAAACAAGCGTCATACCAATAAGAGCAATTTGAAGGGCTACCGCTATATTTTCAGGCATAGTCATTCACTTTATTAATTAGACAGGGATATTGCCATGTTTGCGGCGCGGCGCGGAGGAAAATTTATCGCGCAAGGCTGTCAGGGCCGTAATGATTTTGGGGCGCGTCTCCCATGGCTCCAAAATGTCATCCACGTAACCCGCTCTGGCCGCATAATAGGGATTGCTGAACTGCGACCGATATTCACTTGCCAGCCGCTCACGTTCGGCGACCGGATCCGCAGCCGCAGCAATCTCTTTCTTAAACAAAATATTGACTGCCCCTTCCGCGCCCAAGACAGCGATTTCGGCGCTCGGCCAGGCGTAGGTGACATCTGTGCCCAGGTATTTGCTGCCCATCACGACGTAAGCGCCACCGTATGCTTTGCGCGTGATAACCGTCACTTTAGGCACGGTCGCCTCTGAGTAGGCGTACAGCACTTTGGCGCCATGGCGGATGATGCCCCGATGCTCCTGGTCTACCCCTGGCAAAAAGCCGGGCGAATCCACAAACGTCACCAGCGGAACATTGAAACAGTCGCACATGCGCACAAAACGCGTCATTTTGTCGGCTGCGTCAATGTCAATCACCCCAGCCATGACATTTGGCTCTTGCGCCACAATGCCCACGCTGTGCCCGCCAATGCGCGCCAGCCCCACAATAGCGTTGCAAGCCCAGGTGGGATGCAGTTCCAGAAAGGTGTGGTGGTCTACCACGCGCTCGATGACTTCATGCATCCGGTAGGGAGCGGCCGAGTCGAGAGGAACAATGCTGTTCAACTCAGTATCCATGCGCATGGGATCATCGGTGGGGGGGATGTAGGGTGGGTTTTCAACGTTATTGGAGGGCAGGTAGCTGATAGCGCGGCGGCACAAAGCCAACGCCTCCGCTTCGGTGGGGGTACACAGCGAGGCGGTGCCGCTGATGGACATGTGGACTTCGGCTCCCCCCAAGCTCTCGGCGTCTATCACCTTGCCGGTGACGGCTTTGATCACGTCGGGGCCGGTAAGAAACATGAAGGAGGTTTTCTCGACCATGATGATCAGGTCGGTGAGGGCTGGCGAGTAGGCAGCGCCGCCAGCACAAGGACCGAGCAGCAAACTGATTTGGGGGACAACGCCGGAATAGAGGGCGTTGCGCCGGAAAATTTCGGCGTAGCCGCCCATGCTTTTGACGCCTTCCTGAATGCGCGCCCCGCCTGAATCGAGCAAGCCGATAACGGGCACGCCGTTACGCACGGCCAGGTCGAGTATCCGGCAAATTTTGCGGCTTTGCATTTCACCCAAAGTGCCGCCATAGATGGTGAAATCCTGGGCATAAACGTAGACGGTACGGCCGTCTATCAGCCCATAGCCCGCGACAACGCCATCACCGGGATATTTGGTAGTAGCCAGACCCATCTCGTCACCCTGATGGACGATGAAGGGTTCCAATTCATTGAACGTGCCTGCATCTAACAAGAGATCAAGTCGTTCGCGGGCTGTCAATTTGCCTTTGGCATGTTGGGTGGCAATCCGCTCCTGCCCCCCTCCCTGACGAACTTTCTCGCGCATGGCGCGCAATTCTAAGATACGTGGATCATTTTCGGGCATAACTTTCCTCAACAATATAACTAACGATTATGAGTGGTAGTATAGCCTGTGCGCCACGGCTGAGGAGTGTCAAAAGTAACCTTTGAGTTAAACGGTTGTCATAGAAGTAAACTGACAGACCAGATCACTTTACCACTCGATGAGGAAACGCTGGTTTGGGCAGAGCGATGAATGGGAAAAGGTGTGACAAAAGGAGGGGAAACGGCCGTTTTCCATTATAATACCCGGCAACTGCCAGCGCCGTTGTCGGCAAAGTCAGCCAATTTTGGCGCAGATGTTAACAAATACATATCTGGTACAAAAAAACGCTTGTTTAAGGAGTGATGAGTCCATGACTTTGTCTATCTTTCTGCTGTTGGTTATCCTGGCAATTGCGCTCTTGTTATTTTCATTCGAGTGGGTTCCCCCCGATGTGACCGCGCTTGGGATACTGCTGGCGCTGGTTATACTGGGGCTGGTACCAATGGAGCAGGCGTTTGCCGGCTTCGGCAGCGATACCGTGATGCTGCTCCTGGGCATACTAATTATGACCGCGGCTCTGATGCGCACGGGAGTGGTAGAAGTGGTGAGCCGAAAACTACTCCAGTTCACCGGCAAACGCCCTGCCAGTTTGCTGCCGGCAACGATGCTGGCAGTGGGGGGATTAAGCGCCTTTATCAATAACACGGCAGCGGCCGCATTCTTCCTGCCGGTGATTTTGGGGTTGAGTCAACGCGCCAAATTAAGCGCATCGCGTTTGCTGATGCCGATGGCTTTCGCGGCAATTCTAGCCAGTTCGGTAACACTGATCAGCACCTCCACCAATATTGTCGTAAGTGGGTTGATGACACAGTCTGGTTTGCCGCCAATAGGCATGTTCGAACTGACGCCAGTCGGTATACCGGTGTTTCTTGCAGGTTTGTTGTACATGCTGTTCATCGGGCAGCGTCTAATTCCCGAACACCCGACTCCGGAAACACTAACCGAGAGCTTTGACCTGCGTCCCTACCTGGCGGAACTGCGGATCTTACCCGGCTCAACGCTGGACGGCCGTACACTGGCGCAGTCGGCTCTGGGGCGCAATTTTGACCTGACGGTTCTGGCGATTATCCGCGAAGGTCAACGCCAGCTAGATCCACCGGCCGATGCCATCCTACGGGTAGGAGATGCGCTGCTGGTGGAGGGCGCCTCAGACGCCATCTTAAAAATCAAAGATGCTGCCGGAATTGCCATCCAGGCCGACGCCAAGTTTTCGGATGTGGATTTACAGGGCAATGGGCTGCGTCTGGCCGAGGTGGTTCTGCTGCCGCCTTCGCCGTTCATTGGGCGCCGGCCAAAAGGTTTGCAGATGCGTGAGCGGTATCAAGTTCAGGTGCTGGCCATCAATCGGCGCACCGGGGTCGTCCACACCAAGATTGCCGACACGCGCCTCCAAATGGGGGACGTGCTGCTGGTGCAGGGCAACCCCAAACAGATTGCGGGGCTGCAAGCCGAAAACACATTCAGCGTACTGGGCATGGTGGATGCGCAGCGTTTCAACCGCCGAAGGGCCTGGACGGTAATAACAATTTTCGGAGGGGCGCTCCTATTGGGATCATTAAAAATCATCGCACTGCCGGTGGCTATGCTGCTGGGGGCGCTGCTGGTATTTTTAACGCGCTGCATAACGCCCGACGATGCTTACCGTCAGGTGGAATGGAAAGTGCTCATTCTCATTGGTAGTATGCTGTCGCTGGGGGTCGCCATGCAGACCACAGGCACGGCGGAATTTCTTGCCGAACGTTTGACGGCGCTGGTGGGAACATGGAATCCGCTGTGGCTGCTGACCGGCTTCTTTGTGTTGACCGTACTCCTGACCCAGCCGATGTCGAATCAGGCGGCGGCAGCGGTGGTGATTCCGGTGGCGCTGCAAACCGCCGTGCAATTGGGTTTAAATCCCCGCACGTTTGCCATGATGATTGCGATTGCAGCCAGCACCTCCTACCTGACGCCGCTGGAGCCAGCCTGTCTGATGGTGTATGGACCAGGGCGCTACCGCTTCATGGATTTTCTTCGGGTGGGTGGGTTGCTAACGGTGGTTGTGTATCTGCTGGCAATTGTTATGACGCCTCTGTTGTGGCCGCTAAAATGAACAAGTGTGATCGCCTCTTCATGCCAATGCCAGCCGCACCGCCTCCGCCAGCGACAGCGCCTGCCCTTCCCGCCATGCCTGCGCAAACGCCTCTTCCCCCAACAAAGCCCGCGCATATCCGATTTTGGCCTCCGCTTCCGCCTGGTAGCTGGCCGCCGGCGTAATGCCCAACTCCTGGCGCAGCCGTTCGCTGGCCGCAAAGAGACGCGCCGCCCCGGCTGCATCTTCCAAATATATCCGCGCCATGCCAATGGCGCCCAACGAAATCGCCAGTTCCGGTCGGTCACCCAACTGATAACGCAGGCTGATGCTCTCCCGAAAATAGACCAGCCCGGCCTCCGGATTGCCCTGCTCCACGCTCACTTCTCCCAGGCCATGCAGCGTATAACTGAGCGAACTCAGGTTATTGTTCTCGCGGCACAACTGCGTGCCTTCCAGATATAATCGTTCGGCTCCGGCCAGGTCGCCCAGGCGGCGCAGCACAATCGCCAGGTTGTTTAATGTGGAAATAACCGGCACTATTTCGCCGTTGCGTCGTCTAATCGCCAGTGTTTGTTCTAACAGCTCGCAGGCACGGCCGTAATCTCCCTTTGTGCCCGTCAAAATCGCCAGATTCTCCAACGACCGGCACAGCCCCGACTCATCGCCTAACTGTTCCTGAATGGTGAGCGCCTGTTCGTGGCAGCTTTGCGCCAGTGCAATATCGCCCTGCACTCTGGCAAATTTACCGACCCGGTTCAAAATCAACGCGTGCAGTTCATCCGCTTCCTGGCTCAAGGCCAGCGCCGCATCCAACCAATGCCGCGCCTCATGCAAATAACCGCGAATATACCAAAATTGCTGCAAATTCTCGGTCAATTCCAGGGCGGTGCGGACATGCGCGCGCTCGTGGGTACGTCCGGCCCTCTCTACAATCCAGGCCAGGGCAGCGCGCAAGTTGTGGTGTTCTCGTTCCAACAGCGCCAGCCAGGAAGCCAGTTCCGCACTGGCGACCAGGTGGGGTTGGGCAGAAACCGCCAGCGCCGCGTAATAATCGGCATGGGCCTGCTGCACGGCCGTTAATAATCCCCGCGTCCACAGCTGCTTCTGAGCATACTCACGCAAAGTTTCCAGCATAGCATAACGGGGCTCGCCTTCCGCATTGGAGGAGTAGGTAAGCAGGCTTTTAGTGACCAGGGTTTGTAAAACGGCCGTTAAGCGGGAAACGTCCATCCCCTGCGTCAGATCCACCGCGGCGGCGACAGCCTGCACGGCCGTTACGTCCGCTCCGCCCACAAATACTCCCATCACGTCAAACAACGCCCGCTCTTCAGCCGCCAACAGGTCATAGCTCCAGGCAATAGCCCCACTCAACGATTGCTGGCGCGGCGTCAGGTCACGCGGGCCGCCGGTGAGGGCTGCCAGGCGGGAACGCAGTTGGGCAAATACCTGCGCCGGAGTTAACCACTTCACCTGCGCAGCAGCCATCTCAATGGCCAGCGGCAGGCCATCCAGCCAGGCGCAAATGTGGGCCACGTCCGCCACATTATCAGCCGTCAGGCGAAAATCAGGCCGCGCGGCGCGCGCCCGCTCCTGAAACAGCCGCACAGAGGGGTAACGGGAAAGGTAGGCCACGGCCGTATTCGTTGGCAGCCGGTTCACGTCTGGCAGCGAGAGGGGCGGCACGGGAAACTCATGCTCGCCATACACGCGCAGCACTTCACGGCTGGTCACCAACACCTTCATCCCCGGCGCGGCCATCAACAAATCGGTGACGATGGCTGCCGCACCCACCACCTGCTCGAAGTTGTCCAACACCAACAGCAGGCGGCTCGGGCGTAGATACTCCTTTAAGGCTCGCAGCATCGGCTCCGCTCCTGCACCGGCCCGCAGCGGTTCGGCCACGTCTAGCGTGTGGGCCACAACTGTCGCCACCAGGTCCGGATCGGTCACAGGCGCCAACGGCGTAAAAAACACGCCCTGCGGAAAAAACGCCGTGGCCGCTAATTGGCCGGCGGCGGCCAGACTGAGGCGAGTCTTGCCCGTGCCTGGCGGTCCGGTAAGGGTGAGCAGGCGCACACCCGGTTCCTGGAGGAGTTCGCAAACGGCCGTTACCTCCTGCTTCCGTCCCACAAAACTGGTCAGAGGGGTTGGCAAATTGCCCGGCGTAACCGCCGCTGAGTGCAACGGCGGCGCAGCGGTGACCGGTGGCGAGTAAATATCCGGCGGCGGCGGCGTCTGGCTGATCCCCCGCGCATACAACACAAAATTTTCGCGCTCGGCGGCCGCCAGACCCAACGCTTCGGCCAACAAACCGGCTAATTGGAGCGACGGCCGTAAATCACCCGCTTCCAAACGGCGAATGGCGCTGACCGAACAATGCGCCCGGCGCGCCAATGCTTCGCGGCTCAAATCCAACGCCTTACGGCGGCGCCTTAACCAGTTGGGGAAGGATTCAGGTGTGGACACAGGTTCGGATTATAACAGCAGCCTTGAAATGTGTGTCAGAATTGGTGACACTTTCTGTTACTGACTGGCGGCGCTGCTTGCCCTACACTGTTGTTAGTTGGTTGACTCGTTTGGCAGTCAACCAACTAACAACGTTTGCACTTTTCATTTTCAAGGAGCTGCTATGATTCGTGATTTTGCCCAGCCAGTCTGGCGTGCATGGTTGAAGTGGGGCGGGGGAACGGCCGTTCTCCTGCTGGCCACGCTTTTTATTTTCGCCCACCAGCCGGTCTACGCCGCCACCCTCACCGTCAACACCCTCACCGACAAACCCCTCAACGACCCCACCATAGACGATGGCCTCTGCTCCCTGCGCGAAGCCATCGAAGCCGCCAACAACAACGCCTCCGTCAGCACCAACGACTGCCCGGCCGGCAGCGGTGCCGACACCATTACCTTCAGCGTTTCCGGCAGCATCATATTCGTCGAAACGATGTACATCAACTCCGACATCACCCTCAGCGGTCCCATCATTTTAGATGGCGACCAGGCCACCAACCTCTTCACTGTCTCCAGCAGCGGCAAATTGAGCCTGCTCAACATGACCCTGCAAAACGGCAAAAGCGGCTTTGGCGGGGCCATTCAGGGCAACGGCGATGGCAAAATCAACGCCGTCGGCGTCTCCTTCATCGGCAACGAATCCACCTTTAGCGGTGGGGCCATCAACACCAACGCCGCCCTCAATTTGTTAGGCTGCAACTTCTCCGGCAACAAAGCCGGAGAAAACGGTGGAGCTATCACCTTCAACGGCGGCGCCAATGAAGCGCTGAATATCGCCGGCAGCAACTTCGCCGGAAACATCGCCGAAGAAAAGGGCGGGGCCATTGCCCTCATCACCACCTCGCCCATGTCTATCAGCGACGCCATTTTCTCCGGCAACATCGCCACCGGTTCGCAAAGCGACCACGGCGGCGGGGCCATTTACATAGACAACAGCTACGAAGACAACGCCATCAGCATTGTGCGCAGCGCCTTCAATGGCAACCTGACGCCGGGCGGCTCCGGCGGGGCCATGCAGGTGGCCGGAGACATCCCCATCACCATGGTCAACTCCTCGTTTAACGCCAACATCTCCCGCGGCAGCAGCAGCAGCAGCGGCCGCGGCGGCGGTATATACGTGCGCGGCGGCAACCTGCACCTGATCAAAACCGCTTTCAACGCCAATGTCGCCTCCCCCAGCCCCAGCAACCTGAGCGGGCAGGGCGGCGCGATATACAACCTGGGCGGTACGATACGCGCCGCCAACAGCTCCTTTTTCTTCAACGTAGCCGGATTGGGCCAGGGCGGGGCGCTGTACAACAACGACAACACGGCCGACGCCATCATCGAACTGCGCAACGTGACCATCTCCGGCAACCGCGCCAACAACGGCGGCGCGATGCTGAACTTCAACGCCGAAACGCAGCGCATTAACCGCATCGCCCTGTGGAACACCATCATCGAAGAAGGCAGCGCCGGCAGCGGCGGCACCTGCGCCGCCGACGCGCCGCAGAACAACGGCAACAATCTGCAATATCCGGGCACAGCCTGCGGCGCGGCCATCACCAGCGCCGACCCGCTGCTGGAAGCGCCCTTTTTTAACGGCGGGGCGATTGCCTCGCTGCTGACACAGGCGCTGCAAACGGGCAGCCCGGCGATTAACGCCGGTAACAACACGGTCTGCGCCGCCGCGCCGGTGGACAATGAAGACCAGCGCGGCGATCCGCGCCCCAAAGGCAGCGCATGTGACATTGGCGCGTTTGAAGCGGAACCAGCCGTCGCCGGATATGGTTCAACGCCGGTGCAGCCCGGTCCCATCCCCATCGGCAATACCAGCGTGGGCGTGCCCATCACCAACACGTTCACCATTTTTGAGACGGGCAACACTACCCTGACGGTGAGTAATCCGACCATCGGCGGGGCGAACCCGGCGGAATTTGCCGTGCTGACGCCGTTCCCGCTGAACATCGACAGCGGCAGCCGGACGGTGGTGTTGCAGTGTAACGGCCTGGCCGTTGGCAGCCACAGCGCCTCCCTCACCCTCAACACCAACGACCCGAACCTGCCCAGCGTCAGTTATACCCTGCTGTGCAACGTGCAGGCCGCGCCTGTTCCCGGTTTTGGCTCCATACCGGCCGCGCCCGGCCCGCTGGATTTTGGCGCAGTGGAGGTGGGGGAATCTGGCGTATTGGACCTGACCTTCATGGAAACGGGCAACGCCACCCTGGTGATGGGACCGATTGACATTTCCGGCCCCAATCTTTTGGAGTTTTCCTTTAACGCCTTCGACACCACCATTAACGATGGCGAGCCGCCGGTGGTGCTGCCTATCACCTGCACGCCGGCGGACGTGGGACTGCGCACGGCCGTTCTCACTCTGCAAACCAACGACCCAACGCGCCCCAGCGTGACGTATAACCTGGTGTGTCAGGGCGCGCCGCCGCCTTCTCCTCATCTTTATCCGCCGGGCATCAGCTACATCAACGGACAAAACGGCCTCAGTAACATGGATGGCATGTACGACGTGGTGGTCAGTCCAGACGGCCGTCATGTTTACGCCACTGCCTACAATTCAGACCGCATCATCTTTTTTAACCGCAACCCGGCCAACGGCCAACTGACCCAGGTCGCCGCCTTCGGTCAGGCCAGTCTGGACCAACCCCGCGGCATCGCCATCAGCCCGGACGGCCAACAGGTCTATGTGG
>JAWOGU010000598.1:0-4731 GCA_046496595.1 Chloroflexota bacterium
AATGCCCAAAATTTGCGCCCGGCTTTTTTCCGTGAGCAGCTTGCCGGTCAGTCCCAGCCCCCATTCGGCCAGGGCATGAAACCGCTTCGGCATGGCTGCCAGCGCAAAAAAGAGGATCAATGCCAGGAAAAAGGCGACACTGGCAAAGATAACAATGTTGCGCACGCTCTGGTTATCCCCCGGAATAGGCGACAGCGGCAGCGCCACAAACACAAAAATGAGCATCACCAGCCCATCAAACACCCGTTCCACAATGACCGTCGCCAGACTGGCGCTCATGGAAACGTCTTCCCGCTTGTAGAGCACAAAAGAGCGCAGCACTTCCCCGGCGCGGAAGGGATAGACGTTGTTGCCCATATAGCCGATGACCACCACCGGAAACAGGCGGCGCACCGGAATATGCTTGATGGGGCGCAGCATGTAGTCCCAGCGCCAGGTGCGCACCCACACCGCCACAAAATACACGGCGATGCTGGGGATGAGCCACCAGTAGTTGGCGCTGACGATGTAGGCCCACACTTCATCCAATTTCAACCCACGCAGCGCCAGCCACACAAAAAAGCCGCTGACGGCGACGGCTAAAATCAGCCAGATGGTTTTACGATTCAAATAAGTCCTCTTGAAAAAGTTAGCGCAAGAGCTAAAGCAATAGTGCTAGCTCTTGCTTGCTTTTCATTGCCAGATCTAACGGATATACACGCCGAAGGCGAGTAAGGCGCAATTGTAACAGTTTGAGGAGGGAAGAGGAAACGGGAGGAAACGGCCGTTCCCTACAATCCGGTATACTGTCAGGCAGGCGCCTGGGCGCGTTCGTCCCTGGTCACGCCCAAACGGCCAAAAGACAGCCGGAATATGAGAAAGTCGGCCGTGTTGCCGGCCAGATTGCCGGTGCGAATCATGCGCAGCACCGTTTCGATGGCTTCGGCTTGCTCCAGGCCGTAGGTCTGCACCAGCTTTTGCCGCGCCGCGGGGTCGGGATGAGCGTCGCTCTCGGCCCAGTGCTGCGCGTAGAGCAGGGCTGGCAGTTCTTGAGCCGGCGCCAGATCTAGGATACCGTCCTGCATTTGCCGGATTTCGGTCTCGGACAGATCGGCGCGCAGGGCCTCTTTGGCATGGAAGTAAGAACAATAGCGGCAGTCGTTAACGGCCGTTACCGCCAACATCAACCGCTCCCGAAACGCAAAATCAACCAGCCCACCCCGCAGCGCCAACCTCAGTTGTCTGCGATGCCGGAACGGCCAAACCACATCCCGCCCCAACTCCCCCACACTACGGTAATAACGTCTTTTAAAAGGCTTCATCACACCCCATTCCAGTGTACAGTGTACAGTTTACAGTGAACAGTGAACAGTGTGTATGCTTTCCACTGTTCACTGTTCACTGTTCACTGATTTTTCAGTCTCCCGGCACAAAAAACGCATCCACGTCCTCAATCTCTTCCACGTCAGCCTCATCCGTCACCTGGCGGCGGAATTGACTCATGTACAAGTCAAAATAGAAACCTTTAGCCGCCAGCAGTTCATGGTGCGTACCCTGCTCAATAATTTCGCCATCCTTCAACACCAGCACTAAATCCGCATGACGGATGGTACTCAGGCGGTGAGCGACCACAAAACTGGTCCGGCCGGCCAATAAATGATCCAGCGCCGCCTGAATTTCCCGCTCCGTGCGCGTATCCACGCTGCTCGTCGCCTCATCCAAAATCAGAATGCGCGGATCAATCAGCGCCACCCGGGCAATTGACAAAAGTTGGCGCTGTCCCTGGCTCAAGCCTGAACCCCGTTCGCCCAACACCGTTTCGTACCCATCCGGCAGCCGTTCGATGAAGTCGTGGGCGCGGGCTAGTTTCGCCGCCGCCACCACTTCTTCATCCGCCGCCTCCGGCTTGCCGTAACGGATGTTATTCAGCACCGTATCGCTAAACAAGAACGGGTCTTGCAGCACAATGCCCATCTGCTGGCACAGGCTGCTGCTGGTTACCTCACGCACGTCAATGCCGTCAATGGTCAGGCGGCCCCCGCTGACATCCCAAAAACGCGGCAGCAAGTTGATAATCGTCGTCTTGCCGGCGCCCGTCGGCCCTACCACGGCAATCGTCTGACCCGGTAAAGCCTCGATATCCACACCTTTCAGCACCGGTTCGCCCGGATTGTATTCCGCCCACACCTGCTCAAAACGGACGTGTCCCTGAATAGCGGGCATCTCCACGGCGTCTGGTTTATCCACAATATCCGGATTTTCATCCAGCAGATTGAAGATACGTTCCGCCCCGGCGATGGCGCTCTGGATGTTAGTCCAGAGTATAGAAATTTGCTGTACCGGCCGGTTAAACTGCTGGGTGTAGGCGATAAAGGTGATGATCAGGCCCAACGAAATGGACGTGCCCCACATCTCCTGGCTGGTCAGGATGTAGAAACCACCCACCCCGGCCACAATCGCCAGACTGATGTAGCCCAAGGCTTCCAACGTGGGCGCTAACGCGCTGGTAAAGACCTGCGCCCGGATGTTGGCATCGCGGTTGGCGGCGTTGCTCACCTGAAACTGATCAATGTTTTCCTGCTCGCGGCTGAACGCCTGCACTTCGCGCACCGAGGAAATGCCTTCTTGCAGATCGGCGTTGACGGAGCCAATCTCTTTGCGGGCCACGCGGAACGCTTTACGCGCCTGGTTAGAGAACCAGCGGGTGGCAACAAACATCAACGGCAGAGTCAGCAAACTGATGATGGCAAACGGCACGCTTTTTTCCAGCATAACGTAAATCGTCCAGACAATGAGCAGCCCGCCTTGCAGCACACTGAGCAGTCCAAAACCGATTACCTGCGCCAGGGTGTCGATGTCGTTGGTGAAGCGGCTCATCACGTCGCCAGCTTCGTGGCGGGTAAAGTAACCCAGCGACAGGCGGTGAACGTGGACAAATACCTTTGCCCGCAAATCACGCAGCACTTTAAAACCGGCCCAACTCATCAGATAAAACCCCAGGCCACTGAGGATGGCGTTGCCGATGTAGAGGCCGGTAATGAGCAGGCTAAGCCCGCCAATACCGCTGATGGTTTCAGCGGCCGTCGCCGAGAGATTCGGCGTGGTGTAGGTGCAGTTGTTCGCAAAAGCCTGGTTTTGTCCGATGGGTAGTTGGTCCAGCGG
Source organism: Chloroflexota bacterium (assembly GCA_046496595.1). Taxonomy (GTDB): domain Bacteria; phylum Chloroflexota; class Anaerolineae; order Promineifilales; family Promineifilaceae. The sequence continues at coordinate 3,142 of JAWOGU010000598.1, forward strand.
CAGGTTCGCGCTTGTTTCGCTTTGTATGGTGGAACCGGCGGCAAAGGGCGTGATGTAACAGTCCACAATCTGCCCGGTCAGGTCAGGAATCAGCACTTGCATGTAGGTGCTGCCAATGACGACCACCATCACCACCAGCAAAGCAACGGTATAAGGGCGGAAGTAGCGGCCCAGGCGTTTCAGCGTGCCGCCGACACTGTTGGCTTTGCGCTTTTCAGCGCCAAACACTTCATCTTGTCGCATAAACATAACGTTTTCTCCAGATTGAGCTGTGAGCTGTAAGCTGTGAGCTGTAAGCTGTAAGCTGTAAGCTGCAAGCTGTAAGCTAATGGCTAACAGCTAAAAGCTAACAGCTAACAGCTAAAAGCTAACAGCTAACAGCTAACTGCTAATTACCACATCTTCCGCCAGTTGTGAATGGTAGATTTCGGCATAGATGGGGCTGTTTTCCATGAGTTCTTCGTGGGTTCCGGCGGCGGCAATGCCGCCTTTGTCCAGGACCAGGATTTTGTCGGCGTTGAGCACGGTGCTGATGCGTTGGGCAATGACCAGGCTGGTGCGGCCCTGCATGAGCTTGTCCAGCGCTTTCTGGATCACGTATTCGGTGTTCAAATCGACACTGCTGGTGGAATCATCCAGGATGAGGATGTGGGGATCCATGAGCAGGGCTCGGGCGATGGCAATGCGCTGCTTTTGCCCGCCGCTGAGCGTGGAGCCGCGTTCACCCACCGGCGTGTCGTAGCCTTCGGGGAAACTGAGAATGAAATCATGGGCGGCGGCAGCCTGGGCGGCGGCGGTTACTTCTTCATTGGTGGCGTCCGGCCGGCCGAAGGCGATGTTGTCGCGGATGGAGCCGCTAAAGAGGGTGGTTTCCTGCAGGACGATACCGATGTGTTTACGCAGGCTTTCGAGGGTGACGTCGCGTATATCATGACCGTCGACGAGGATTTGGCCCTCACTGACGTCATAAAAACGCGGGATCAAGTTGATGATAGTGGATTTACCGCTGCCGGTGGAACCGAGCAAGGCGATGGTCTGGCCTGCCTCTGCGCTGAAACTGACGTCGCTGAGTACCGGTTCGCCGCCGCCAAAATAGCGGAAGGTGACGTTGTCGAATTCGATACGGCCGTTTACCGTTTCCAGTTCCAGGGCATCCGGTTTGTTCTCCACGTCGTTTTTGGTGTCTAAAATCTCAAACACCCGGCCGGCGCTGGCTGAAGCCTGCGCCATCAGGTTAATGATCATGCCCAACTGCCCCATCGGAATAAAAACAAAGGTCAGATAGAGGCTGAATTTTTGCCATTCGCCCAGCGTCAGGGTGCCGTTAACGATTTGCACACCGCCAAAATAGAGAATGGCGGCCTGCCCCAGGTTGGCGATCAAGAAGATAAAGGGGAACAAAAAGGAAAAGGTGCGGCTGATTTTGATGCGCTGTTCCAGTTCGGAATCGATGCTTTCGTCAAAACGAGCCTGTTCGCGCGGTTCGCTGGCGAAGGCTTTGACCACTTTTAGCCCGGCCAGGTTTTCTTGCAGGATGGTGTTCACTTTGGACAGGCGGATTTGCGCCTCGCGGAACAACGGTTGGGCGAT
>JAWOGU010000609.1:0-5212 GCA_046496595.1 Chloroflexota bacterium
GTTTAAATCTGGGCCTGCGACTGGTTCAGTCGTGGGCAGGAGGGCGATTGTCAATAATGGCAATGGCGGTTTTCTCGCTTTTCATCTATCTTTTCCAAATCTAAAAACAATGGAATAACGAAAGGTAATGTATCTATCTGTTCTCAGGCCAACCAGGGTTCGTCCACTCTAGAACCTGGTTATTCTTACGCGGCCTAAGTTTCGAGATTATTGTACTTTTGCGCTGTGTGGATTCAATAGCGCATCTGTCTAGTTTTATTGATAGCACTAAAGGGCTATAGCCCTGGCTGATAAGGTTAAAGCTATACTGTCTCAAGTCTAGTCGCCAATGAGTAAGAAAACGCCACCAGGCAGACCGGCTGCAACCTGGTGTGCTGTGTGACATCATGGAAGATGCGTGGTCATGATGTAGGTCAATCTACAGCAGCCCATCTTAATGAAAGATGGCAAGGAGACGAACGGACAACCTAAGTCGGCCTATCACGTCACAGTGTCACGGAACTGGGGATGGCCTAAGCGCCGAGAGGTATAAGGTCACGGAGTGGCCGTATTCGTCTGCGAACGGGAAAGCCGTTTACATGGCGAAGGGCCACAGGCAGTTCAAACTCGCAGGAAGAGGTCATGACAAGCGAAATGCGCCTGGCAGACCAATATCTGAGAGTTGTTCAAAGTGATTTAAGAACGGCTGGAAAGCGGAGTGCTGGGAAACTAGCCCGCTCCGTTTGGGGAGCGGCGGTTGGAAACACAGGTCATGCTGTGCGCTGGCCGCCGACTCCACTCCCGAAAGTAGAGGCAACAGGTAAACCTGATTTAGCGCCGGACTTAGCTATAACGGCCGGCGCTGAGGAGACAAGTTAACTGATTATAAGGGGACATTTTAAACCGATGATTTGAGGACTTTTTGACCCGATGTTGACAGGAGAAGTAACCGGCAGATGCGGGGCGAGCATACGCTCTGGCGTGACCTTTTTGTTACCCAAAAAACGATAGGCGGCTTTGGTATCAGCCCAATCTTCGCAGGCCCCTGGTTAATAGGCACATCTGGTTGTTGGACCAAGGCTTTTCGCCAACTCCTGGCGGCGCCAGTTGAAACGACCATCCTTTAATTCAATGTGGGCAAACTCTTGGGCAGCCCATTGACTGTCGGAAGCGACAAGATTGTCAAACGCCCGGTTCAGCCGCGCTTCGCGTCGGCTGCAAGCCCTGTTGGGCGGCATATCTGAATTACAAGGCTGATATCCCAGCCCAGCGTTGATAATCTATGGCCTTTTCCTTGCCCGCTAACGCTTCAATCAACAACGTTGTTAAATGAAATATCCGTGCGCCCAATCCTGTTATAACATTCTCGTCCCGTACGGCTGATTCTTCAATGCGTATCGCTTCACTAAACACAGGATGAGTCTGCACATCTGAGCAAAACCGCCTGCCCTTCAAGATGCCTGCATTGCCAAGCAAGACTGGCGCTCCACAAACCGCTGCAATTAGTTTCTTGGCTTGGTCAAACTCTCGAAGAAGTGCCATTAGTCTTTCATTTTGCATGACTTGCTCCCGCGTGGAGCGGTCTAGCCCTGGGAGAAAGATCGCTGTGTATTGCCCCGTATCTACTTCGGCCAACGTTTTCGTCAACGAAGCCTTTAACCCAACCATGCCTGTAACAACGGAGGCTTCCAAGCCAACGGCGTCAAACGGAATACCGAAGTGGTGAAGTGCGAGGACTGGGATTTGATATTCGTATTCCGTGAAACCTTCGTAAAGAACAATTAGGACTTTCATAATTGTTGCTCACTATTACCGCTGTGCCGCCCAACGCCTGAGTGGCGCCGATTGCGGGTTAGCAAAGCTACCTTCAATTACCAGAACGTTTATGATTCAAGAGACTTTCAATCAAAGCGAAGATTAGCAATTCGGCGCCAACGCCCGGTTCAGGCGCGCTGGCGCGGCTGAACAGCGCCTTTGCCAATCACCAAAGCGCAAACCATCCGAGGCATCGCGCCAGCGTCGGCTGGAACCCATGTTAGGCGGGCTGCCCGCCTGACGCTGGCCTTTGTGCCTGAGTGAAAATTGTTAAAACCTATGCCGAAGCTGACTGACCTGGCCGATAACGGCGCTGACTGTTGCTGGATAGTATAATGGAAAACGGCTGTTTTCCACCACCACTTCAAAACTCCACCCAAACCTCGACCATATCCAACAAAAAAACATTGAAAACTTACCTTGATAGTGAACCGCTTAAATTGCTCCGTACTTGGCGAGAACTTTCGCTGCCGCTGTTGCTTTATGTAATGTCGTGTGAAAAAGCGGTGTTTTCCCGTTCATGTCCTTTGCATTTACATCAGCCCCTGCGACAATTAGCAATTGTGTTATCGCAGCTTGATTTGCATGAGCGGCTGCGTGAAGTGGCGTTGTCCCCCAATGGTCGTTGTTATTTTGAGAATGCACATCCGCACCTGATTTAAGCAAGAATTCAACAACCTCACGATGACCTTTCCACGATGCACAGTGCAACGCTGTTGAGCCATCGGTATCTCGTGCGCCAAGAAGGTTTTCCTCTTTTTCGAGAAGATTCTTGAGTTTCTCAACATCACCCTTTTTCGCCGCTTTAATAAACTCTTTCTCAATTTCGGTCATATACAAATTCCCTTATATTTTCTCAATCAAAATATCTAAATATGAACCTACTCCAAAAGGTTATACGGTATAGAAGGCAAATGCCTAACGTTCGCTTGAGCGGCGGGCGGGTTGGGAGACTACTTTCGGATTCACCAAATACTTGAAAAAGCCACGATCTCGCCCGTCCGCTCCAGGCTTTGTTAGACGGCCGTTACCCACATCATCAATCCCAATCAAGCAATTCCTCTTTTTCAGCGTGAAGATTCCAAACCGTCAGGCCAATGTGTGAAGCCCGAATCACCTTTCCCATACGTTTAGCTTTTGTTTTGAATGCCTTTTGACGCAGAACACGACGCACAAAAGTAGCCGCTTCTTCTTTTCTCACATCAAGGTGAACCAGGCAATACTCCGCATGACACAAACGACGCTCGTAAAAGTCATCGTCACGGGTAAAAAAGGTAGGTTGGTTCAATTGATGCAAAAAAGGGATGATTTCTCGATCCTTCATCCCTTTTCGACCTGCCTCATACCCGATCTGGCGGACAGGAATTCGCCAGCTATTTAGCAAACGACGCTGACTGTCAATGATGTTTTCATCCAGAATAATCACGCTATGGCCGACTCCAAAGCATATTTCTCAGCATTCTCAAGAAATGCCTGCCTTGACAACCTGACAGCTTCGGCAATTGCCTCATGCGAGATACTACCGCGCCACTCTTCGATGATTGTTTCCCAAGCCAATCCATCCGCAATCTGTTCTAAAACATCGGCAACCAAAATACGTGTTCCCCGAAAAATAGGCTTGCCGTGACAAATTTCCGGGTCAGTCACAACGTAGCGTCCAAAAAATCTTTCTTTCATTGTTCGTTCTCTCCATTTTGGGCGGTCATAGTGGATTACCCAAAACCCATTTTCCTGTATTTACTGGTATGATGACTGTAGCCACCTGCCCTAATTGCTGTGTTGGTTCAGAATTTTTGCCATATCCTGATGGGTCAATAGGCCAAAATGCTGCGCTACTTCGATAACCATGTCCAAGATTTACTATAGCATAACATGGATCGAGCCAAATTTGGAATTCGCCAAAATTGAGATCGGCGGTTTTTGCTTTCTGGTTATTTCATCTGGCAAAACGGCCGTTCTCACCCACCCTCTCGTACTTCCCCCAAACCTCAACCAGACAACGGCCGTTTCCCAAAATTTTTATCGCGCCGGCTTCATCGGTAGTCAGTCGGTCGTTTCGTGTACCCCACAACCCCCGTTATGTAATACGGGGGTAAAAATGCGAGAACGGCCGTTACTGGTGAGGTCCGTCTAACGGCTTGCGTTACCTGCGTGTGGGTGGGCGTGGATTCTGCTTGGGAGCAGGAAAAACTCGAAGCCAGAAAATTGCTCGAAAATGTCGCAGAATCCCACACGTCAGGTGCACGCTTTGTTAGGCGGCATTTTTAATTACGAACTTTTTTGTTTTATGGAAGAAACTCAGCTAAAGCTGTGAAATCATAATCTTTGACATTGACTTCATCTTTACCAAATAATGATTGAAACGTTTGTTTGCTAACGCCAATCTTCCTACAGATACAATCCTATCCGAAAACCGAAATCGTTCAGCCTGCCACGCGGTGGATGTCCATAGCGATCTGTCGCTTGCAAAAACACATTCTGCGCGTCGATATTCCACGCACCACCCCGAACGTTTCGATAGTCGTACCCGGTGACATCCTGCCCGTCTGTGCCCCACTTGGTCAGACACCACTCGGCGAGATTGCCGCTCATATCGAACACGCCGTAAGGGCTTGCGCCAGCGGGATGGCTATCGACATCTGTGGGTTGCTTGGCCCAATTGGCACAGTTTGCACGTGTTTCATCAACCGATGAATTTCCCCAGGGGTATGGGCCGGAAGTATCGCCAAGGGCGGCGCGTTGCCATTCCAGTTCACTTGGCAAACGAATCGGCCAAGTTGCGACATCATGGATCGAGAAACGAGATGCGCTCGCGGCTACTTCTGAAAGCCAGGCACAAAAGGCCATACTGTCAAACCAACTGATACGTGTGCGGGGTACCTTCGCGCCATCGAATGCGGTTCCCTGCGCTTTCTTATGCGTCTGTCTCCATTGCAGTGCCTGCGGAGAGTATTCCCACCAGCGGTGATTGGAATAACCGTTCGGGTCTTCGACGAATGGCTGGTATTGTGCATTTGTAATCAGATATTTGGAGATGGCGAAAGCACGGACAGCAAAAACGCCGCCAGCTGTGCCGCCACGATTCGCCGCATCGGCGAGAACAACTGAACCGGCATCGATGGAGCACCATTCAAAGGGTGGAGCGAGGAGCGTTTCTATATGTTGGGAGTAAAAATTCATGTCATTCATAGTGCTGTCTCCATAGCGATACTGTGGCTGTGCCGCCTAACGGCCCGCGTGAGCCGCCCCCACCCGCCGCCGCGAGCAGGCCACGACTGCCTGCCTGATACCCCCGCTGGTAGCGCAACTTCGTTAATGCGCCAGGGTGGGGGTCGGCTCTACGCAATGTTGGGCGGCCTCACACTACGAAGGTGCAATTCGCTTTTGTGCTACGAATGTCATTCCCATGCTGTCTCGA
>JAWOGU010000660.1:0-8804 GCA_046496595.1 Chloroflexota bacterium
CTATGATTGGTTGCAAAAAATCGGTCAGACTTTCTTCGATTTCTTGCATTGGTAGTTGCTGCATAACTTCTTTGATTGGTATAGTTTTCATGAGCCTTTTCTCCTTGATATCACTGGTTGATTTCTATCCCCAGATTATCATAGGGTTGAGGCTCTTTCTATAGTTTCAAAAGATATGGGTAATCACCAAATTATATCTCCCTTGACGTTTCCAAAACCACTCAGGACGAACAGTGCGTTTTCAAAGTCAAAAAAACCTTAACGCAAAATTGTAAAGAAAAGCAAAAATCTTTGCGCCTTTCAGCCTTGTTTTTGATATTTTAAATTGGTCTGTACATAGGCTTTGCTGCCGCAGGTAGTGATAGCTAAATGCGAGCTATTTTGGAGAAACGATATGGTGACGGAACGATAACGCCTGGGATAATATTGGGCGGTTTCTTGACAACGGCCGTTAAAAACTGTATTCTACCGGTAATGGTATTCATCCTTTTGTAGAATAGTGAGATATGGGTAACAACTCGACCAAAGTAGACCAACTTTTACAGCAGTGGGAAGACAGCTACAAGAAAGGGCTGCTCTCTTTTTGGATACTGCTGCGGCTGCACGGCCGTTCTAGCTATGCCTATGAAATGACAGCGATGATCGCTGACATGAGTCAGGGCACAGTGGTGGCCGACGAAAAAAGCATCTACCGGGCACTGAAGCGTTTTGAAGAAAACGGTATTTTGCAAAGCCGGACGCAAAACTCGGATATGGGGCCGCCGCGCCGTTACTACAGCCTGACTCCCCTGGGGCAGCAACTGTTGGCCCGCTTCATTGAGCGTAACATTCGCATTTTTGCACAGCCGAACGTGGCAGCGGCCATTGATTCTGTCACAAATGGAGGATGATGATGAAACAACAGACGTTTGATTATGGTGAGGTACACGAAATGGCAACGGCCGTTTCCCTACAGCGACAAATGGAAACCATCCGGCGTTTTATGCATATGGCTTTGGGCGCAGCTCTTACCTTTCTCTTGTTTGCGTTGACGGATGCACATTTTATAGGGCGAGAAGGGATTATTCTCTGGCTGCTGCTCCTCTTTGGGCCGCCGACCGCCTCGCTGCTGCTGCTCGTTTCACCCACCTGGCGGCTGCTGCCCCTCAGCCAGCGCCTCAATCCCATTCTGCTGGGGCTGGCGATAAGCTGGTTGGCCACTTTTATCTTTTACGCTTCCTCAATCAGCGGCTTCGGCGTTCCCTTGTGGCTGCGAATGCTCTATCTGCTGTTTACGACCGGCTATTTGCTGGGCATCATTGGTTTCGGCTTCTTTTTGCGCCGCCGCGCCACGGCTGCTGATGAAGCCCTTTTTCCTTGATAGCAGGAACATTCAGAAGGTTGTACAAAGAACTCCTCATTTTGCCCACAATATTGAGAAGATACCTTGGGTCTGTCGAAAAAGGTCACTTCTCATATTGTGGGTTGGTTTGCTTTATGGCGTAAAAGCGCTGGGATTATCCTTTTTTTCTTTTTTCTCTCTTTTGGCCTGCTTTTTTTCTTTTGCAGTTTTTGCCGGTTTCTTCTGATCTCTTTTTTTACTGTCCTGGTTCTTACTCATGATTATTTTTCCTCGTGTGATAGGTAGTAACGGGGTTAAATCCGTCGATAATTAAAGGAAACTTCTTATTGAATCTCGTGGGAGTGGGGTTCTACGGACAGTCTCACGGCCGTTCGTAGGGCGCCATCAATTTCCACTTCAACAAAGGAAGGAATAAAAACGATTGTTTTGCCTTCCTCTGCCAGGTACCCCTTGGCAATGATGACCGCTTTAATGGCCTGGTTGACTGCGCCAGCGCCGATGGCCTGCACTTCGGCGGACCCGTTTTCACGATACACGCCGGCAACCGCACCAGCCACCAGAGCAGTCCGTGAGCTAGCTGCTACTTTGATCACATTCATATTGCTTATCTCCAGGTGTGTTATGGCAAACGGCCGTTTGCTGCCGCAGTCAACAGACGTTCGACCACCCGGTCCGGCGTATCACTCTTGCTGATAAAGCTGTCGGCTCCTGCAGAGAGCGCCGCCTGGTGCCGCGCAGCCAGATGACTGATGAGAACAATGACGACTGCTATGGGGAAGGTCGCACGCAGTTCATGTAGAGAACTGCCTTTGGGGATCAATTCCCAATCCACCAGCACCATATCAGGATGCGTTCTTTCAGCCTGGGCTAGAGTGGCGGGCCAATTGATGGCAACGCCAACTACCTTCATACCTAAATCTTGCAGCAGCAGCCGCAACGCTGAGCGGACTTCGGGTTGACCGCCAGCTAAGAATACTCGTATCATAAGTCAATGCTACAACCCATCCTCTCTGATTACATCGGCTAGCCGGTGGATAGTTGTCTCCCCCAAGTGGGGGAGATTGGTGCAATCTGTCTCTTTGGGAATTCGTGGGATATTGACGCCGTGGGGTGTGTAGAATGTCGTTTTCTCTGGACTATTTTCTGCGGTAAAATCTTTTTATTTGAACAAGGATTTTGCTATGCAAACAATTGAGCATTCCCACTTATACGATGTAGCAACTGTTGCTCAAAATTGTCAAGGATTGTTAACGGCTGAACAAACTCAAATTTTAGCGAGCCGCCTGGAACATAGCAATGGTCAAATTGCTGTCTGGGTCGGTCTGGCAGCGGTCGTTTTCCTTTTCGGTTTTATTGGCTTTTCTTTACAGGCCATTGGGCAGTCACCAGATCGCCTTTTAGATCAGGAGTCACCGCTCGTTTATGGTTGGGCAGTTATGGCCGTAGCAGGGGGCGTCATTTCGGGCATTTTAAGCAAGCGCTTTTTGACATTTCGGTCAACCCAAAAGCTAAATGGCACTCGCCCTGTCACGTCTGTACAGGGTCAAGTCATGTGGCTGAAAGGCAGCTATGTAGCACTTGGCGGCATTCGTCCTTTGCGCAGCATCTACAAAGAACTGGACCTACCTCCAGGCCAATATCAGTTCTATATTTTGCCAGGTACACGATGGCTAATTGGCGCATCCTTGCGCCAGGGTTCGTCGGCTCAATCTGAGGATTTATTGCGACGTCTGTGCCAGGCCAATGGCATTATTGAGAAAGCATTACCGGTGAATCAAAACAGCCGTCTAACCCCCACCCAGCGTCTTTACCTTCTAAGAGAAACCGCTCAAAACACCCTTATTGCCCTGATCTTGCTACCTATCGCTATCTGGAGCATCGTCTACTTCCTGCCCGAAGCAGGTTTTTGGGGGATTAGTTTTCTTTGGGTTATTGTGTTTTTTACTATCCTGTTCATCTTGAAGATTCGAGGCCTTTTACGTGATTTCAAACGACAAAAAGTACACACCATTTCTGGTCGCGTCACAAAAAGAATTTTGCACGAAAATGATCCTGAAACCGCCAATACTTACCTGTCGTGCATCAATACATCGTGTGGCGAATTTAACCGATTTCCCAGAGGTAGCGAGTTCAGATTTATCACACGATGTATTGAGGCATTACACCTACCAATGTGTGATCGACGACCAATCCTTTACCGTTTCACAAAAAGCCTATCAGGCGCTCGTTGAAGGCATGTGATACACCTTCTACTATTTGCCAAACAGTGAAAAAATAGTCAACATCGAACTTGTCAAATCGGCTGTCTATTACCCATAAGTCCGTTCTTCAATAAGATCACAAGTAAGCGCGACAGGGATGTGGCGGCTACGGCTTTAGCCCCTCTGGGATGCCATTGGGGAATTGGGCAGCTATTGCTTCTAAAATGCGTTCAATGCGGTTATCCGGGTTGGGGTGAGTGCTGAAGAATTCCGGCTGGGTCTGACCGTCGCTGGCAGCTTCCAAGATTTCCATCACCCGTACCATAGCGCGGGGGTCATAACCGGCTTCCGACATAAATTGCACCCCCAGCCTGTCGGATTGCAGTTCGTCGTCACGGCCGTAGCGCAAATTCACCAACGCTCCGACCAGTGCCGCCATTTGCCCGGAAGCCAGACCGCCGTTAGGATCGTCGGGGTTGTACGCCGCGATGACAGCCGCGCCGGTTAGCCCCTGCGTCAGTTGCTGGTCGGCTATTTGTTCGGCCGCATGGCGGGCCACCACATGCACAATCTCATGGGCCATCACTGCGGCCAGTTGTCCTTCTGTTTCCAGTTGGTTGAAGAGTGCGGCCGTAATAAATAATTGTCCACCAGGCAGCGCAAACGCATTGATCGTCTCCGTGTCGGCCAGCAAGTGGCACTCAAAAGGCCAATCTGTGCTGCTAACTTCGCTGTTTGCCACCAACTGACCGCACACCTTATCCAGGTAAACTTGAGCCTTGTCGTCACGCAGTAAGCCGCCATAGGCCTGGCTCATCTCCGGCACAGCTTGCAGCCCCATGGCTATTTCTTGAGCCGGTGATAAGGCTACTTGCTGGGTTTCTTCGGTGATCGGGTTAAATTCACTGGAAGCAAAGTAGGTGATAAGCGAAATCGCCACCACAATTAGCGCGATTCCGATCTGAACTGGACTGAATCTTCTGCCACGTCGCATGATTTTTTCCTCCAATGGGTGTCAATTCAAAAAGAACGTATAAAGACTTACGAAAGATTGAAGATTAAAGATTACTCGAGCACTAATTTTTTAATCTTTAATCTCAGGTATGCATGTTATAAAATTTCCATTTTTAGCAGGGGCGTACTATTCACCCTTCTCCCGACAGCGTAGGTTCCGCTTTGTCCATGAGATGGGTGAGCCGCTCCATACTACTGGTGACCAATGGCGGCGGCGCTTCTTCCATTGAGCCGATGAAGGCCCACACCTTTGCCTGTCGCTCTTTGAGGTCTGAAAGCTGGGCCGCCGCCCCGGAAACAGCGCGGTGGCTGACCAGGCGGCTCCACAAGATTTGGCAGGCAGCCGACAAGGGTGGCGCCAGAATAATGCCGAGGACCCCATAGGCGTCTGCCAGGGCCAGGAGGAGGAGGATGGTCAGTATGGGATTGTATTGGCGGTGGTCGGAAAGGCGTGGTTCAACCCACCATTGCAGGAAAACCATGACGAGGAAGGTATAGAGAACAGTTAACAGGCTCAGGGGCACACCGGTTAGCAGCCCCACCAGCAGGGGAGCAATCAGCACCAGTCCCGCGCCCACGACGGGTATCAGGCAAAGTATGGCGCCAATCAGCGCCAACAGGACGGGGTACGGAGAGCCAAGCGCCCAGTAGCCCACTCCTAACAGCAGCCCAGCCAGCAGGCTTTGGAGGATTTCGCTGCGGATATAAACCCCGATTTCTGGTTCGGCTGTCCGCCAAATATCACGCACCCGTGACCTTTGGCCCGGCGGTAGCAGCGAGAGCCAGAGCCGTTCAAAATGGATTTGATCCATACTCCAATAGAGGCTCAAGAATAAAACGATGATGCAGCCGCTTAAAAAGCTGAAAGCCCCCTGCGTGAACCCCACTACGGCCGGCAGAACAAGCTGGCCTTGCTCGCCAATGATGGCGGCAAACAGTTCGCTCGGCGGCGGCAGCCGCTCATCTAGCAGGTTTTGGAAGGTAGTGCCTTGCAACCACACTGGCTGCCGCCAGGCATCCTGCGCTGATACCTGCTGGACTAACTGCTGAATATCCCGGATCGCGGCGGCACTGCTGAGTACAAGGAGGAGGCCAAGACCAGCCAGGACTGCCAGATAAAGAAATATGAAGGCCAGGCGCACGGCCAAACCTTGCCCGGTCGGGCGTTTTATGAGGGGGCGTATGGCGGTCGCCAACGCTAATGAGAGAAGGACATAAACAACGGCCGTTCTAATCTGCCAAACCAATAACAAGGCAAGCACGGTGATCATAACGGCCGTTCCCGCCCACACCAATTGCTTTGTCATTTTGCCCCCGACAGGCTGGCTTGGGCCAGCAGCGCATCCAGATCGGTCACAATCGCTTCAATCTCGTCCATCACCTGATCCGTTTGCCGGACCCTTTCATCCGAGCCTTCCTGCGTCAACCGTGCCTGCTTGCGCAGGTCTTGGGCCAGGTCTTGCGCTTCATACCGCAGCCGGCTGGCATAATCACGACCAGTCGAGATCTCCGCTTCCAGCGCATCCGGACGAAAGACAAAGCGATTGAGCAAGATCTGAATCACAGCCGCGATCGGAATCGCCATAATCGCCCCGGCAGTACCCAGCAAAGAACTAAAAGCAAAAAGAGCCAACAAGGTAACAAATGGATTGACACCCACGGCCTTGCGCATGACACGGGGCACCAGCAAGGTGTTTTCTAGCTGCTGAATGACAACCGTAGCCACGATGACCCAGATTAACTTGTCCGGTCCCAGAGACAGGGCTACCAGCGCCGCCGGAACGGCTCCCAACAGTGGCCCAATGAGCGGCACCGCCTCCATGATCCCGGCCACAAACGCCAGCGCCAGAGCATAGGGCAAACCAATGAGCCAGTAGGCGGCCAGAGCCATGCTCCCCACGACCAGCATCAGGATGCCTTGTCCGGCAATGTAGGCGCCTACCTTCGTTTCGATAGCCGAAATAAGTTCGCTAATATCCTCGCGCTGAGCCGCCGGCGCCAGCAGCAGCAAGGAGCGGATGGTGCGCGGTCCATCCACTGTCCAGTAAAAGGCTAAGAGGAGAATGGCAACGGCCGTTAATAATGCCTGCGCCGCCACACCCACATAACCAAACACCTGCCCGGCGGAATCCAGCATCTCCTGTCCTGTCTGCGACACCGGATTCGGTAGTGACAAAGTGGTTGGCAAAAGGGTGCTCAGGCTTTCCATCAATTGATTGGGATAACCCAGCATCCACGCGCGTATGCTTTGCATATAACCGGGCATGGCAGCCATAATCGTGGTGGTTTGTTCGGCAATCAACGGGAATAACAATAGGATGAAGCCAATCAGTAAGGCCAGCAGCAGCAAATAGACAAGAATAACCCCTGCTTTCGGGGGAATTCCCCGCCCATGCAGCCAGACAACGACTGGCCTGAGTACGGTGCCAATGACAATGGCGATAAACAGGATGAAAAATACCTGATTAAAGCGGTAGAGAAGCCAAAAGCTCAGACCAACAGCAATGAGGACGAGCGTGGCCCACACCACGCGCCAGAACGTCCAGTTATACGGTGTCGAAGGTGGCAGTGGAAGGTTTGTCATGTTTTTCTCCCTGCTTCAGAAGCGCCTCTTCAAGAATTAGATGATGACTCGGGTTGGCCCAACACAACATGCACCTCATGGCTTTGCCCATCGTCTTGCAAAGGAATTTGCGCGTCAGCCACAGGCTGGCCATCCAGCCAAATCTCGGCCACCCCTTGCTGGACGCCCGCCGGGTTTTTGACGTGGATGTGATAGGCAGAACGGCCGTTTCGATACACCATCTTATACTCAGCCCATTCCTGCGGAATACATGGCTCCAGCAGCAAGTTCTGCCCCACCTTGCGCAGCCCCAGCATGCCTTCCACCCCCAATCGATACATCCAGCCGCTCGAACCGGTATACCACGTCCAGCCGCCACGTCCCTGATTCGGCGGCACGCCATACACATCAGCCGCCAGCACATACGGCTCCACTTTGTAGCGGCTGAACTTTTCCGGCGTGTCGGCGTGGGTGATGGGGTTGATCAGGTCAAACAGGGCATAAGCCCTATTCCCTTCTCCCAACCGGGCAAAAGCCCAGATGGTCCACACGGCCGCATGGCTGTATTGGCCGCCATTTTCCCGAATGCCAGGCAGGTAGCCTTTGATATAACCGGGGTCACGGGGGGTTTTGTCGAAAGGAGGCGTGAGCAGCAAAATGAGCTGCTCCTTTTCCAGCACCAGATGTTCATAGGCCGCCTGCATGGCCTGCTGTGCCCGCTGCGGGTCGGCCGCACCAGAGAGAACGGCCCAGGATTGGGCGATGGCGTCAATCTGGCATTCCCGATTTTGGGCAGAACCTAGCGGCTCACCCTCGTCGTCGTAGGCGCGGCGGTACCAGGCGCCATCCCAGCCATGGGCTTCCAGAGCTGCCTGGTAAACGGCGGCTTGTTGGCGGTAAGCAGTCCCACCTTCTTCCCCCACCCGTGCACACAAAGCCGCAAACGCATTCAATGTGCTGTAAAGGAACCAGCCCAACCAGACACTCTCACCGCGTCCTTCGATGCCCACGCGGTTCATGCCATCGTTCCAATCGCCGCCGCCCATCAGCGGCAGACCGTGCTGTCCGGCGGTACTCCCCTGGCGCAGCGCCCGGTGGCAGTGATCCAACAGCGTATAGCGTTCGGCCGTGGTCTCATACCAGCCATACCGTTCCTCTTCATCTGGATTGAGGGGATCGCCCATCAGAAAGGGCACAGTTTCTTGCAAAATCGTTTCATCGCCGGTGGTGGTGACGTAGTGGGCGGTGACGTAGGGTAGCCAGAGCAAATCGTCGCTGATGCGGGTGCGCACGCCGCGCCCGGAGGGCGGATGCCACCAGTGCAACACGTCGCCTGCTTCAAATTGATGGTGGGCGGCGCGCAAAATATGCTCACGCACCAAGTCGGGCCGGGTATGGAGCAGGGCCATCACGTCCTGCAACTGGTCGCGGAAGCCGTAAGCGCCGCTGGATTGATAGAGCGCGGAACGCCCCCACAGACGGCAGGACACTGTCTGGTACAGCAGCCAGCGATTAAGCAGGAGGTTCATGGCCGGATCGGGTGTATCTACCGTGACCGCGCCCAACAGTTCATCCCATAATGTGTGGACGGATTCATAAACGGCCGTTACCCACCCCGGCTGCTGGACCTGTTGAATAAGGGACAGGGTTTCGGCCTGATCCGCTCCCTGTCCCAAGAAGAAAG
>JAWOGU010000662.1:0-4534 GCA_046496595.1 Chloroflexota bacterium
ATGTGGTGGAAGTGGAGAGCTTGAGCAAAGTGTTCAGCGGCGCAAAAACCGGCAGCATTGCTTTAGGCTCGGCCAAGAGCAACATTGGACATCTGAAGGCAGGCGCGGGGGCGGCAGGTTTGCTCAAAGCCGTGTACGCTTTGCATCACAAGATTTTGCCGCCCACCCTCAACGCCGAAAAACCCAACGCCAACATTGATTTCAGCCGCACGCCATTTACCGTGAACCATGAAACCCGCGAATGGCGCGCCGCCAACGGCGATCCGCGCCGCTGCGGCGTCAGCGCCTACGGCTTTGGCGGCACCAATTTCCACCTCGTGCTGGAGGAACATGTGCCTGGCGCGTTGACGCAAAAAAGCAAGACCTTTACGGGTGTCTCTCTATCGGAATCTACCTCTGGGAACGAGAGCAGCGGAGCCACCACTGCATTCATGACATCCGTAATAACCAAACCGGCCCCAGTGCGCGGCATTTTCGCACTGGGCGCCGGTACTACCCTTGATCTGCAAGCCAGACTGGAAGCGGCGCTCAACCGGGTTGAACGAGGTTGGACGCCGCCGCTGGCTGCTTTGCCGCAAACGGCCGTTATCCAATCCCTCGAGCGCCTCATCATCGACTATGGCAATCACGAAGAACTGTTGGACCGGCTGCAAAAAGCGCGCAAAGTGATGGCTTTAGACAACGCCCAAACCTGGAAAGCCGTCCAGGCGCAAGGCATCTTTCGGGGCAGCGGCTGTCCGACCGGGAAAATCGCTTTCATGTTTCCCGGTCAGGGCAGCCAATACGTCAACATGGGGCGGGAACTGGCCGAACTTTCGCCCACCGTCGCCCGAATTTTTGACGAAGCCGACGCCGTGATGCAGCCCATCCTGGGCAAGCCATTGACTGACACCATCTTTGTGGACGCGGCAGACCAAACGGCCGTTATGCAGGCCACCTTTGATCTGATGCAGACGGAAATTTGCCAGCCCGCCATGCTCACCCTGGACATGGCGATGATGGCGCTCCTGGCCGACTACGGCTTTAAGCCCGACATCGTCATGGGGCACTCGTTGGGCGAATATGCCGCCCTCATCGCTGCCGGCGTCATGCCTTTCGCCGATGCCTTGGAAGCCACCGCGGCCCGCGGCGGCGAGATGGCCAGCCTGGACCTGGACGACAACGGCAAAATGGCCGCCGTCCTGGCCCCGTTTGACGTGGTGGAGCAGGTGCTGGGCAGCGTCGATGGCTACGCCGTGCCCGCCAACATCAACAGCCACAGCCAATGCGTCTTCGGCGGGGCCAGCCCAGCCGTGGAGCAGGCCGTCGCCAAATTTGAGGCTGCCGGTTACAAAGCCATGACCATCCCGGTGAGCCACGCCTTCCACACGGAAATCATCGCCCCGGCAGGCGTTCCGCTGCGCAAAGTTCTGGACCGCCTCACGATCCGCGAGCCAAAGCTGCCCATCGTGGCGAACGTCACCGGCGGCATGTATCCCACCACGGCGACGGCAATTAAAGACATGCTGCAAAAACAGGTGTCCTCGCCGGTGCAGTGGGTGCAAGGGCTGCACACGCTCTATGACTATGGCGTGCGCCTGTTCGTGGAGGTGGGACCCAAACGCGCCCTGCACGGCTTTACCAGAGACGTATTCGCCGGCCAGGACGACGTGGCCGCCTTGCTGACCAATCATCCCAAACAAGGGGCGCTGCCCACGTTTAACCAGGCGTTGTGCGGCCTGTACGCCGCCGGTTACATGGGAGAAGGTGAACAGTTAACAGTGAACAGTGAGCAGTTGACAGTGAATAGTAAACTCTCTGCAAGGGAAGAAAAAATGGACGGCAACAACGCGACGCCAACAAATTTAGATACACTAAGCCAACTTCTGACCCAGGCGCTCCAGCATGCCAATCTCCAATCTCCAATCCTTCGACAAGCTCAGGACAGGTCCTCCAATCCCCCTTATGACCGCAATGCGCCGCCCGCCGGTTCGGTGGTGATCAGCGGCACCGGGTTGGGGCTGCCGGGCGCGGAGAAGGCGGTGATGGACCCGGACAATGCCCTGCGCATTTTACGCGGCGAGCAGTTTGTGGACCTGATTCCCGAACGATTCCGCGAAAAGATGGTGAACAAGCGCGTCACGCGGCTGGTAAAAGATGACAACGGTAACGGCCGTTTTGTTACCATCGACGATCCGGCGGAAGTGATCAAATTGGCCGGCCGGCCGGGCAGCTTTGACCTGGCGGCCGAATACGGCGTGGACGACAAACTGGTCGAAGCGCTGGACGTGACTACCCAGTTGGCGATGGCCGCCGGGCTGGACGCCCTGCGCGAAGCGGGTATTCCCCTGGTGCAAACGTATAAAACAGCGACAACCGGTAAGCAGCTGCCGCAGGATTGGAAACTGCCCCCGGCCTTGCAGGACGAAACCGGCGTTATTTTTGCCAGCGCCTTTCCGGGCGGCGATCGCTTTGCCGATGAGTTCACCCGTTACTACACCTTTATCAATCGTGTGGCGCAGGTGGAAATGCTGGAAGATTTGCGCCGTCACACCACCGACCACAATACGCTGGCGGAACTGAACCGCCGCGTCGGCGAACTGCGCGAAGCCCTGGAACGGGAACCCTACGCCTTCGACCGCCGCTTTTTGTTCCGTATTCTGGCGATGGGTCACAGTCAGTTTGCGCAGTACATTGGCGCGCGTGGTCCCAACACGCAGGTGAATGCTGCTTGCGCCTCCACGGCGCAAGGGGTAGCGATTGCGGAAGACTGGATTCGGAACGGCCGTTGCCGGCGGGTTATCGTCATTGGCGCAGACGACGTGACGGGCGACAACCTGCTGGAATGGGTCGGCGCCGGTTTTCTAGCGGTGGGCGCAGCCACTACTAAAGACCGGGTGTCGGAAGCGGCGCTGCCGTTTGACAGGCGGCGGCACGGCACCATCCTGGGCATGGGCGCCTGCGCCCTGGTGGTGGAAAGCGAAGACGCGGTGCGCGAGCGCGGGATGCGCGGCATTGTGGAACTGCTCAGCAGTGAAACGAGCAACAGCGCCTTCCACGGCACGCGTCTGGATGTGGACCACATTTCGCTGGTCATGAACAACCTGATCACAGCCGCCGAACGCCGTTTCGGTCTGAACCGCTACGCCATAGCCCCGCAAACGGTGTTCATGTCGCATGAAACGTTTACCCCGGCCCGCGGCGGCAGCGCCGCCGCCGAGGTGATTGCCCTGCGCGAAACCTTTGGCGAAGTGGCCAACGAAATTATCGTGGCGAATACGAAAGGCTTCACCGGGCATCCGATGGGCGTGGGCGTGGAGGACGTGATCGCCGTGAAGATTTTGGAGCATGGCATTGTGCCGCCGGTCCCCAATTTCAGAGAGGTTGATCCCGACCTGGGACCGCTGAATTTGAGCCGGGGCGGTCGTTATCCGGTGCAATACGCCTTGCATTTGGCCGCGGGCTTCGGTTCGCAAATTGCCATGACGCTGACGCGGCGCATTCCCGGCAGCCTGAATCGCGTTGATAACCGGCCGTTGTATGAGCGCTGGCTGGCGGATATCAGCGGTCATGACCGGGCGGAGACGGAGGTGGTGAAGCGGGTTTTGCGTATTAAAACCAATGGCGCGCCGCTGCGCACGCCAGCCCCCAATCGATGGCAGGTGGGCATGGGTCCGGTGGTGCGGGCGCTGGCGGGAGGGGGACAGTTTACAGTGGACAGTGGGCAGTTTACAGTGGACGGTAAACAGTCAACTGGGAACTGGGAACAATCAACTGTTAACCAGGCCCCGGCTGCGCCGCCAGTTCCCAAGCCCCAGCCCCCGGCTCCCAAACTGGAACCTGCGCCGGAACCGGTGAAGGTGAAGGATGAAGGCGGAGGGCAGAAGGCAGAAGAGGAGAAGGCAGAAGGCAAAGGGCAAAAGGCAGAAACGGCCGTTTCCCAACCCCCAATCTCCAATCTCCAATCTTCAATCTCTGATTCTGTAGCCGCCCAAATCATCACCCTCATCGCCGAGCAGACCGGCTATCCGGAAGATATGCTGGAGCTTGACCTGGACCTGGAAGCTGACCTGGGCATCGACACCGTCAAACAGGCCGAAACCTTCGCCGCCATTCGTAAAGCGTTCAACATCCCGGCCCGCGATGACCTGAACCTGCGTTCGTACAACACCCTGGAAAAGGTGATCGGATTTGTGCAGGAAATGCGGCCGGATTTGGAAAAGGCAGAAGGCAGAAGGCAAAAGGCAGAAGAGGAGAAGGCAGAAAGCAAGGGGCAAAAGGCAGAAACGGCCGTTCTCCAGCCCCCAGCCCCTAGCCCTCAACCCCCAGCCTCCAGCATCACCGTCCAAATCATCACCCTCATCGCCGAGCAGACGGGCTACCCGGAAGACATGTTGGAATTGGACCTGGACCTGGAAGCCGACCTGGGCATCGACACCGTCAAACAGGCCGAAACCTTCGCCGCCATCCGCAAGCAGTTCGACATTCCTCTGCGCGACAACCTGAACTTGCGCGAGTACAACACCATTGAAAAGGTGATCGGGTTTGTGAAGGC
>JAWOGU010000663.1:0-4375 GCA_046496595.1 Chloroflexota bacterium
CTGGGCATCGGCAGCCGTCTGATGGAAGGCATCCTCGACATCACCGACAACTGGCTCGACCTGCGGCGCGTCGAACTGGAAGTGAACACCGACAACCCGGCCGCCATCCGCCTCTACCAGAAATTCGGTTTTGAAATCGAAGGGACCCACAAATTTCATGCATTTGGCAACGGCCGTTGGGCCGACAGCTACTTCATGGCCCGACTACGCTAATTGTCAATTGCTAATGCTCAATTGTGAATTGTCAATGATCGCGCTCCCAATAACCATTGACAATTAACAATTTACAATTGACAATTACTCCGACCGACTGGTCAGTCTAATAGGAGCAAAAGCAGGAGCGACCATGACAAACGACCCCATCCGTGACCCTGAAAGCACCAAATCGCGCATCCTGGACGCCGCGCTCAACGTCTTCGCCAGCAAAGGCTACTACGACACGCGCATGGACGAAATCGTCGAAGAATCGCACACCAGCAAAGGGGCAATCTACTTCCACTTCCCCAATAAGGAGCGCCTGTTCCTGGCGCTGGTCGATCAGTTTGCCGACCTGTTGGAACGGCGCGTCGTCGAAGCCATCGAGCCGCAAGAAAAGGGTATCGCCCGGGTGCGGGTGGCGCTGGAAACCACCCTGGACACCTTCGGCAAATACCGCCGTCCCGCCAAAATTCTGCTGGTGCAGGCTGTTGGACTGGGCGCGCCCTTTGAGAACAAGCGCAACGAAGTCAACGACCGTTTCGCCCAACTTATCGAAACCTATCTGCAAGAAGCCATCGAAGTGGGTGACATTGAGCCGGTGGACACGGAAGTGGTGGCCTGCGCCTGGATGGGCGCCATTTACGGCGTGGTGATCCGCTGGGTCTATACCGGCGAACCCACTTCAGAACGCATTCTGTCAACGCTGCTGCCTGTTTTGCTGCGCAGCGTGGGGTTTGAAGAACATGGATGATCAAAAATTAAAGATCAAAGATTGGGAAGTCTCTGCCGTAGACCAATCTTTACTCTTCAATCTTCAATCTTTAAGCGACCAGCGCCTCGTCTCTTACAGCCTGCCGGTCAGCGGCGTGTCGGCGCTGGGTTTTTTGCGCCACTCGCAGGGGCAGGAGCGCTTCTTTTGGGAAGATGTGCGCGACCACATCACTTTTGCCGGTTTTGGCGCGGCGGCGAATGTGGTGGCCTGGGGAAACGGCCGTTACCAATCCATCCGCCAACAAGCCGCGGCCCTCTTCAACGACGCCCTCCTGCTCAACGACGTGCCCGACCTGGCCAAGCCCCGCCTCTTTGGCGGCTTCGCCTTCCGCGACAACTTTCTGCCCGACAATACCTGGGCCGCCTTTCACCCGGCTCATTTCATCCTGCCCCACTACCAGTTCGTGCGCGTCGGCGGTGAAACGTGGCTCACCATCAACGCCCTCATCCCCCTCGCCGACGACCCGGAACACAGCCTGCCGGTGCTGCGCGAAGCGCTGGAAACGCGGCGCGACGTATTATTAAAGATTAAAGATTTAAGATTAAAGGATGGCGACCAACCCTCAAACTTTAATCTTCAATCTTTGTCGTACCCTATGTCCCAAAATGAGTGGTCTCATCTCATCAATCAGGCGCGTCATGCCATCGAAACGACGGAGCTGAAAAAAGTGGTGCTGGCGCGAATATGCGAAGCCCGGTTCGCGCAGCGCATTGATGTGGAAACCGCGCTTGAGTTCTTAAACGGCCGTTACGCTGACTGTTACCGCTTCATTTTTGAGCCACGGCCGTTTCATGCCTTCTTCGGCGCTACGCCGGAACTGCTGGCTAAAGTAACAGGCAAGCAGCTCACCACCATGAGCCTCGCCGGTTCCATCCGCCGCAGCGCCGATCCGCTGGAAGACGCCGCCTTAGGTCAGGAACTCCTGAACAGCGCCAAGGACCGCCACGAACACGACCTCGTTGTCATGTCCATTCTCAGTCGACTGGCTCCTCTCACCACCAAACTGGAAATTTCCCCACAGCCCGGCGTTTACAAACTGAGCAATATCCAACACCTCTTCACCCCCATTCGCGCCACCCTCCACGAAGCCAGCGGCATCCTGCCCCTCGTCGAAGTGCTGCATCCCACGCCCGCCCTGGGCGGCTCGCCCCGCGATTTAGCGATGGATTTCATCAGCCGCGCGGAACCGGCGCCCCGCGGCTGGTACGCCGCCCCTGTCGGCTGGATCGACTACAAGCTGGACGGCGCTTTCGCCGTCGCCATCCGTTCCGCCGTCACCCAGGAGCGCCGCGCCTGGCTTTATGCCGGGGCCGGCATTGTGGCCGATTCGGAACCGGAGAAAGAATGGGCGGAGACGGCGTTGAAGTTTAGGCCGATGCAGGAAGCGTTGGGAATTGTGAATGGTGAATTGTGAATGGTGAATTGTGAAGTTTTTGTCGGTGACAGGAGATAATGGGAATGGCAAAAGGGGATGACATTGAAGAAAGGTTAGTGGCGTTTGCGGTGGCGATTATCGAGGTGACTGATCAACTGCCCAACACACGCGCCGGGAATCATTTGGCGGGGCAATTGGTGCGCAGCGGCACAAGTCCTGCGGCGCACTATGCGGAGGCTCGCGGCGCTGAAAGCCAAAAAGATTTTGTACATAAACTGAAATTGTGTTCCAAAGAACTTAACGAATCCCGGGTTTGGCCAAAAATCCTTGGCAAAGGCAAACTTGGCCCTCGTGAAACCATAATCGAAGTCTACCGTGAATGCGACGAACTTTGCCGCATCATCAACACCAGCGTCCAAACCGCAAAATCTAAAATCCAGGACACAAAATGAGCGAACCACAACTTCACAATTCACAATTCACAATTCACAATTAAACAACCCTAATATTCGGGACGCGAAACTATTTATCGACGCCTTAGTTGCCGCCGGCTTAACGGCCGTTGTCATTTCCCCCGGCTCTCGTTCCACCCCGCTGACGCTGGCGTTCGCGGCGCAGGAGAAGATTGAGATTTACCGCCATTTGGACGAGCGCAGCGCCGGTTTTTTTGCCCTGGGACTGGCCGTGGCGGCCGATAAGCCGGTGGCGCTGGTGTGCACCTCGGGAACGGCCGTTGCCAACTATTTCCCCGCCATCATCGAAGCCCGCATGTCTGAAGTGCCGCTGCTGGTGCTCACCGGCGACCGCCCGCACGAACTGCGCCACAGCGGGGCCAACCAGACCATCGACCAGGTGAAAATTTTTGGCGACCAGGTGCTGTGGGCCGTTGACATGCCCATCCCGCAAGCCAACGCGCCTGAAGTCGCGCTGAGACATGTGCAGACAACGGCCGTTCGCGCCTACACCATCGCCAACGGCCTGCGCAAAGGACCGGTGCACGTTAACTTCCCGTTCCGCACACCGCTGGAACCAGTGAACAGTGGACAGTGGACAGTGAACAGTGAACAGATGGAATCACTGTATACTGTAAACTGTTCACTGTACACCCAACACGGCGAAGTCATCTTGACCCGTTCCCAGCAAGAGCACCTTGCCGCTCTCATCAACCGCCACGAGCGCGGTCTCATCGTCTGCGGACCGCGCTGTCCGGGTGGGAACTTCCCGCAGGCGGTGACAGGGCTGTCGCAGATCAGCGGCTACCCCATTCTGGCCGACGCCCTGTCGGGGGTGCGTTTTGGCCTGCATACTTCTGGCGCAGTCATCTCCGGCGGCTACGAGACCTACTTGCAGAAGCAGGCAGAGTGGCCCGAACCGGAAATCATCATCCGCTTTGGGACGGTACCCATCTCCAAATGGCTCAACAGCTACCTCAACAACATCACGCCCGCCCACCGCATCCACATCCGTGAAAGCGGCGTGTGGGCCGACGACAGCCACCAGACCACCCACTTCATCCAGGCCAACGCCGAGCAGGCCTGCTACCAGATCGCCCAAAACGTGGTTCCACGCATGTCTTCGGATTGGTTGACGGCGGTGCATGGGATGGAAACGGCCGTTTGGCGGCGCATTGACGACTATGTCAGCGAGGGTTACGCGGATTTTGAGGCAGTAATGGACACCCTGGAGATGATGCCGGCAAACGGCCGTTTATTCATGGGCAACAGTCTGCCTGTACGCCATCTCGACCAGTTCGCCCGCCCCCGCCAGATTCCCATCCGCGTCTACGCCAGCCGCGGCGCATCCGGCATAGACGGCAACGTCTCCACCGCCCTCGGCTTCGGCGCGGGCAGCCGCTCCCCCCTCGTCGCCGTCCTGGGCGACATCACCTTTTATCATGATATGAATGGATTGTTGCCAGTGGCAGGTGGCGGGTGGCGAGTGACGGACAAAGACGCGCCACTCGCCACTCGCCACTCGCCACCCACTACTTTTATCGTACTCAGCAACAACGGCGGGGGGATCTTCCGGGG
>JAWOGU010000674.1:0-24375 GCA_046496595.1 Chloroflexota bacterium
CTATGATTGGTTGCAAAAAATCGGTCAGACTTTCTTCGATTTCTTGCATTGGTAGTTGCTGCATAACTTCTTTGATTGGTATAGTTTTCATGAGCCTTTTCTCCTTGATATCACTGGTTGATTTCTATCCCCAGATTATCATAGGGTTGAGGCTCTTTCTATAGTTTCAAAAGATATGGGTAATCACCAAAATTCAAGGGGTTGACACCGTTTGTAGGGGCGGTGCGCGAACCGCCCCTACGCCAGGCGCTGGTTACTCCACGGATTCCCATAGAGCCTTAATTTTGGGGATCTGGCCCATCCAGGATGAGGGTATACTTGAAACTAAAGTACCTGTAGAGGTCGCTGCCTTCGACAGGCTCAGGCAGCGACCTCTACAGGTACAAACTAAATTATTGCCAACCAAGGTACAGGTTTTAAGAATGATGACAGTTGCTCTCTATACGAAGGATGGCTGTGGGTTATGCGCGGAAGCAAAGGCTGAACTGGCCCGGCTGGCGGCGGTTTATCCTCACGAACTACAAGAAGTAGACATCACGCAGGATGCGGACCTGTTTGCCCGTTATCGGTTTGTCATTCCGGTAGTTAAGCTGGGGGATGTGGTGTTGAAAGCGCCGCTAACGGCCGTTCAACTATCCACCGCCCTGGCGCAACAAAGCCGCCTCGCATGATCGACGTCCTTTGCGTCGGCCACGCCGCCTACGACCTCACCTTCGCCGTGCCCCACCACCCGGCCGCCGACGAAAAGACGTTTGCCACCGCCTTTGCCGGCTGCGGTGGCGGACCGGCGGCCAACGCCGCCGTCACCGTCGTCAGGCTGGGCGGACGCAGCGCCTTCGCCGGTTATTTGGGCCAGGACATGTATGGCGACCGGCACCTGGCGGAACTGCAAGAAGCGGATGTAGATGTCTCGCTGGTGATGCGCGGTTTAAATCCCACGCCGCTGTCGGTGATATGGGCCAAGCCGGATGGCAGCCGCGCCCTGGTCAACTATCGCCGCGAGACGCCGCCGCTGCCCGCCCACGCCATCGACTTCAGCCGCGTCAGACCGAAAGTGATCCTTTTTGACGGCTGGGAACCGGAATTGTCGCTGCCGCTGGCGCAATGGGCCACAGAAAACAACATACCCACCGTGCTGGATGCCGGATCGATCCATCGCGGCACGGAACTGCTGGCAGTCCGGGTGAATTATCTGGCCGCCTCTGAAAAGTTTGGCCTGGATTTTACGGGCGCAGCGGAGGCGGAAACGGCCGTTTCCCACCTCTACACCGCTATGAAAACAAAAAGCAAAACGGCCGTTATCACCCTGGGCGCTCGCGGTTTGGTCTGGCAAAACCAAACCGGTTCTGGCAGGCTGGCGGCGTATGAGATAACGGCCGTTGACACCACCGGCGCCGGCGACGTCTTCCACGGCGCATTGGCCTATGCCCTGGCCCAAAATCTACCCTGGCCTGAAACGCTGCGCACCGCCAGCGCCGCCGCCGCCCTCTGCTGCACCCGCCACGGCGCCCGCCTCGGCATTCCCACCGCAGAAGAGGTAGCAGAGTTGATGGCAGAGTAGGGCAAGGAAGCGGGTGGCAGGTGGCTGGTGGCAAGTTCACCCGATCACCCCAAACCCCATCACCCCACACCTTCTCTAATGCTTTATGAGAAAAACATCCCAATTATGATTTTCCGCACAGGTCTTGTTAAACTAATGTCAGGTTAATACCCAATCTTGCATCATCAAAAAAAACATATGACAAACATGAACGATGGGCCGAACCCGCCCGCCCCTAATCCTATTATTGACGTGCGCCAGGTTGTCAAGCGTTTTCCCCTGGGCAACGACGAAATCACGGTGCTGAAAGGCGTTTCCCTCACCGTACAGCCCGGCGAATTCTTGAGCATCGTCGGTCCTTCCGGCAACGGCAAATCAACGCTGCTCAACATGATCACCGGCATCGACCACCCCTCGGAAGGCGAAGTGCTGGTTACCGGACAGCCGGTGCATACCATGAGCGAAAATCAACTGGCAACCTGGCGCGGCGCCCACATGGGCATTATCTTCCAATTCTTCCAGCTTTTGCCGGCGCTCAACCTGCTGCAAAACGTGGTGCTGCCCATGGATTTTGTGAAGACATTATCGCCCAAACAACGGCGCGAACGAGCCTTGTATCTATTGGATACCGTCGGATTGGCCGATCAGGCCAAAAAACTGCCTTCCCAGATCTCTGGCGGGCAACAGCAGCGCGCCGCCATCGCCCGTGCCCTGGCTAATGATCCCCCCCTGCTTGTCGCCGACGAACCCACCGGCAACCTGGATACGAAAACATCGGAGGACGTTTTTCAATTATTTAGCAGCCTGGTCGACCAGGGAAAAACCATGCTCATGGTCACTCACAGCCGCAGCCTCGCCGCCCGCCTGCCCCGCACCATTGAAATTCGGGATGGGCTAATCTTTAAGGATACGAAGGAATAGTGAACAGTGAACAGTTTACAGTGTGGTTGACTGTTCACTGCTTACTGTACACTGTTCACTTCAAACTTCCATGAGCGTCATCTGGTACAAAGTCTGGTCCGATATTTGGGAGCACAAATCCCGCACGCTGCTGGCAGTACTGAGCATTGCCGCGGGCGTGTTTGCCATTGGCACGATTTTTGGTCTGGTAGACCAACTGCAAGCCACGATGGATGCGGCGCATCAGGCTGTAGCGCCTTCGCATGTGAACATTGTGCTGCGCGGCACAGCGGAGCGAGACACACTGGAAGCCTTAACGCGCATTCCGGGTGTGGCTGGCGTAGAAGTGATGAATACGACTTCTTTGCGCTACAAAACAGAGGAAAACGGCCGTTGGCAAGGCGGCACCCTGGTCATGCGTGATGACTACATCGACCAGACCTACGACTGGCTGATCCTCAACGAAGGACAGTGGCCCGCAAAAAACGACATCGGCGTCGAACGTATCACCAGCGATTACTATGACATCGACATGGGTGATGAAGTCATCTTTGAGCTGGACGGCGCCAACCGCAGCTTTCCCGTCACCGGCAAAATCCGCCACCCCTTCGTGCCGCCGCCAGACTTTGGCGGCAACGCCTACTTCTTTGTAGACGCTGCCGGTTTAGCCCGTTTTGGCATTCCTGAAGGACGCTTCTCGCAAATTGTGGTGCGGGTGGAACCCTACAGTGAAGCCTATGCGCGGGATCGGGCGGCTGCCATCAAAGAACAATTAGCCAAACAAAACATCGGCATAGCCGTTACTATTTATCAGGAGCCGGAAGAACATTGGGGACGGCCGTTTATCGCTGGCATCACCCTCGTTTTACAAATCATGGCAGTGGTCTCACTGCTCACCAGCGTCATCATCGTCGCCAACACCATGACCGCCATCATCACCCAGCAAACCGATCAGATCGGCGTCATCAAAGCCATCGGCGGCACATCCAACGTCATCGTCAAAATCTACCTCGTCAGCGTACTCGTTTACGGTTTTCTGGCGCTGGCAATAGCCCTGCCCAGCGGCATGATCGCCGCCTATCAGGGCAGCAAATGGTTCCTGAACATCTTTAACATCGATTACGAAACCTTTCAGTTTTCCACGATGGCTGTTACCTTGCAAATTATGGCCGCCCTGCTGGCACCGCTGGTAGCCGCCTTGTGGCCCGTATTACGCGGCGCCAACATTTCCGTCCGTCAGGCCATCGCTTCCTATGGTATTGGCGGCGATTTTGGCAGCAACAAACTGGACCAGGCCATCGACAAAATCGGCGAAAAACTTCTACCCTCCCCGTATGCCATCGCCCTGGGCAACATGTTCCGCCGCAAAGGGCGGCTGGGGCTGACCCAACTTGTGCTCATCCTGGCTGGCGCCACGTTTTTAATGACGATGACTCTGACCGCCTCCATGACCAACACCCTGGAAAACGAACTCGACCGCCGCAATTACGACCTGCGCATCTTCTTTCAGCGCCCCCAACGGTCTGACCGCGTGGAGGCCATTGCCCGCAGTATGCCCGGCGTCACCGCCGCCGAAGCCTGGTTCACGGTAACGGGCACCGTGCTGCGCGAAGGGGAACAAATGAAGGACACTGCCGGTTTAGGGGCAGAGGTGTACGGCATCCCGGGAAACAGCGCCATGTACCAGCCCTATATTGTAGATGGGCGCTGGCTGGACCCGGCGGAAACAGAGCGCGTGGCGGTTATCAGCCAGGATACGGCCGAATTCAACAACGTCAACGTGGGCGATACTATCACCATCGATTTTGGGGAGTTGGGCAGCGCCGACTGGCAGGTGATTGGCACGCACCAACTGCTCACCGCCGACGCCATCTCCACCGACCCCATCTACGTGCCGGAGTCCGCCCTGGTGGATGTGGTCAAAAAAGCCAATCGCGCCAACCAGGTTGTAGTGCGCACGGCAGAGAGTAACGGCCGTTACACCGCCGATATGATGACCGCGCTCAGCAATCTTTACCAAAGCCAGGGCATCGAAACCAGCAACTTCTTCAGCCGCACCAAAGCAGAAGATGCGGAATACGCCTACAACCAGTTCAATATTGTCAACAGCATGTTGTTTGGCCTGGCAATGGTGATGGGTATGGTGGGCGGCATCGGCTTGATGGGGTCTTTGTGGATCAGCGTGGTAGAACGCACCCGCGAGATCGGCGTACTGCGCTCCATTGGCGCCGAATCCGCCACCATCATGACCATGTTCATTATGGAAGGCATTCTGCAAGGTTTTATGAGTTGGCTGATTGCGGTTCCCCTGGCTTACCTGATTGCGCCGACGGTTGCCAACATGCTGGGGCAGACCATTCTGCAAATTGATTTAGACTTCGCCTTCAGCTATGCGGGCGTCACCATTTGGCTGGCGGCTATCTTCGCCATCGCCTTCCTGGCTTCATTGGTGCCGGCCCATGCCGCCACCCGCATCAGCGTGCGCGAAAGTCTGGCTTATGGTTGATGAAGCTGACGATCCTGAGGAATTCGTCTTAACGTACTCACGCTGTTCAAACACAAAAGCAGGAATAGACAGTTTCTATTCCTGCTTTTTTATGCACCAGACAAGCCCATCAAGGACCAAAACGGTCTAACACAGGCGCATAAAAGCAGCGGCAGCCACTGGGATGCGAACAACCCTCATGCGGTAATTCTGGCACGCTATCAAACTCATACGCCCCTTCGGCTGCTTTGCACACCGGGCAGGAATCATCGCTTACTAAAATGCGTACTTTTGTGGCTAAGCCAGCCTTGATTTTTTGCAAAGCAATTTGTTGTTCTTTTTGTTTATCAACGGCAACAGCCATGTGGTTCTCCTGATCGGTAATTATATTTTCCAGAGTTGACAGGTTTTTCAAGCCTATCAACTCTACAATTTCCTAGATTGTACGGGGGCGGCTGGCAGATGACAAGTTATGAAAAGACAGCGCTGGGACCGAGGCTGCGCCGGGTTGCCAGCAAACGGGCGCTGCCGATTTGCTCCACGTAATGCGACATCCGTTCATATTCAGCCACCAGATTGTCAAAAGTCGATTCGTCCAGCAGCAGCAGTTCGCAATCCTCCACGGCGCGGAGCGTAGCAGTGTAGGGCACGTCGGCAAACAAGGCGTATTCGCCAAAATGCTCACCTGGACCCAATGCGCCCATAATCTGCCCGGACTCGCTGCAGACTTCTAAACGGCCGTTTGCCACAATAAACAAATAAGACCGCGCCTCACCCTGGCGCACCACAATCTCGCCCGTCTGTACTTGTTTGCTTATCAACTTGGCGTCAATCACCGCCAACTGCTGCGGGCTGAGACTGCTAAACAGCGGCATCTGCTTCAACAACTGCCGCGACCTGTCGCCCGAATTGACCTGCGAAGCCAGCGTGGTATCAACGCGCAAAAGCGGGTCGAAACGCTCCCGATCAATGACCAGCGCCTTCACCGGCGTCAGCGTCTTATAAGTCGCCAGGTAACCTCCCTGGTCCAACAGCGCCATCGTGCCCAGGTAACCCCCCGGTCCAATGGCAGCTAACTGTTGGCCTTGATGAAACACGCCAATCTCGCCTGATTCCACCAGATAAAAGGCCGTCGCATTTTCGCCGAGTCGCGCGATGGTCAGACCGGCCCGCCCCCGCCATTCACGGGCAATCGCCAATACTTCATCAATGCCATCCTGATCAAAACCGGCAAAAATATCCGCCTGCCGCACCAGTTCGCGGCGTTGGTCCCGCACCCGGATGAAACCCTGCGCCAACTGCGCGCCCCAGGCCACTTCCGCCAGCACATGGCGGCCCAGGGTTTCCGCCTCCAACCAGGGCAGGCTGTCATAAGCCGCCTGCCCCGCCTGCTGTGTAAAGGAAGAACCTGCCAGATCATCCAGGCGATCCACGGCATGGAGCAGCGCCCGCTGGCATTGTTTGGCCAGAGGTCGAATCGCCCCATCCGGATCGATGGGGCCAAGCGCCACAATTTCATTGTAGATTGTTTGTAAGCGGCGTCGGCCAAAAACGGCTTCATAACTGAAGAACAGCGCCTGCATAAAATGATTAAAGGCATCCACCAACCGCTGCCGTTCGCTAAACCCGGCGCCTTCCTCGGACGCGCCCGGCAGGCGGGCAAAACGCGCCAAAGCGCCCAGCAGCAAATAAAGCGACGCCGCATACAACCACAAAACGGCCGTTGGCAAATACAGCGCCGGGAAAAATTGCAGCCACGGGATGAGCAGGATCGCCAGCACCAACAACATCCAGGGCAGGGCAAAACGCGACTGCCAAAAGTTAAACAAAAGCGGCGTCAGGAAAATCAGGCCGGGAATAATGCCCACCAAAATCAGCAGGGTGGTCAACCAGCCGCCATAACCTGCCGGCGCGCCCCTGCCCAAAATCATGGTAGCTACCAACTGCCCAATGCCCAGCAGAAAGAAACCCGCCATCAACAGCCGCTCGCGCCTTTCCAGCCTGTCCGGCTGAATGGTAAGCCAGGCGATCATGCCAGCCGCCAGCACGCCAGCCGCCGCCAGGATCAAACCCAGGTTGGCGACCAGAGGGAACCAACTGCGGCTGAGCCAGGCCAGCGTCAAACCACCAAAGGCAATGGTGAGAGACCAGACGCTCCATTGGAAACGGGAACCGGGAAGCTGGCGGCCAATGCCGGTCAGCGCCGCCAGGGTGGCGCAAAAAACCAGCCAGATGATGGCGTTGATGGCGATGTCGCTGGTGGGCAGTTGCAGCAGCCAGAGGCCGATGAGCAGCGCCGGAATGCCCAGGAGCAAGGGCACGCCTACCAGCAAGGCCAACACGTCTACGCGGGCCAGCAAATCCCGGCGGGCCAGCCACTCCAGGCCGGCCTGGATGCGGTTCCAACCATAGCGGAAGAGGAAATAGACGGTGGGAATGACAACGGCCGTTATCAACACCAGCAGCAGCGCCCGCCCCCACCAGCCATAATCGCGCCACAAAATGCCCACCAGCGGCGCTAACCGCGACTGCCAGAAATACAATGCAAACGCCAGCGCATAAGCGGAGTAGATAAAAGCCAGGGCGCCATAAGCCAGATAAATGCGCTGGTTACGGCTCAGTTTTTGCCAAAACGCCCGGGGATGCGCCCATTCCTGCCGCTGCGCCCACACTTTTTCGCGCCAAAAGCGAAAAGCGCGCTGGCGCAAACCGGGAATGTCCAACCAATCCATCAGGATGAAATAGCCATCCAATTCTAACAGCGGATTGAGGTTGACAAAGACGCTCAGGTAAGCAATAAAACCCAGTTGGAAGATAAAACTGGTGAACAAGGTATTGGCCGTTTCGCCCCACAGCGCCGCCAGCGAAAGCACAATCCCCACCAGACCGCCCACCAGCAAACCAGAATGAGGCCCTGCCCAGGAAACCGCTATCCGCGCCCGATTCGACGACAGCCACGTGTCCCGCGTGTCCACAAAAAACGCGGGCAGCCCCCAATAAAGCAGGAACCCGCCCCGGTTTAACTCCCGCCCTACGTGCTTCACCGTCAGGCCATGAGCCAGTTCATGAATAAAAATAACCGTCACGTTTGCCACAATCAGGGTGACAAAACTTAAACCACCGCTAATCAGGCCAAAACGCTCGCTAAAAAACAGGCGGCCAAACAACGCCCCGCCTAGAAAAATAATCACCAACAGCAAAAACTGGACAGGCCAGGAAAACAACCAGCGCGTCCCACGGTACAGCGTCGAAAAGGGAGCATCCAGGCCATCCCGCGCAATTTCCGTATGTAAAAAGCCTTGCAGCAAGCGCTGACCCCGGCTGGCAGGCGCGCGCGCTTCCAGTTCGGCCGCCGCCTGGGCATACATATCTGCCGGATTGTCGTGAAAAAACAACTCGGCGCGCATGGCAGCCACCAGGCTGTTGAGGTGACCGATGGGCAGAGAATGGTAACGCTTGAGATTGTAGAACAGGAGGTCTTTGACGGTTTTGTCGCCGTCCATCTGCCACCACAGGGCATAATCGGCTTCAGACAGGCGCACGTAGGTTTTGGCGGCTAACTGTTTGAGTACGTAGTATGGCTCATTTTCGGTCTTTAGCCGCGCCACTTCCACCGCCTCGCGGCGCCGGGGTTTGTAATTGGCGGGATCGACAGCTTCGGAAACGGCCGTCCAAAACGCCGCGCCTGGCCCAGTGTCTTGTGTTTCTTCTACCATCCCTCCAGTTTAGCATAGCCATGCCAGAGACACACCAAGTTTGTTATAATTCAGCTCACATCAGCCCAATATCATCTGAACTGGCAGTCCGCAGCCAGACGAGGAGCAAATCATGAGTTTTCTTAAAAAACTATTCGGCGGCAGCGACGAAAAAAAGGAATATGTAGACAAACAGGGCATCTATTTCTACGTGCAGTGCAACAACTGTGGCCGAACGGTGCGCCTGCGCGCCGATAAACAGTATGACCTGGCAACCGACGGCGGCGTCTACACCTGGCACAAAACCATTGTGGACAATAAATGTTTTCGTCCCATGGAAACAGTGGTCACGATGGACAGCAGCTACAACGTTGTCAACGCTGAAATCAACGGCGGTCGTTACATTACTGAAGAGGAATACCGCCAAATTGAACAGGAAACGGCCGTTCAGCAAGAACTGGCCCGCCGCGCCGCCGAAGAACAAAATGACGCCTCCTAAATCCCGCACCGTGTGGGGTTGGGCAGACCTTCTGTTTCCCTATTTACTGATTCTGCTTGTCTTTCTGGCCGACCGTTTGAGCAAATGGTGGGCGCTGCAATTCCTGGCAGAAAACGGCCCCACCATCATCAACCCGTACCTGACGATTTGGGAGACTTACAATCGAGGTATCGCTTTTGGCTTCTTTCAGGGAGTGGGTCCGCTGGTTGGCTGGCTGACGATTGGGGTAGTGGCCTTGATGTTGGTGATGCTGGTGCAGACGCCGCCAGGAGACCGGCTCACCCGTCTGGCTCTGGCGCTGCTCATTGGCGGCGCTTTGGGCAATCAGGTGGATCGGTTGGCCGCCGGGCAGGTATTGGATTTCCTCAAGATTCCCCTCTGGAGCGGTACGCTGAATGTGGCCGACATTGCTATCAACGCCGGTATGATTGTGCTGCTGGCTGCTGCGCTGCTCAACCGTTCACGCGCCCCCGTCAACAGCGAAACGGGCGAAAAATATACCCCTTTTTGACCAAACGAAGATTAAAGATCAAAGATTGATAGGCAAGCCTTCCTCAATCTTCAATCTTCAATCTTTTCCCCCGTTATCATTTTCCCTTTTGCGGTTGAGGTAAAGCAGGGTGGAAGACAGAATACCGGCGGCGCCCAGGATGCTCCAGCTAAGCTGGTTGAGGCGTTTTTCCAGGCGGCGGTTGCTTTCTTTGTCACTGACGGTTTGCACTTTCAAACGGCCGTTTTCCAGCATCTTCAACACCCGCCGCACCTGATCCGGGGTTTCCAGGTAGGGGCGGATGGCTTCAACGGCCGTTTGCCAGGTAATCTCCCGCCCCGGCTGCTCACTAATAATCTGCCGGCCAAATTTTTCCAGGTAATACCAGGGATTGATCTCCGGATTAAGCTGTGTCACCAACCCGGATACCATGCCAATCGCCCGCCCCAAATAGATAAAGTCCTGCGGCACCTGAAACGGAAAATCATACAGCAAATCACGGAATTCCCGGCTGAGTTCCTGCACTTCCCGCGGGTCCGGCTGCGCCAGGTCCAGCAGTTTGCGCCCCCAGATGCGGTCCAGCATGATACCCTGCACTTCGGTGATGCGGTCCAGGTCGGCGTCGGGCAAAAAGAAACCCAAATCCTGATACGATTCCGTTAATGCCCGAGCGTCTCGGCGCGACACGCTAACGAGCATTTTGCGCAAATTTTCGCCCATCAGTTCCGGCACACGCCCCACCATGCCAAAGTCTACAAAGGTAAGCCGAAATGGCCGGGATTTTACCTTCTCAGGGTCATAGGTTCCGTCAGGATAAGGGCGCACAAACATATTGCCGGGATGGGGATCCGCGTGAAAAAAACCTTCCTTGAAAATTTGCCCAAAATAGGCTTCCAACAGCACACCAGCCACCTCTTTGGTGTCAATACCGGCTTCCACCATGCCCGCCATATCCACAATCTTGATGGCGGTCACATCTTCCAGCACAATAACGCGCGCGGTAGAATGTTCACGATGCACCCGGGGAATGTAGACCACGGCGCTGCCGGCGTACATGGCGGCAAACCGCTCGGCGTTGTCCGCTTCAGAGGTGTAGTCCAGCTCCTCTTCCAGCGTGTGAGCAAACTCTTTCATCAACGCCGGCGCGTCGGCGCGTTTGCGAATGGGGCGGTAGCGCATGAACCAGCGGGCCACCATGTGCAGCGCCGCCAGGTCTGTGGCGACCAGTTTTTCAATGCCGGGCCGCCGGATTTTTACGACCACCGGTTCACCGCGTTCAGAATGGGCGTCTGTGGGCAGCAGCCAGGCGCGATGCACCTGACCCAAGGAAGCCGCCGCCACCGGTTCCTGTTCCACCGCCGCGAACCGTTTTTCTAAATCACCCAGGTCCTCTCGCAGTACGGCAAAGATGCGCGCCGGAGGTTCCGGCGGTACTTCGTCTTGTAAACCTCGCAGTTCGTCGGTGATTTCTTGGGGGAGCACATCCACGCGGGAGCTGAGGAACTGCCCCAGCTTGATCATGACGCCGCCCATAGCCACTGCCAGGGCGCGGAAGCGGCGAGCCAACAGCCGGTAACGCTGCGGCCGATTTTGGCGGGCGCGGTCGCCGATCAGGGGAATGCGCACAAAAACGAGATCCCACCAGGCAAGATGGGCTATCATGCGGGCAAAAAAAATGAGGATAACCCGGTAACGCTGACGATCGATGGCGGGTGCTTCTGGTGTAGATGAGGTCATAATTGGATAACGGCCGTTTTGCCAACCGTCTGCTCCTTACCCCCCTGATTATCCCCTACATCAAGCAATTCCCAAACCTGCATTAAAAACGTTCAGCAACTCTCAATCTAAACGCTTAACCCGCCGGCAAAGTAAACCAGAAGGTGCTGCCCTGCCCTTCCACACTCTCCACGCCCACTTCGCCGCCTAGTTTGGTGACAATACGCTGCACGATTGCCAGTCCCAGCCCAGTCCCCGACGCCTCGCTCTGGTGATAACGGGTAAACATCGAAAACAGACCCGGCAGGTTTTGGCTTTGTATGCCCAGGCCATTGTCCTCCACCTCATACCGAACCATGTCACCCTGGCGTGAACCACAAATGTAGATGGCAGGCGCCGGATTATTCTGACCGATATATTTGATGGCGTTCCCCACCAGGTTGGTCAACACTTCTTCCAGCCAGACATCGTGTCCGCGCACGGCGGGCAGAGGCTCCGACCAGGTCAGACTGACGCCGCGTTCTTCGATCTGAGTTTCAAAACGGGCACGCACGATCAGCAGAACGGGCAAGATGTCAACGGAAACGGCCGTTTCTTCCACATCACGCAGCTTCGCCAAAAACAACAACTGGTCGATCATCTCCGCCATGCGGTCTGTGGTTGCCACAATTTTCTGCAAATAGCCCTGTTCCACCGCCGACAGTTCATGGGCAGTCAACAGTTCCGCGTACCCTTTGATCAGCGCCAAAGGCGTATTCAAATCATGGGCGATCGTGCGGGCATAGGCATCCAACTCCTGGTTTCTCTCTTCCAACTCCGCATACAAGCGGGCGTTTTTCAGCGCAATCGCCGCCTGATCCGCAAATACGCTCAGCCGTTCCCCATGCTCCGGCAAAAACATACCAGGCGTCCTGGCATCCAGATTCAAAAAGCCGACCACGTCATCATCCTGCAAAATAGGCACCCCAATATAAGAACCAATCCAACCTAAACCGGGAAACTGCCGCCACCTGGCATCCTGCCACACATCTGAGATCACCACTGGACGGTGGGTTTCCAGCATTTGCCGCAGAGTCGGCGTATCCGCTACGATAAAGCGCCAACTGGCGGGGTCGCCCGGGTCATTGTGTCCCTCATAGCCCCTCCCGCCGATCATGACCGTCTTGCCCTGATCATAAAGTAGAATATTGGCGGCGTCATGGGGCAGCACTTTGTCCACATTCATGAGAATGCGTGTAAATACTTCCTGCGGGTCGAGCGTGGCGTTGAGCGCTGCCGCCACATTGCGCAGCGCCTCCGCCAGCAGCCGTTCTTCCCGTTCCGCTTTTTCCGCCACTTTTTGGGCGGTAATGTCCCGAATGACAACCACGCGGGCCGCCAACTGCTGGCGCCGGTCATATACCGGCGATATGTGTACATCGTAATAGCGCGGCGGATCGTCTTTGGCAAAACTGATCGAGAGATGGGCCTGCGCAACATCACTATACGCCGCTACCAGTTCGGGATGATTGACAAATACGTCGCCAATACTCAAGCCAATAGCCTCTTTTTCCGGGCGGCCAATGAGGAACTCAGCCGCCGGATTCAAATCGACAATGCGATTTTGTTCGTCTATGGTGATCACAGCGTCAGTTAAACTGGAGAAAACGGCCGTTCTCGCCGTTGGTACAATGTCCAGTAAACGCAGGCGCAGCAGCCCCCAGCCAATCACCAGCCCCGCCATGGCAAAGCCAGACGCCGTCAATCCCAGGCGCGTCACGCCTAGTAAATAGAGCGCATTCAGAATCCAAGGAATCATCATGGCAATAATCAACGCCGCCGCCTGCCGCCGGTAGATGCCGGGCGCATGAACCACATATTGCGCCAGAAAAACCGTGCCAACGAACAGTAAAGCGTAGGAGTAAACTGAATGCACCCAAAAGCCAAGGGCATAATCGACCATCAAGATGGGAAACGCACCGCCGGTATCCAACCAAATCGACTGGCGAATCACAGGCATCCAGGGATCTGTCCACAGCAGCGCCAGCAGCAAAAGCGGCTCAATACTCAACAAAAGCACAGTGCGCCGGGTGAGCCAATGTTCACGTCCGGTATAAGCCAGGGCAAAGAGAAACCAAAAGGCAACCGTGCCTACAATGCCCACGTAGACCAGATTTGAAGCGATCACTTTGGCGTTGAATGCGGGGAGAACCAGTTCCAAGAAATTCATCAAAGCCCAGAAGCCCACGCTGAACATGAGCAGGGCAAAAAGGCCGTTTGCCAAACGCCCCTGCCGATACCTCCAGGAAACCAAACTAAGCGTAAAAGAAATGACGGCCGATAAAAAAACCAGCGAGAAATAGGGATTGAGAAAGTGTTGCATAGGCGCTTCTTTGTCTATCCTCTATTGTACACAGAACAAAGGAGTAACAAGAGAAGCACGACTAGCCAGAAAGTAATGATTACGTACTTATCGGGACTAATTTCTCAGAGTTAATCGGCAGCGCTGGCAGTAGAAATGCCAGACTGCGCCAGACGTCTCCGTTTGGCCTGCTGCCCTTCATACACGCGCAAGAAAATTACCCCGCTCATAATCAGCAAACTGCCACCAAGCTGCGCCGGCGACAGCCGCTCGCCCAACAGGAAAAATGCCAAAACGGCCGTGAACACCGGCTCCGTCGTCACAATCAGGTTCACCACGCTGGCAGGCAGCAAACTCAAGCTGACGTTGTACAGGCCAAAACCGGCCACCGTCGGACCTGCCGCCAGCAGCAGCAAAACGCCCCAACCCGCCCAAGAGTTGCCCAACACAAACAGGTCTGCCGGCTGCGAAGCGGTCCCAGGCAGCCAATCGCCGGGCAGCAAATTTACAGTCAACAGGAACAAAGTGGCAAAAGCAAAGGTGTACAGCAGCGTCGTCCACGGATTGAGACCGCGTTGAGAAGCGGAGCGCCCCATCAAACTGTAAACAGCGTATCCCAAACCGGAGAGGACGCCAGCCAAAATACCCAGCAGATTGCTTTGCCACACAGCCGCGCTTAACGCCCCGGATACCAGCACACAGCCGCTTAAACAAAGCACAACCGCTGCAATTTTGCCCCAGTCCAACTGTTCTTTGAGCAGCCACCAACCCAACAAAGCCGTGAATGCCGCCGAACAGTAAACCAGCACCGTCGCCACCGCCGCTCCATTTTGCGCCACTGACAGGGTCCATAACGAGTTGAAGGCCGCCAGCACCAGCCCGTAAACTGCCAGGTAAGGCAGGCGCCGCCGTGGCAGGCGCAGCAGTCCAGGTCTAAACACGCCAAAGACCAGGAGCAGGGTGATTACCACAAACAACGCCCGCCAGAAAGCCAGCACCAGCGGTTCAATGCGGTAGGTTTGGGTGAGGTAACGGATGAAAACGGCCGTTGTCGATAAAATAATCGCACTGCACAGGGCAACCGTGTACCCGCGTGTGAGGGTGGAATGTGTCGTCATACTGCCATTGTAGAACAAATTGGCATGATGGGTAGAGTCAATAACGGTCGTTTTCCCCTGGTCAACTACAGCCGATGGCGGCATAATCCCCGCCATGAACCTCATCCTGCACATCACCACCCGCTCAGACTGGGCTGCTTCCCAGCCCCCCTACACCGCCGCCAGCCTGTACAGCGACGGCTTCATCCACTGCTCCACCCCGGCGCAGGCCGTTTACGCCGCCAACGCCCACTTCGCCGGCCAGGCCGGTCTCGTCCTGCTCTGCATCGACGAGGACTTGGTGGCAGCAAACGTCGTCTACGAAGACTGCTACGAAACGGGCCAAAAATTCCCCCACATCTACGGTCCGCTCAACCTGGACGCCGTCCTGGGCATCGTCGATTTTCCGCCCAACGCCGACGGCTCTTTCAGCCTGCCGCCGCTGGTGGCCTACGCCGCCGCCCCCATTCTGGAATTCGACCCCCTGCCGGAAGCCATCATCCAGCCAGACCGCCTGATCAAAAAGAAAGACATCGCCGAACACTGCGTCCTCTGTTTCTTTCAGGATGTGCTTACTGAATTGCATGAAAACGGCCGTTTACGCCCCATCCATACCCTCAACTCTGAGTACGGTCCCCACCCGGTCTACGAATTGATCCACAACGCACAGCGGCTGACCGTGACCCATCCCGGCCTGGGCGCGCCGCTGGCTGCCGGTTTCATGGAGGAGATCATCGCCCTGGGCGGACGCCATTTCATCGCCTGCGGCGGGGCGGGGGTGCTGGATGGCGCCCTGACGGTAGGTCATCTGGTGGTGCCGGAAACGGCCGTGCGTGACGAGGGCGTTTCCTACCATTACCTGCCTGCCGGAGAAATGGCGCGCGCTTCAGAAACGGCCGTTGCCGCCATCAAAAACACGCTCGACCGCCATCAAGTCCCCTACGTCGTGGGCCAAACCTGGACTACCGACGGCTTCTACCGCGAGACCCAACAAATCGTGACCCGCCGCCAGCGGATTGGCTGTCTGACAGTGGAAATGGAAACCGCCGCCTTCTGCGCTGTCGCCCAATTCCGGGGCGTCACCTTCGGCCAGATTCTTTACGGCGGCGACGATGTCAGCGGCGCGGAATGGGACCATCGCAGTTGGCAGTCCCGCGCCGACATCCGCCAGAACCTGTTTTGGCTGGCAGTGGAGGCGTGTTTGGAACTGGGGTGAACAGCGGACAGTGGACAGTGGACAGTATGCCTCACTCATCCTTCATCCCTCATCCATCATCCTTCAGCTAACAGCATTTCCACCTGCTCTCCCTTATCCAATTTGAGCAAATAATGAGTCTTTGGACCGCTTTCCAGCGCGATGTTTTCAGCTGCCACCGGCAGCAGGCGAGAATTGGTGATGGCCCACAAAGATGCGTTTTGCTCTGGAACGGCCGTTCCCACCAAATCACTGCGCCGCGATACCAACGATTTGCCTTTCTGGTTGGGTTTTTCCGGGGCAAACACCCATTCCGCCGCCAACAGCCGGGCATAGCCATCGGCCGTCAATAGCAGCAGGGCATCCTCCGCGTCGATGAGCGCCGCCCCTGCCACGCGGTCATCACTGCCCAGATTGATCACCTGCGTGCCCGCAGTGCGCAGTGTATTCACCGCCCAGCGCACACCCCGCCCGCCAACTGTCGTCACCACCACTTCCTCCTTGCCGGTAACGCCCAAAGCGGATACCACAATGCCGTCCAGCGGATGGTCGAACTTAAGCGGAACGGGCGCCTGAATGCTGGCTGCCAGGACGTTGGTGGGATATGGGCGCGCCACCCCGGCGCTGGTGATGAGGAGAAGCCTGGGTAACTGAGAAACGGCCGTCCAAGAGACCAGCGCGCATACCCGTTCCTCCCGTTCCAGCTTGTGCATATCGCCCAGCTTCAAATCCAACCGCCGCCAGTCAGCCAACTGGCGCGGCGTCGCCAGCAAAAAGCGGTAATGGGTGGTGATCATCAGCACCTGCTCGTCAAAATCCACGGCCAGCGCCGCCACGACAGAACCTTCCATTCCAAGTTCTGCCAAACCTATACTCTCAAATTCCGCGCTCTGCCCCTCTGCGGTTCTGCGGCTCTGCGATAAAGAATTTGGCGCCGAGAAAATCTCACCACTGTCGTTCACCAACACCAGGGCCGGTCCCGCCTCAACCAACCCGGCTTCCTCCTCCCCGCTGCTCATCACCCCTTCCGCCAGGGCAATACGCCGCCGCAGTAAATCCAGGTTAATGGACGGCACGTTCGGCTGTTGAGCATTCGGCTGCGCAAACTGCGCCACATCGGCAGGCGTATAGCCGACGGCGTCAATCTCCCCCTGCTCAATGCCCAAGCCAATCACGCCCAACCCGGCCGTCACACTGCTAAACGTGTCAATCGCCCGCACCTTGTCCGCGCCGAAATGACGGCTCAACATCTCGTGAAACACCGGTATCTGCGACGAACCGCCGGTGCGAATAACGGCATCGATGTCGCCCGGTTGCAGACCAGACGCCTGCAAAGTCTCCAGCAAATGCTCCTCGATGGCGCTAATTTCCGGGCGGATAATGTGCTCAAATTCGGTGCGCGTCACAAAATCGCGCACGTGGAAGCCGGGACCGTCCAACAGCACTTCTGCGCCCCGTTTCTCCGACAACAGCTTCTTGGCGTCTTCCATCAGGTCGAACATTTTCAGGCCGTAGTTGCTGGAAACCAACGCCAGCAGCATTTCAATCTGGTATCGGTGGCGGGCGGTGCGGGCAATGTCTTCCAGGATGCGCCGGTTTTCGGCGGTTTGCAGTTCCAACAGCTTTTGCCAGTCGGAAAACGAGTCGTAGATCCACTGAGGGGTGGTGAGCGCCTTGTGCCGGTCGCCGTACTGGGTGCCTTCGCCAAAATGTTTGGGCAACTTGGCGCGCACCAGTTTCTGGTCAAACACGTCGCCCGCCACCGGGATGCCGCCCGTCGCCAACACGCGGCGTTTCCCCGGTTCGCCCAGGCGCATGACGGTGATGTCCAGTGTACCGCCGCCAAAGTCGAAGATGAGTACGTTTTCCGGTTTGCCGATGGTCGTTTCGTAGCTGTAGGCGGCGGCAATGGGTTCGTATTGAAAGTAGACTTTTTCATAGCCGGCGCGGAAGGCGGCTTGCAGCAGCCGCCCTTGCGCCAGGCGGTCGTGTTCAGGGTCGCGGGCAAAGTGAACCGGCCGCCCCAGGACAATCTGGGAGAGAGGCTGGTCTAGCATGTGCTCGGCGCGGAGCTTAACGGCCGTTAAATACAGCGCAATCAAGTTCTCCAATTCATAATAATGCTGCCCTACCACCGTGCCGGGATAACTCTCGTCACGCAGGCTGGTCTTAACGGAGAGGAACAGGCGTCCCGGCGACAGCACGTCCACGAAAGCGTAGGCGTCGGTGACGTAGTGCATGTCGCCGCCGCGTATTTCCAGTTCGCCGATCCACACTTTGCGCA
Source organism: Chloroflexota bacterium (assembly GCA_046496595.1). Classification (GTDB taxonomy): domain Bacteria; phylum Chloroflexota; class Anaerolineae; order Promineifilales; family Promineifilaceae. The sequence goes on from JAWOGU010000674.1 coordinate 18,243, forward strand.
GCTTCACCGGCCGGCCAATATTGTCGCTGTAATACTGGTCAATGGCGGCGCGGCCAATGACAACCCCCTGTTCGTTGGTGACGTAGATGGCGGTGGGCAGTACGCGCGGATTATTGTTTGAGGGGTCCAGGGGCAGTACGCGCACAGAACGGCCGTCGTAGACAGCCATGCCGGAGTTGGTGGTACCGAAATCCATCCCCACAATCATGATTGGGAACCTCCTTTTGGGTTGCAGGTTGCGAGTGGCGGGTTGACAAAAGAAGGAGTTTAGGGGGAAACGGCCGTTTTGGCAACCGTTTTTTTACAAAGCGGCTTGTATTGTGGTAACCCTGCTGTGCAAGATTATTGCACAGCAGGGTTACTGATATTAACAATTAGGGCAAATGGCGCAGCCAGATTGGAGATGCGCTCACGCTGTGGGCATACACGTCACGATAATTGACGGTGACTTCGTGCCCGGCCAATGATAACAAGAGAGAGCGGGGTATTTCAACAATTGCTGGTTGGGGCGGTTGTCCATAAGACGAAAAGTTTTTTGTGAAAACTTCTTCTCCATCCCAAAGGATAACAAACTCATCATCTACGACTACTTGATAAAGCTGCTCCGGCTGACGGGAGAGAAAAAATTGTCCCGTTTCCGGTATGGTTTCAGGGATGTCAACGGTGGTGGAGAAAAAAACCTCCCCTTGTGCCGTTACGGGCCGAGCGGCAACCACATCGCCTATAAAAATCGGGAATTCGGATTCCGGTAAAGCCGGTGCATTGATGATAATGGGAAGATAAACAAACGAATCCTCCGGCAAGGCGTCATCATCCAGAATGGTGACGGAGAGGGTTGCATTGTGAATTTGACCATGAACGGCATTGGCTATTGTCACAGAAAAGACCTCGTCCGTTTCCACGATGTCATCATTTATAATTGGAATGGTAAAGGTGGTTTCGGATATGCCGGCAGGAAAGGTGAGCGTGCCAGACACAGGCGTGTAATCTTCTCCAGAAACGGCCGTTCCTTCCACTGTCTGATAATCCACAAACACGTCCATAAACGGTTGGGCTGGTGACAAAACGGCCGTTATCGTAATACTCCCTGCACTCTCATCAACCGTATAACTGGATTGTGAAAAGCTGATTTCGGGGATGATAACTTGGGAAACGGCCGTGGCAACATTATTCGTGAAGGTCACATCCCAACTGTTGTTGATCTCAACCGTATTCGTAAGCGTCATTTCCGTCTCAAGGTCAGGACTAATGATACCGGTGAGAGTAATGATTCCGCTTTCTCCGGGAGCCAAATCCTGAACTTGCCAGGTAAAAGGGATACTGCCAGCTTGCGTAATCAGAGTCCCACTGCTCACAAATATTAGATTTTGCACAATTGTCGGCACCAAATCAGTAATTACTGTATTGAAAGCAATATCAGGGCCATCATTCCCAAAGGTAAGCGTATATGTAATGGGTTGTCCTGGCAAAACAGTGGCGCCAGAACTAGATTTACTAATGTTTACATTGGCGGATGGGGTTTCGGTATAAATGTAAACTGCACCAGAATCACAATTTGGGTTTTGTGGACAAAAGTCGTCATCTCGAAATGCTCCAGCAACCACCGTATCACCAGATATCCCAACACGTCTGCCAAACTCATCAAAAAACTCACCATCCGAGGCAACAAGTTTATCTTTCTCATACCAAAGATTTTGGTCTAACTCATCTTGCGCAAAAATATAAGCCACCCCTACATCTGAAGAAATCCCTTCCCCATTACTTGCGCCTATGACCATTTGGTTCCCATCCAGATCAAGATAATTGCCAAATTGATCGTCACTTTCCCCGTCAGAAGAAGTCAAACTAGCTATTTGCCCCCAATTATTTATACCACCCTCGTGGTGCTTAAAAAGATAGACGACGCCGGGAATTGTGGAGTTTTGTGGCGCTGAAACAGCTAATAAATCATCCGCCATGGCCACATCAGCACCAAAACGATCATTTACTACTGCTACCATTGGAGATAAGAGTTTCACCTCTCCCCAATTATCAAGGCCACCAGCATCACGTTCCAGCAAATAAACAAGTCCTGTTTGGTTTCCATTCCTATCTTGCCCTTCTGCGCCAATCGCTAACGTATTTCCTTGTAGCGCTAAAGAAACCCCGAACAGATCAGATGATCCAGGATCAGAGGCTGTAATTTTTCTAACCTGATCCCAATTATTTGAACCACCTTCATGTCTTTCAAAAATATAAACGGAACCTGCATCAGTTCCACCACTGTTATCATCCCAACGAGCACCAACGGCGACCGTATCTCCTGTAATGTCAAAAGTCCAGCCAAAACGATCCCCATGTGCCCCATCTGATGCCTGTAATTTAGCAACTAAACCCCAGTTACTGATACCACCATAGTTGCGTTCGAAAATAAAAACAGTTCCAGTTTCTGCGGTTATCCCTGTTCCTCTATGCGCTCCGACTAACAAAGTATCATCTTTTAAGACAAGCTCTACACCGAAGCCATCAATGCCTATACTTTCAGTATCAGACAAAGTTTTAATGATTCCCCAATTATTGGGGCCACCTGCATTGCGTTCACGTATATGCACATAACCAGGGGAATTGTTGGTGTTATCGGCAGGGGCGCCTACAGCAATGGTATCACCATCAATAGCTACCGCTGTCCCATAACGGCCGTCTTGTGCCGGTACGGGTGAAGTAATTTTGATCGTTTCTGATACCACTGAATTGTACAGATTCACAGGAGGCAAAATACCTTCTTGTTCGGCATCAAGTTTATACAATGAGTCGATATCACTTTCTGAGATGAAGATAGCAAACACAACACGGCCGTAAAACAACATCAAACCAACGACTACAATTAAAGAAAATATAGTTAGTGTACGTTTTTTAATCACTGGATGAGGTACTCCCCGTTAAAAACCTTTGCTGATGAAATAAAGAGTGATTTTGTCAACTTATGAAGATCGTACGCTCATTTAGATTGCGTTCTAACCTTAGCATAAAAGATCAAGGTACATACTGGAACCAGATTGCAGAAGCACTCACGCCATAACCAAACACATCCCGATATACAACTGTGATTCCGGTTTGGCCTGCCAATAGTTCCACGACAGATCTTGGTATTTCCACAATCGCTGATTTTGGCGAACTGTCAGCAGATGAAAATGTGTATACAAAGACTTCTGCTCCATCCAAAAGCATAACAAGTTCATCATCTACAACAATTTGACTCAGCTGTTCTGGTTGGCTGGATAGGAAAAACTGTCCGGTTTCAGGAAGGGCTGCCGGGATATTGAGGGTGGTGGTATAAAAAATCTCCCCAATTGACGTTACCGGACGAGAAGCAATTGACTCTCCAATAAAAATTGGGAAGTCGGGTTCTAATGGGGCAGGTATGTTGAGAACTATAGGCAAGAATACCAATGATTCAGTAGGCAAAATGTCGTCATCCAGGATGGTAACGGCAGCGGTTGAGTTGTTTAGGATGGCATGAGCAGGAGTGCTTAAGGCAAGTGAAAATGTTTTATCTAGCTCTGGTATGTCATCGTCCAAAATGGGAATCGCAATTGTGGTTTGGGTTATTCCTTGTAGAAAGGTAAGGATACCAGACACTGTTGTGTAATCTTCTCCAGAAACGGCCGTTCCTTCCACTGTCTGATAATCCACAAACACGTCCATAAACGGTTGGGCTGGTGACAAAACGGCCGTTATCGTAATACTCCCTGCACTCTCATCAACCGTATAACTGGATTGTGAAAAGCTGATTTCAGGGATGACAATTTGGGAAACGGCCGTGGCAACATTATTTGCGAGGCTGATATCCATGCTATTGCTAATTTCAACCGTATTTGTAAGCGTCATTTCCGTCTGCAGATCAGGGCTAATGACACCAGTGACGGTGATCATTCCGCTTTCTCCGGGAGCCAAATCCTGAACCTGCCAGGTCAAAGGATCGGTGCCAGTTTGGGTAATGATGGACCCACTACTCAAAATGTATGGGTTCTGGATTGTGCCCGGCAGGGCATCCGTAATCATCGTATTGAACGCGATGTCAGAACCATTATTGCCATAATTAAGCGTGTATGTCACAGGTTGTCCAGGTAAAGCGGTGGCATGAGAAACGGATTTCTCGACAAAAACATCCGTATCACATAACTGCGTTCTGGTGGCGTTGTGCCTGATCCATTCCCATTCTGATATGCCGTAAGCCTCGGGAGACAATTCACCCCATATGATTCTTTCAACGGGACCATTAGCCACCGTAGAAGTGAAAACAGAGCCAGAAAGCATCAAGATTTTATCGTAAAAGACTTGAATGGAGCCTACTGCATCAACCTCTATCCGATAATCATGAAAACTGCCATCTGTATCAACTGGTGCTGAGTCGTCCACATTGAGGGATGCATCTACTATAAAAATTTCATCTTCCCCAATATATAAGGTATTGCCAATATTGGGTTCGCTGGTAAAGCCAATGGAAATAGGTGCCTGGTCTGGCGAACTGGATGAGCCAGAGATTCTTTTTACTCGTACTTCAATTACTAAAGGGGATGTTAGCGTTAAATCTGTTTGCACATAACCAAGATTATCGGCGTTTTGCGTGGTGGTAATCATCAATTTGCCATCGACAATGTTTGGCTCTTCTGGGTTTCCTGCTTCAATATGTGCCCATACGGGGCACATTTCATTTGGCAGCAATCCGGTTAATGGATCGTAGGTGATCGTTGGAGATTCACGATTTTCAAAGAGATAGACAGCACCCGCAGCTACCCCTAGAAAATCTTTAAATCTACTGCCTACAATAATGGAATTGCCACTAATAGCTGTACTGTTACCAAATTCATCAGAGGTGTCACCATTACTTGCCAACAGTTTTTGCTCAACCCATTGTTGTCCATTAAACGTATAGACATAGGTAGCACCTGTTCGAGTTCCTAATTCATTGTCACGCGGCGCACCGACAACAACTGTTGTATCTTGAATATCAACATTGTGTCCAAACAAAACATCATTTGCACCGTCATGGGCCACCAATTTTGCTTGCTGCTGCCAAGTGTTCACATTGAATGTAAAGATGTAGGCAGAACCACTATCGTTAGCTGGGGCATCATCACGGTAAGCGCCGATAACGGCGGTGTCCCCACTAATAGCGACACTATGACCAAAATGGTCACCTGCCTCACCATCACTAGCCTGAAGTTTCGCTTCCTGTACCCAACTGTCACCATTACGCAAAAAAGTATAAACGGCTCCGGTCAGATTATCATGACCAAATGCAGCCACCAGAATACGATTCCCCTCAATATCCACATTTATGCCCAAATGACCGTTTGAACCCACATCGTTGACGGTCAACTTCGCTTGTTGTACCCATGTGTTTCCATCCCACTTAAATACGTAAGCAGATCCCGAATAACTACCGTAGTCATCGTCATTTGGAGCACCGATAACCAAATAATCTCCGTCGATAGCAACGTCTGTGCCAAAAAGGTCATCAGCGGCGCCATCACTGGCATGCAGTTTTGTCTCCGTCCAACCGCCGCTGCCGTGCATATAGACGTAAACAGCACCTGCATTGACACCCCTATCATCATCTGCACGAGCACCTATCACAACGGTATCACCATTTACCCCTACACTATAGCCAAACGAGTCGCCCGCAGCGCCATCGCTTGCTAAAAATTTTGTGTCTTCAACCCAGTTATGGCCGATACGGGTCAATATATATGCCGCACCAGCGTCTATGCCCTTGTCATCTTCATTCATAGCTCCTACTACGGCCGTTGTTCCATCGATAGCAACTGACTGACCATAATAATCCCCCGCCGCCCCATCACTGGCTTTGACCATTCCCATTTCAAGCCAAACGGTACCAGTCAAGCCCTTTACCATTTCTGTTGCCGAAATTTGGCTGTTCTCAGCAGTTGTATCTTCGTAAGAAGCTAGCAATTGCCTGAGACTGCGCTCAGCAAATAAAGCCCTTGCGGGCACTTGACCAATAGAAATCCTTCATTATGCTCATAACAACAGAGCAATGAAGGAGTATCAAACATGATTGACCAATTAACCGAAATGTACAGCGACCTCATAGAAGGCAGTTATGATTGCCCAGACCGTATCGTCTTGA
>JAWOGU010000442.1:0-8101 GCA_046496595.1 Chloroflexota bacterium
GGTTTCCGCACCCTAAAGGACGCTGTTACTATGAATGAGAAGCCAGTCGTTTTGATTGTAGACGATGATCCGACAGCCAGGCAGGCGACGAAAATGCTGCTTCTGCAGCAAGGGTACGCGCTGTATTTTGCCGCCAATGGCGCGGAGGCGTTGGCTTGTGTGCCGGCAGTTAACCCGGACGTGATTTTACTGGATGTGATGATGCCGGGCATGGATGGATTTGCCGTTTGCGAGGCGTTGAAAACGGCCGTTTCTACCCAACATATCCCCATTGTCCTGGTGACCGGGCTGGACAGTAAGGAGGATTTGGCGCGTGGTCTTGATGCCGGCGCCGACGACTTCATCCGCAAACCAGTGAACGGCATGGAACTGCGTGCGCGCGTGCGCTCTATGCTGCGCATTAAGCAGCGCCATGACGACATGCAAACCCTCATGCAGCTGCGCCAGGATTTGGCGGATATGATCATCCACGACATTCGTAATCCGTTGACAACTATCACCATGTACTGTGATTTGCTGGGGAACTTTACTGAACCACAGGGACAAGAAGCGCTACAAACCATCATCGGACAGGTGAGCCGGCTTAATTTTTACCTGACAGACATGTTGATGATGGCCAAGATGGAAAACGGTAGTTTAGTATTGCTGTCAACGGCCGTTAACCTCAACGATCTCTTGCAAACTACCTGCGACATGTATAGTCGGCTGGCGGCGCAAAAATCAATTACCCTGAAATTGGAACGGCCATCAGAACCGCTGATAGCTGACCTGGACGCGAATCTGTGGCAGCGCCTGCTGGATAATTTGTTGTCGAATGCGCTGAAATTTTCGCCTGTGGGCGGCCATGTCACCGTTTGTTTATGGGCGTTGGATAACGGCCGTTTTCATCTGGAAATACGCGATGAAGGGCCAGGCATCCCCCCGGAACACCACGAGACTATTTTTGACAAATTTAAAATTATCGCCAGCGGACGACGCGACATGAAGCAGGTCGGTTTAGGGCTAGCGTTTTGCCGGTTGGTGGTAGAAGCGCATAACGGCCGTATCAGCGTCACTGCCAACGAACCACACGGCGCTATCTTCACAATAGAAGTGTAGGGGTCAGAGGCAGTGTCTCTGCTGCTTTCTTTAGCCTTGAGGAGATTTTATGAACGCACCACGAATATTGGTAGTTGATGATGATACGGAATTAGTCCGCAGTATACGGCTGGTTTTAATGCAGGCCGGGTATGAAGTGCTAACGGCTTACAACGGACTGGAAGGGCTGCAAAGCGCACACCAGATGCAGCCAGACCTGGTCGTGCTGGACGTGAATATGCCCTGGATGGATGGCCTGGAAGTGTGCCGCCGCCTGCGTCTGGATGCCGACTCGACGCTGCGCCACGTGCCTATTCTCTTCCTCACCACCCTGGACAGTGTGGATGACCAGGTAACGGGTCTGGACATGGGCGCGGATGATTACCTGGGAAAGCCTTTCCAATCCAAAGAGTTAACGGCGCGGGTGCGCGCGCTGCTGCGGCGTAGTAAAGTGGGCAGTCAGCCGCTGGCCGCCGATACGCATGAATTGACGGTGGGGCCGCTGACGCTCGATTTGCAGGCGTGCTGGGTGTCTCACAATAATGGAGCGCAGGTGCAGCTAACACCGGCCGAGTTTGACCTGTTGTACCACTTGATGACGCATCCAAAACGGCCGTTTTCCAGCCAGGATTTACTCGAAGAAGTCTGGGACTACGCGCCCGGAACGGCCGACCTTAGCCTGGTGCGCTGGCACATCAAAAACTTGCGCCAGAAGATAGAACCAGACATAAAACAACCTTCCTTAATTCGTACAGTGTCGCGGATAGGGTACATGTTGGTAGCGGAATAAAAGCACCCCAAAGAATGTAAAACCCTTTGGGGTGCTTTATCTGAACCTTACACAAACCAAGACAAGGATTGGTAATGGGGTTCTACACGTTATGGCTGCCGGTTCACGGTGTTATTGGGGCAGCGCTGCCTGCTTGCGGCGACGATAGAGGGCCAGGCCAATCAGGAATAATACCAGAGCAACATTAAAGATGATCAGGCCGCTTACGAGCAGGTCACGTCCTGACGTTCCCGCAGCAGCAGAAGCCGGAGCTTCAAGCGCCTCACGTCCCTCAAAAGCTTTATCAACTTGTGCCTCTGTGATGGTGAAGCTGAGTTGGTGCGTGCTTTCCTGGTTTTCGCCATATTGGAGCGTCAGATCTGCCAGATATTCACCGGCTGCCAGGGCCTGGTTTTCTACAAATAGGGGGTAGTCAATGGCCGTTTCCGGCAAGAACGTACCCATAGAAAATTGCAGATCTTGAACTTGCGTGCCCGCTTCGTCGTTTACCAGCAGCCGGCCAGTCGGCTTGAGCATCATATTGCCGCTGTTGCTCATGCCAATCGCTAACGTTTGGTGCCCCCTTGATCCCCCGGCGGTAATTCCCATCACGTCTATTTGCTCCACGACTGCGCCCGGTAAATTGACCTGGACTGCAATCGCGTTCCGGCTTTGCACCTTGACCTGGAAACTGGCCGTCTCAGCATCGCCGTTAACGTCTGCTGCCTCTTCCAGTGTCACGGCCTCGGCCACAATGCCGCCCAAGTGCTGGCCAGGGCGTGCATCGGCCGGGATCGTGACGCTGAAGGGAACCTCCCGGCTTTCACCGGCAGCCAGCGTTAATTCGCCTGCAGCCAGGGTAATCCAGGAACCGGTCACTTCTCGCGGATCATCATACATAAGAAAAACAGATCCTCCTGTTTGCCCAGTTGCCATGTCTACAGCGTACAGGCGAACCGTTCCGGCTGCCGTTCCGGAATTAATCACCCATATGCTGTTTTCCAGTGTGGCGCCGGATTGACCCTGGAGGATATAGTAGGATTGGTTTTGTGGGGCTGCCTGGGAGCTGATAATCTTTAAGGAAAAGTTTGCTCCTTCATCGGCAAAAACGGCCGTTACGCTCAGGCCGCTTAAAAAAAGAATGATTCCAAAAATAAAAAGGTGAAGTAAATTTTTCATAAGCCTTAACAACCTTTCGGAAATTTTAATAGCAGGTAACATGATAAAGAGCTGGCAGGAGAATTCCTGCCAGCTCCTGAGCGTACCAGGGCTAGGGCGCAGTAGCGAGTGTAATCGTCACTGTACTTTCGTAAGCCCCGGCATAGGTGTTAGCCGGAATGGCGAGTTGGAAGGCGGGAGTGACAGTGAAATCACCCATCCCGCTACCAATCTCCGCATTGAAAAATTTACCTGCTGCGGGAGCAACGGTATCAGCCGGTACAGTAAAGGGATATACAATTTCGTTGCCTGTTGGAAGGGTGCAGTCCCCGCCGTCACAGACAGCGCCAACGCCTGTGATTTTCAGAGCAGTGTTTGCCAGCGCGTGGGAGCCAGTCGTGAAAGCCGTTGAGGTGATCTGTAGATTCCAGCCAGCTCCTGATCCGGTGAAGTCATTGACAGACATGGCAATGCTGTCCGTTTGAGTTTGATCTGTGCCGTTCAAGGTTGTCTCGGCGAAGGTAGGGTCGTCTACCGCTACCAGATCCAGCGTACCGCCAGTGACCGTCGCTGTACCGGTTACAACGCCTTGCGCAAAACTAGGGGAAGCGATGGTCAGGGCCAAAACCCCAACGAGGGCTAAAATAGCCCAAAAGGATAGTCTGTGGTTCGTGCGAGTGTTCATGCTGTTAAATCTCCTTGTCTAAAATCTGTTAGTTTTTTACATGTCAATTCGACATATATTTACTATAGACCAGTTCTCTTCCGCCGAGCGTGTGCCAGGCGTGTCTCTTGTGTGAGGGTTGCGTGAGGTTGGGATCGGGTCTGGCCTCGAATCTGCTGCTGACCAACTGAAGTCCACTTAAAACTTGCTGGCGCACCTGATTGGCAATCCGGGACAGATAGGTGTGGGAGTCAAGGTTCAGGGTGGCGCCGTTAACCGTAACCGGAGCAGGCATGAGCAAGCCAGGGGGTAATTGATTACATTTAAATGTTACTAACCTGTGATCAATACAGTTTGCTGCTGATTTTGACCCCTGCAACTTAACCCAGGACTTATTCACGCTAACATGTTTTTTGACTTTGGAAACGCTCTGGTCTGCTGCCCGCCTATCTTTTCCTGGATTTTATATTATGTTAAAATAAACACATTGTGGAAGAACTATTAGACTTTCTGGAACAACTACCGATTTTTGCGAATCTGACAGACGAGGAACTCGAGGAACTGGTGAACATTTGCCAGGTATACGAGTTTGACGAAGGCGCTGTGATTGCCTACCAACGCGATGTAGCCGACAGTCTGTTTATTGTGCAAAACGGCCGTTTATATGCCCAGCGTCTCGACAAACAAGGCGTCGTCCGTGAATCGCACCAATACTTTCCCGGTGATTATTTCGGCGAAGGCTGGTTGTTTACCCCCCATACACACCCTGCCACCATCACTGCTGCCAGTAACGGCCGTTTAATCCTCATCACCGGCCAACACTTCCTCAAATTCCTCGTCGCCAATCCCACCATACTGGCAAACCTTGAACCGGAAGAACCGATAGACGACGGCGACAAACCTGCCGGACTCTCCCCGGCAGGCTGGGAAGAAGCCCTAAAAGTCAGAGGCCGCGCCGACCGCAAAAGCTCAGCCGTCAACCTGCTGCCAGACGAACTGGTCGAATATCAGGCCCGTCGCAGCCGCTGGTACCTGTTCCTCAGACTTTTCTGGCCCACTTTAGGGATGATCATCCTGCCATCTATCATGTACACGCTCTTCATCAATTGGGGGCTGTTGCCCAATACCGCCAACCTCATCATTGCCGGTTTTGTGGCTGTCATCTTTCTCGTCATCTTTCTCTTTCGCCTTCTAGACTGGACCAACGACTACTTCATCATCACCAACAAACACCTCATCCATCACGAATTTAACCTGCGCAGCTTTCGCATCACCATCAGCAAAATCCCCATCAAACAAATACAAAGCGTGGAAATCCTCAAACCCACTCTCATCGCCAACATCTTTAAAATTGGATCTGCCCGCGTCACCACTTCTGCCCAAACAGGCGCCGTCCTCTTCGACAACATCGACGATCCTTCTCTGGTGCAAAAAGCACTCAACAACCTCACGTCCCGCGTCAAAGCCTTAAATGAAGGGGAAGCCCAGGCCATCATGCGCCAATCATTAGAAAGCCACTTTGAAATCCCGTCCCCCCTCCGCGAATATGTGGATGCAGAAGAGAAAAAAGCAGTGCCAGTCGTCACGCTTTCCGCCGGGCAGCGCTTTAGAAACCGATTTGCCTGGCGTGTGGTAGAAGGCAACACCATTACTTACCGCAAACACATATTTATCCTCGTGACCCAGGTCTGGCTGCCCACCTTCGTCTTCCTGGTGTTCACAGGAATGGGGTTCCTGCTAGCCCGTTATACCCATGTCAACGACAGCATCATTGCTTTGTTCACCGGCATTGCCATTTTGTTCATTCTGGGTTGGTTTATCTGGAACTTTGAAAACTGGCGCAATGACACCTTCCAGGTTTCCGACAGATTCGTTGTCGACATCGACCGAAAGCCATTTGGCTTTGGTGAAAGCCGAAAACAAGCTTCTATCACCAACATTCAAAACGTCAATGCAGATCGTCCCGGCCTGCTGCCCTCAATATTTAATTATGGTTTCGTCAACATAGAAACGGCCGGCGTCGATACCAACATCGCCTTTGAATACGTGCCCCACCCCAGCCAGATTCAGGCCGACATCTTCCAAAAATTAGAACTGAACCAACAACAGCAGCGCAAGCAGCAAGGCGCAGACCGCCGCGAGGAATATGCCGTGCTGCTGGACGTGTGGCGGCAAGCCGAAGAACAAAAACGTATTCCCAAACGCACTCCCCATCCTGGTGAATATATCGAGAATCCCGATCCTGGCAGTTAAATCCACTGGTTGAAACAACAAATCTTTCATAAAATAGCGCCATGAGCTTATTAGAAATCGTTACCTTACCCAACAATCTGTTACGGCAAAAAATGCGGCCCGTCACCCAATTCGATGACGAACTGCAAGAACTTATCGAAAACATGATCGAAACCATGCGTCAGGCCAACGGCGTCGGTTTGGCGGCCCCGCAAATCGGCCGCAATATGCAGTTAGCCGTCATAGAAACCTTACCAGACTATGATGATAATGATGAGGAAATTCCCAATTCACGGGATTTGTTTGTCATTGCGAATCCGGAAATTGTCTGGTTTTCTCGCGGTACTGAAACCGGCATCGAAGGCTGCCTTTCCATCCCCGGTTATCTGGGTGAAGTGGAACGCGCCGAAGCGGTGCGGGTACGCGCCCAAGACCGGCACGGCAAGAAAATCAAACTGAAGCTGAGTGGATGGACCGCCCGCATCTTCCAACATGAAATCGACCACTTAAACGGCGTCCTTTACATCGACAAACTGACAGCGCCAGAAAATCTCTGGACAGAAGAAGTATTCCGAGAACGATTTGAAGATGATGATGAAGCGGAAACAACGGCAGAAATGACAGCCGCTTCTGAAGCATAAACTCTGGTTCTTTAATATCTGTTTTGCCGGCTTGTATGCCAATGTTATAATCAAACCAGTTCAAAATCAGGGAGAAACCGATGTCGTTGACCTTACAAGATGTTGAAAAAATCGCGCACCTGGCCCGCCTTGAACTGACCCACGCCGAAAAAGCACAATATTTAGAACAACTTAGCGCTATTCTCGACTATGCCGAGATGCTTAATGAGCTGGATCTTGATGGCATTGCCCCCACTGCCCATGCCATCCCCCAAGAAAACGTGATGCGCGAGGACATCGCTGAACCGGGGCTGCCCATCGACGAGGTGCTGTTTAATGCACCCAGGCAAGCGCAAAATCAATTCCTCATCCAGTCTGTTTTGGACGAGTAAGGGATAAGGAAACGGCCGTTTCTCGTTCGTTAGCATTCTTAGGGCCACGTGCCCTTTTTTTATTTAGCAAGGTAGTCGGATAGTCGATTAGCCGGACTAAAAGACTACCAGACTAAAAGACCACCAGACTATGGACTATCTTTCTCTAACCGAAGCCAGAGACGCCCTGCGCCAGGGTCAAACCACCAGCGTCGCCCTGACCGAGGCGCTGATCGACCGCATCGTCGCCCTCGACAACGACGTCAACAGCTACCTCACCCTCACCAACGAACTGGCGCTGGAGCAAGCCGCCGCCGCCGACCAGCGCCGCGCTGCCGGCGCTGACACTCCGCTGTTGGGTATCCCCGTCGCCGTTAAAGACATCATCTGCGTGCGCGGCGTACCCACCACCGCCGGCAGCAAAATCCTGGAAGGCTTCATCCCACCCTACAATGCCTTTGTCGTAGACAAATTGGCAGAAGCCGGCGCCGTCATCCTGGGCAAAACCAATACCGACGAGTTTGCCATGGGGTCTTCCACGGAAAACTCCGCTTTCTTCACCACCAGCAATCCCTGGGACCTGGAGCGCGTGCCCGGCGGCAGCAGCGGGGGCAGCGCCGCCGCCGTCTCCGCCGGATTGGCATACGCCGCCCTGGGCACCGACACCGGCGGCTCCGTGCGCCAGCCCGCTTCGTTTTGCAGCCTCGTCGGGCTGCGCCCTACCTACGGCCGTTTATCCCGCTGGGGTGTGGTGGCTTTTGCTTCGTCGCTGGATCAGGTGGGTCACTTTGGCCGCACCGTTGCCGACTGCACGGCCATCTTCCAGGCCACCGCCGGGTACGATCCCCGCGACTCCACTTCCCTTAACGTCGCCGTGCCGGATTTTGAAGCGGCGCTGACTGGCGACATCCGCGGACTCAAAGTGGGCGTACCGCAGGAGTATTTTATAGAAGGGATAGATAAAGAGGTGGAAACGGCCGTTCACACCGCCATCGCCCAACTGGCAGAACTTGGGGCGGAAATCATTCCCATCAGCCTGCCCCACACCCGCTACGCCCTGCCCGTCTACTACCTCATCGCCCCCGCCGAAGCCAGCGCCAATCTGGCCCGCTACGACGGCGTGCGCTACGGTCCGCGTCTGGAAGGCAGCGATATGATCGACACCGTTAAGAAAACGCGCTCCCTCTTCGGCCAGGAAGCCAAACGGCGC
>JAWOGU010000593.1:0-20501 GCA_046496595.1 Chloroflexota bacterium
GCGGAACAGGTGGGGGAAACGGCCGTTTCGGCACTTCGACCCAGCTCCGTGGAACAAAGCTCAAGACAGGCCGTTACCGTCAATTCAATTCGCGTCACCAATGTCAAAATCGACGTGGATACCCGCTACGCCGGTATGCCCACACTGGCGCGCCGGCTGTACAGTCTCAAAAGTAAATTCTCCATCTCGCCGGAGAAAATGGCGGAAACCTATACCTACCTGGCGCTGTCGCCTGAAGTCAGCCAGACCACCGGCGCTTATTTCGACGACCCCAAACACATCGTTACATCCTCAGGCTACAGTCGAGACAAAAAAAACATCCAACAGGTCATGGATTTGACCCTGACTTATTTGAAAACGTGATGCGTGATGCGTGAATAATCCTCACGCATCACGCATCACGCATCAATATTTATGCGTCGCGGTTTTCGTAAACGAAGCGGCGTACCTTCTCAGCGATTTGGGCCGGGTCCACTTTTACCCGCGCCATGCCGGTTTCAATGGCAGTGCGCGCCACTGCTTCCGCTACGGTGGGGGCCACGGAGAAGTCGGTGCCTTTGGGGATAATCCAGTCGGAACGTAAATCTTTGTCCTGTACCATGCCGGCGATGGCCTGGGCGGCGGCCACCTTCATCTCGTCGGTGATGTTGCGCACGCGGCAGTCCAGCGCGCCGCGGAAGATGCCGGGGAAGGCCAGCGAGTTGTTGACCTGATTGGGCAGGTCACTGCGTCCGGTGGCCACGATGCCCGCGCCCGCTTTCAGCGCTTCATCTGGCATGATTTCCGGAGTGGGGTTCGCCAGACCGAAGATGAAGGGATCTTTCGCCATTGTTTTGACCATTTCGCCCTTCAACGCGCCGGCGACAGACAGGCCAATGAACACGTCGCGCCCTTTGATGACCTTTGCCAGGTCGCCTTTCACTTTTTCGTGATTGGTGACTTCGGCCATCTCTTTCTTGATCCAGTTCAGATTTTGCCGCCCTTTGTAGACTGCGCCCTGGCTGTCCAGCAATATCACATCTTGCAGCCCCATCGACATGAGCAGTTTGGTGACGGCGATAGCCGACGCGCCCGCCCCGTTGACCACAAACGAGAGTTCGCTCAGCTTTTTGCCGGTCAGGCGGCAGGCATTCATGATACCGGCTAACACGACAACGGCCGTTCCGTGTTGGTCGTCGTGGAAAATCGGAATGTCGGTCTCTTCCTTCAGCTTTTGTTCAATGTAGAAGCAGCGTGGAGCGCTGATGTCTTCCAGGTTGATGCCGCCAAAGGTTGGCTCCAGCCGCTTGACGATCTCGATGATTTCGTCGGGGTCCTGAGTGGTGAGGCAGATGGGGAAGGCTTCCACGCCGGCAAAGGTGTGGAACAGGATGGCCTTGCCTTCCATCACCGGCATGGCTCCGCGGGCGCCAATATTGCCTAACCCCAGAACGGCCGTGCCGTCGCTGACCACGCCCACCAGATTGCCGCGCGGCGTCAGTTCAAATACCTGCGATGGATCTTTTTGAATCAGTTCGGCCGGTTCCATGGCTTTAGGCACCAGATAGAACTGTTTCAAAATGTGCTCATCTTTAATCGGCACCTTGCTGTAGATTTCCAGCAAACCCTGGAAGCGGTCGTGCAGTTCCAGCGATTCTTCCGCTACCGTTTGCGGCTTGTCGGATTTCGGCGGGACGGGCAGCTTTCCTTCGTAGACGAAGCGGCGGGTTCGTTCGGAGATGTCTGCTGGCTTCACGTCCGGGCGTTTGGCCATGCCTTCGTGAATGACGGCGGCGGCGACAGCTTCGGCGACGGCGGGAGCCACGCTGTAATCAATGAGGCGCGGATAGATGAAATCGGCGTGCAGCTCTTCCGCCGGGATGGCGTTGGCGATGGCTTCGGCGGCGGCGATTTTGGCCGAGAGCGGGAAGCCGGAGGCGCGCACGTCCAACAAGCCGCGGAACACACCTGGCAGCACCGTGGTTACGTCCATCTGGTTGCGATAGCCGGAGTGGGCAGTGGCAATGACCGCCGCCCCTGCTTTGAGCGTTTCACGCGGCGTAAATGGCAGCGGCGAAGCCAGCAGGAAAATGATCGGATTTTCCGCCATGTTTTTAATTTCATCGCAGATAGCGGCCTCGCATGGCGCCAGCCCGATAAAGGCGTCTGCGCCTTTGAGCAGCACTGCTAAATTGCCTTTTTCCTGGTTGGGATTGCTGTTGTGGGCAATTTCCCATTTGGCCCAGTTCATGTCATGGGGGCGGTAGGGGTAAATGGCGCCTTGCCGGTCGCTGACGATGACCTGCTGCACGCCATAGGTGCGCAGGATGGCGGCTGTGCCCAGTCCGGCTGTGCCCGCGCCGTGGATGATGATGCGCATTTCCTTTAGTGTCTTGCCCACCACTTTGGCGGCGTTGATGAGACCGGCCAACACGCCGATAGCCACGCCGTCCCGGTGATTGTTGACCACCGGAATGTAGGCCGATTTCTCCAGTCGTTCGGCAATGGCAATGCCGGCGGGCGAAGCAATATCTTCCAGGCTGATAGCGCCGAAGGTGGGACTCAGGTTTAGGACAGTATCGACGAACTCGTCCGTGGTGCTGACTTTGAGGGCGATGGGCAGGGCGTCGACGCCGGCAAAGTTTTTCATGATGACGGCTTTGCTTTCCAGCACGGGTAAAATGGCGTCGGGGCCGATGTTGCCCATGCCAAAGGCGGATGAACCATCGGAAATGATGGCGATGGTATTGCCTCGGCAGGTGACGTCGTAGGAACGGGTGGGGATGCGTTCGATTTCCAGGCATGGTTCGGCGACGCCTGGAGTGTAAACGAGGCTGAGCATGGTGCTGTCGCGCACCTGCACCTTGCTGCGGACGCCAATCAAACCGGCATTGCGCCGACGGTAAGCAATGCCTTCACTTTCTACGGGTTTATCAGACATGATATTCTCCTAAAGGGAAGTGGGGAGACAAATAGAGGGGTGGCGAGCGCAGCAGTGTAACCGGCGGATATTTTGAGAATATCGCGTCTTTCCGGTCTCCCCCGAGATGTGTATCGGACGGTGGTTACACATGAAATCTTTACGCTCGTGAAAAAGTTTTACACTGTCCAGTTTCTTGCAGAATGGGGCAACTGTCATGTGACAGGTGTCATGTGAGTGGGCGTCATGTGTCACCTGGATTTGTGAAGGTAGGGGATAAAAGGATGAAGGCGGAAGGATGTATAATCTGGTGAAACTTGGGTAAATGGGAAATGTATGGGAAGTAACGGCCGTTATGATTTGCGAATGGTCAAAGAACGGCAGTTTCGCTGACTGCTCTAGTCGTGATAGCAAGCAAATACAGATCGGTAGTGAAATCGGTTAAAACGACGAACGCAAGGAAAGGTTTAAATGTCAGTTTGTAAAAGGGGATTTATTGCCTTTGCAGGAATGACCATCTTCATTGGTTTAGCCATTTTTTCAAACTTCCATTCAGGGGAAGGCCAAACCAGTATTCTTTGGGGGATACCTGCTGGCATCATTCTCGGTATTGCCATGTGCTTATGGGTGTCAAGAACACATGTTTTGAGGAATGGAATATGGGAACCGAAAGACCCTGATGCACCATTCGCTAATACCAATGGGATGTGGGGGCCACCGCTCGGTGTATTAATTGTCAATATCATTTCCCGTTATTTGGATCCAGTTATTGGTGGTTTTATATTTGGATGTACTGGTATATGGTTGGTAATTACAGTTGGCTACATAGTTTTTCATAGTTGTCGGGATAAGCCTAAGCAATAACTTTTTGAGTAACAAATTTTGGCATGGTTCATTGAGCGAAACACCTTCTTTACAAATTTAGCAAGAAAACGTGTCATGCTGAGAGTCTGTGCTGAGCTTGCCGAAGCATCCTCCGAAGCATCCCGTTCCTCTGGGGGGAGCGGGATGCTTCGCTCCGAAGACTCCGCTCAGCATGATAGTGCTGCGTAAATTTGTAAAGCATCTGTTGCGTGAAATGAACCATGCCCAAATTTTTTCGGGTGAATGGTGAAAGAACGGCCGTTCCCTGTTTTTGCTAAATACTTCTCTTCCTCCACCACCACCAGCCCAACACAACCGCCAGCCCCACCACTATACCGAGCAACAACGGCCGTTTCCCCCCTTTCTTCTTCTCCTTTCTTGTCACCAACCGGGCGGTTTTCGCCTCCGTCAGCAGCGCTTTCCAGTCCGAAATAAGCGCCGCGTCCGGGATGCTGTAGCAGCAGTCAATCAGCGCCAGATAAGCCGTTTGCTCCTGCTCCCAACAAGCGTCATCCCAACCCAACTCCGGCTGGCAGATGGCGCGGATGCGCGGCAGGAATTCCGCGCCGCCATGCGGCAGCAAAATACCCAGGCGCGTGCGCCGCAGCAGCAAATCATCCAGGTGGACCACGCTTTCGGCGCGGGCCGCCCAGCGCAGTTCCGCCCACAGTGTCTGCGTGCCGGGGATCACGTCCAGTTCGCCCGGCTGCGCCGCCGCTGCCAGAGCTGGCGCTTCGGCGGCGTGGCGCCCCAACAGGCGGCGGCGCGTCGTCTCATCGAGCGCGCCGTCAGCCTCCAGGTCTACGTCCACCGGGTCTAACACGGGCTGTTTGCGGTCCGGTTCCGGCATGTCGGGTAGCAGGTGGCGCACCGCTTCCAGGGCGTCCAGGGCGATCAGGCGGAAGGTGGTCATCTTGCCGCCGGTGATGGTGAGCAGCCCCGCTTCCTGCCAGACCACGTGGTCGCGTGATTCTTCGGACGGGTCGTCTTTGCCGGAGCCAATGACCGGGCGCACGCCGGCAAACGCCGCTACCACGTCATCCAGGCCGATGCCCAGCGACGGAAATTGCGACTCGACCGCCGCCAGCAGGTACGCCGTTTCTGCCGCTGAAATGCGCGGTTCCTGGTCTAAATCTTGAGGGTGGTCCACGTCGGTAGTGCCGACCAGGGTGA
Organism: Chloroflexota bacterium; assembly: GCA_046496595.1. Classification (GTDB taxonomy): domain Bacteria; phylum Chloroflexota; class Anaerolineae; order Promineifilales; family Promineifilaceae. The sequence goes on from JAWOGU010000593.1 coordinate 4,937, forward strand.
TGCCTTCCCAGGGAAATATCATGACGGGGCGCTGGTCGATGGGGTGCAGGAAGGTGACGGCCTGCGGCATGGGCAGCCGCCAGCGCCGGAAAATCAGGTGACTGCCCCGCAGCGGCCGAATTTTGCGCTCGCCGCCGATTTGTTGGCGCAGATTGTCGGCCCACGCCCCTGTGGCGTTGATGACGACGCGGGCATGGACTTCAGCTTCCGCGCCGGTGGTGTGATCGTGGAGCCGCAGGCCGTTGACCTGCCCGTTTTCGTCTTTAAGCAGCGATTGGGCCCAGACGTAGTTAACGGCCGTTCCCCCATCCGCCATCGCTTCCTGAATCACGCGCAGCACCAGGCGGGCATCGTCGGTCTGGGCGTCGCCGTAGCGGAAGCCGCCCTTGAGACCGGTCATCGACAGGCGGGGCGCCAGCATTTGGAAATCGCGGGGACTGTAATACTTGTAGCTCCATTGCAGCGCCAGCAGATCATAAATTGTCAGGCCGGCGCCGAACACCCAGCGTCCTGTTTTGTCATCTTCATACGTGGCTAACAGGAAGCCCAGGGGGTCGATCAGACCGGGACCTTCGTCGAGCAGATGTTCCCGCTCCAGCACGGAGGCGCGGGTGAGACCCAGTTTGCCTTCCTTGAGATAACGCAGGCCGCCGTGGACCAGTTTGGACGAGCGGCTGGACGTGCCCCAGGCGAAATCCTTCTGCTCGACCAGCAGCGTGCGCAGCCCCAGCCGCGCCGCCTCGCGCAAAATGCCCGCTCCCGTAATGCCGCCGCCAATGACGATCATGTCCCACGGCTGGTCGATGGTTTGCCAGATGGTTGAGCGTGATTTTGTAAGCATTGTGTTTCCTATTTACGATTTTTGGCATGGTTCATCGAGCGAAACACCTTCTTTACAAATTTAGCAAGAAAACGTGTCATGCTGAGAGCCTGTGCTGAGCTTGCCGAAGCATCCTCCGAAGCATCCCGTTCCTCTGGCGGGAGCGGGATGCTTCGCTCCGAAGACTCCGCTCAGCATGACAGTGCTGCGTAAATTTGTAAAGCACCTATCGCCTGAATTGAACCATGCCCGATTTTTGATTTTGGATTGACGATTGGAGCGCTGAGATAGGTCAATCGTCAATCCAAAATCGTCAATTGTTAATCAATTTCCCTGGATTCATCATGCCATACGGATCAAACCGCCTGACCACGTCTTGCAGGACGGCCATGCCCAGTTCCCCTTTTTCGGCGGGCAGGTAAGGGGCGTGGTCCGTACCGACGCCATGTTGGTGGCTGATGGTGCCGCCGTTGGCGACGATGGCGGCGGAGGCGGCGGCTTTGAGCGTTTGCCAGCGGGCCAGCGTCTCTTCGGGGTCGTCGGCCAGGCGGAAGAGGGTGGTGGTGTAAATGCTGGCCCCCTGCGGATACATGTGCGATAGGTGGGTGAAGACGTGGACGCGCTCGTCCCATTCCGCCAGACCGGGGCGGAGAGCGGCTTCGATGGCAGCCAGCGTTTTGTCGATTTTGTGCCAGGAAACGGCCGTTTCCAACGTATCAATCGCGTAGCCCATGTCCCACAACGTATTGCGCAGGTAGGGCGTGCGGAAGCGGCCTTTGGCCCACTGTTTGCCAAACGTCTGCCCGGCAACCGCCACGCCCTGGTGGTCTTTGGCGATGTCGTGGGCGGCGTTCCGCGCCATTTTCACCAGCGCCTTGCTACCCGACGCGCCAAACAACAGCATACATTTCTCATCCCTGACGCCGCGCACGCCCAACACCACCTCCAGACTGCCGATGAGCCGTTCGTGGCCGGCCAGCGCCAGGGTGGTGGTGGTTTCGATGGTGGTGCTGAGGCGCAGCATAGAGAGAGGGATGCGCGATTGGATGATCTGGCGAACGGCCGTTTGTCCCAGTTCAAAGTCCGGGAAGAAAATGGCGTGGAATTCTTCTTTTTCCGGCAGCGGCGCGGCGCGCACCGTGGCTTCCGTGAGGATACCCAGCCGCCCTTCGGAGCCAAGCACAAGCTGGCGCAAATCAGGCCCGGCGGCCGAGGCGGGGTGGGGCAGCAGTTCCCATTTGCCCGCCGGCGTTTCGATGACGCCGCCCGCGAATAACTGTTCAATGCGGCCATAGCCCAACGACTGCTGCCCGCTGGAGCGCGTCACCACCCAGCCGCCCAGCGTGGACAGTTCAAACGACTGCGGGTAGTGGCCTAAGGTGCAGCCGCGGGCGCGGAGCTGCGCCTCTACATCCGGTCCGGCGACGCCCGCGCCAAAGGTGGCAAGCTGTGATGTGGGGTCGAAGTGGCGCAGGTTGTTGAGGCGCTGCATGTTGACCGTGAGTACCGGCGCATCGCCCGGCTGCGGGTTGATGTGGCCGACGACGCTGGTGCCGCCGCCGTAGGGAATTAGTTTAGCGCCCACATCCTTCGCGTAGCGAATAAGATCGCCCACTTCCACGTCAATCGTAGGGAAGGCCACGCCGTCGGGGAAGGCGGGAATGCGCCCACTGCGCAGGGCGACCCAGTCGGGCAGGCTTTGGCCGCGTGCATGGAGCAGGCGCACGTCGGCGTCGGTGTTGACCAGAGGATGGTGGGGCAGCCGGGAAGGGGGTACGCCGGCGACCACGTCTTTGAAGCTGGTGTCCTGCGGTGTTTTACTGGCGCCAACCAGATCGGTTAAAAATTCTACTGCTTTTTCGGGGAGGGCGTAGGTGGTGTGATCGTCTCCCCAACCGTTCCATCGTTTCATGGTTAATCTCCGAAAAATAAAGACGAAAGATTGAAGACTAGAGATTGAAGTTTGCAGGCTGGCAGGTCTTTAATCTTTAACTTTTAATCTTTTTGAGTCCGAACGGTTTGCCACAAACTAATACTTTCCTGCATCGTCTCGCGGCAGATGGTTTCGGCGCGGGCAGGGTCTTGGGCAACGGCCGTTTCCAGTAAAGCCGCGTAAAAAAGCTGAGACCGGGCGCGCGCTTCGGCCGTGGTGAAGTAAACGCGGGCGATTTGCTCATAGAAGTCGGTGAAGCCGTTCAGGATGAGGGTGTATATGGGATTCCCGGACTGAATGGTGAGGAGACGGTGTAACTGCCAGTCGTAGGCGGCGTAAACGGCCGTTTCGTCTGCCAGTGTTGTGTGTGCGGCCAGGAACGCCACGACTTCACCATTACCGTTGATGACAGCGTCCCGCGTGTAAGCCGGAGCCAGGTTCAGGCGTACTTCCAGCAGGCTGGTGATGAAACCGGGCGGCAAATGGGCCGGGTAATGGACAAGCGCACTGAGTACATTGAGGCCGCCATCGCGCCAGAAGTCGTTGATCTGGGTGGGTTTGCCCTGCTGCACAGTCAGCCAGCCGTCGCGGGCCAGGCGCTGCAGCGCTTCGCGCAGGGTGGGCCGGGTCACGCCCAGGTCGGCGGACAGGGCGCGTTCGCCGGGCAGGGAGGAGCCGGGCGGGAAATCGCCGTTGAGAATGGCGCTGACCAGGGCCTTTTCGGCGTAGTCGTTGGGGCGCTGCGGGGCGGTCCAGTTGTTCATGGGTGTTCCTGTTTATGGCTCGTCTGTGTGCTGGTAAGTGGTCTGACCAGTTAGTTTTAGTATGATGGATCAGAAGGGAATTGTCAATTGTTAATGGCAAATAGAGGCATTATCTATTAACCGTTCACTGTTGTGGGTTGATTGTGAGGAACGGCCGTTCCTCTCAATCAAGGTAAATTCGCATCGCCATCATTTAACCCTGTTCCCTGTGCGTTCGACTGCCTCTCGACAGGCTCGAGAGCCGCTTGCGCCGAAGTCTTGTCGAAGCGAAGTTGGTTTCGACAGGCTCAACCTACGGGAGCGTGAACGGTTACTCCGTGTTTGAATAGGACAGAATTCCCTCCATTGATGCGGGCGAAATAGTTTCACATAGTGACATAATGCGTTAGAATAATAGATGGAAACTTAGTTGTTTGCATTCTCGCCACATTCGCATCCATAAAAGAGGTCAAACGCTTGAATAACATCGACCCGCAAATTCCACTTATTTCCCCTGAATTGCAGGAAGTATTGCAGCAAATTGTCAATGATGTTGTTGGTCAGTTTGGCTGCATGGGATCCATGGTGACGACCATTGAATCAGGGAACGTGCTGGCGTTGAGAGCTTATGCGCTTAGCCCTTCCATCGGCGATTTGAATGCCATTCCTCAGTTTGCAAAAATCAGTCTACCACCTGGTACTTACTTTAAGTTAAATGACCCCGCCCATCGAGAAAATCTAGCGGTGAAGGCAGTGCTTGGTAACGGGAACGCTGCCCAGAGGCTCCTGACCTCCAACCGTTTGTATAATTTATTCGTCCCCTATCTGCCGCAGGATGTGGCGGATAGTTTGCAGCAGGCGACCGGTGTGCAGCAGGCCATTGCTGTCCCGTTTCAGCTTTATGGGGAGACAGTGGGGAGTTTAATGGCTGCCGTTTCAGAACCGGTGACGGAACGAGATATGGGGCTGCTGGCGGCCTTTGGTCAGCAGGCGGCTACGGCCATCCAAAATCAGCGCAGGTTGGATACAATGCAAGCGTTGGAGCGTGTTATTTTGCGCTTGCAAGCCTTCATGACAAATGAGACAGAGGTCTTGCAAACCATAGTGGATGCCGTAGTGGCGGACCTGGGTTATGCGGGGGCCATGGTAGCCACGTTGGAAGAAGGTAATTTGCTGCCGGTGCGGGCTTACGCCGTGGATGAATCAATGGCGATGATACGCCAGTTTGAAACGCAGGCGGGTGTTTCCCTGATGGGCGAACAAGCCATTGCCTATCTGGATGACGCCCTCTACCAGGAAAATTTGAGTGTGAGAGCGATAACGGGGTTAAACGGCCGTTCCGAAAAGTATCTCATCTCCGAACATCTTTATGACCTGTTCCGCCCCGTTGTCAGCCGGGAGATGGCTGATCAGGTGCAGGCTGTTTTTGGCATCAAACGGGTGGTAGCCGTCCCCTTCTTCCTGGGCGATCAGGTATTGGGCAACCTGTTTGTTACCAGCCGCAGGTCTCGATTTACGCCCTGGGAACTCAGCATCCTGACGGCCTTGGGCCAGCAGGCAGCGGTGGGTATCAACAATGCCCGGCTGTTCCGTGAAACGGCTGAACAGCGACAAATCGCCCAAACTTTTGGGCGGATGGCATTTAGCACCATCGCTTCGGCACATTCTTTGCGCAACTATGTGGGCAATGTCAACGGCTACGTGCAGCTTTTGCAAATGCTGCCCCAACTCACGCCGGAACGGCAGCAGTTCATCTTGCGAGAACTGCCCATGGCGGCCAACCAATTAGAAAAGATAATCGCCATACTTGATAACTTGAATGAACCCTGGTTGAATCGGGGAGATGAGCCGGTTGAGGTGCATGATTGTCTGGCGCGGGCCTTGTTAGAAGTGTATCCACGCACCACGATCACGCGCGACAAAGCCAAAGTAAAGACTGAAACGAATGTCATGCTGCACCTGGACCTGGCAAAAACGCTGGCCCCGGTAGAAACAGTCAAAGATATGTTGTCTGAAGCATTCCGTATCATCATTAAAAATGCGGAAGAGGCCATGAGCGATATGGCTAGCCCCGCCAAGATGTGGATTACGACCCGGCAGATTTCGCAAACGGAAGCAGAAATTGCGATCCGTGATAATGGACCAGGAATTGATCCGGTGCATCTCGAAAATATTTTTGAATTAGGCTGGTCGACAAAAAAGCGGGCCGGAGGCATGGGCTTTGGCCTCTTTTGGACGAAGGATTACATTGATGGGCTGGGGGGACATGTAACTGCGACCAGCCAGATAGGTATGGGCACGACGTTTCGCATCGTTTTACCGGTGGTGGCGCCGGTGCAGGTGTAATCCTTCAGTATACACCTGCGCCCAGTAAATTATTTCCCCAAAAAGCCACATGCCTGTACAATTTTGCCTCGTATGAATAAACAACAGGCTATGATAAAAAGCACTCCATCTTCTACAGAATCATTCACTTATTGGCGGCTGCTGCGCATGAGCAGCTTCCAAATCGGCTCTGCCATGGGCGACATCCTGGTGACAAGCATCTGGAATCGCGTCATGATCTCCCATTTAGGCATTCCAGCCACGCCTGTGGGTCTGCTGATTGCCCTGCGCTATTTGCTTTCTCCGTTGAGTTTGTGGGCGGGTTACCGTTCCGATACCCGGTTTCTTTTTGGCTTTCGTAGAACGTCTTACATCTGGCTGGGGCGGGGGATGATGGTCTTTTCGCTGCCGTTTTTGGGCTTTAGCTTAATGCGGCTCGGCGATTCTCAGACGGATGTGGCGGGTTGGCTGCTGGCGCTGACTTCGTCGCTGCTGTATGGCATTGGTACGCTGATTTCAGGCAGTCCTTTTCTGGCTTTGGTGCGAGACTCAGCGCCGCCGGAAAAACAGGGGTTGGCTATCAGCGCAGTGGAGACCATTCTCATCATCTTTTTTGCTATCGCCGGTATTGGCTTCAGCATCTGGATGGAGGTGTACACGGAACCAATTTTCTGGCAGATGGTGCTGGCGACCATGATCATTGGCGGTTTCTTCTGGTTTTTTGCCATTTTCGGGGTGGAAAAACGAGTCAAACGCCAGGATCAGCCTGTGGAATCAAAAAACGACGCAGTGCGACCCGATTTTATGCCGGTGCTGCGGAAGATTTGGGCAGACTCACGTACCCGCCAGTTTTTCTTTTTCCTGGCGCTGGCGACGATGGCAGCCTGGGCGCAAGACGCGATTTTGGAACCGTTTGGCGCGGAAGCCTTTGATTTGCCGGTGGGCAGAACGACACGTTTTAACAGCTATTGGCAGGCGGCGACGGTGGTGACACTGCTGTTGAGTACATTTTTGTGGCGAAAACGGCCGCCGGAACGGCAGGCAAAAATCGCCGGTTGGGGTCTGGGTCTGATGGCGGGCGGGCTGGCGCTGTTAGCGGCGGCTTCGTTATTTGATCAGGTGCATATGCTTGAGATTTCGCTGCTCATTTTTGGCGGCGGCTTTGGCGTTTATACCTTTGGCGGCCTGAGCCTGATGGTGGTGATGGCTTCTGATGCGGAAGCCGGCGCTTATTTGGGTTTGTGGTCCATTGCGATTTTGCTGTCTAAGGGTCTGGGTACATTTTTTGGCGGTTTGCTGCGGGATGTCCTGCTTTTAGGCATGGGGCTGCCGCCCGGGTTGGCCTATGGACTTGTTTTTGGCATGGAGGCGCTGGGTTTGCTTGGCGCTGTTTTGATTTTGTCGCGCCTGGACGTGGTGGGTTTTGCCCGTGACGTGGGGCGGGTGATTGAACGCACGGAAGCCCAGATAGCGCTGTCGGATTGACGATTGACGAGTGACGATTTTCGATTGACGATTTTCGATTGTGACTATACAGCCTCTCGAGGGCTGAGCTTGTCGAAGCCGGGTTGCCTGCGACAGGCTCAGGCAATGACCTGTACAGTTACTTTCGATTGATGATTTGTGATTGGCGTTTGCTGGTTGCGAAGCTATTTTGTACCTTCTCAAAAAAGCGCGGCGGAGTTGGTTGAGCCTGTCGAAACCAACGGTCTTCGACAGGCTCAGACCTCGTTTCCCCCAGAATATTGAGAAGATACCTATTTTCCTCTTTTTATAATCCCCTTATGACGATTTTTGGCGACGTTTCACGAGCATATGAATGGCCCAGGGCTATTTTGCATCTGGATATGGATGCTTTTTACGTGAACGTGCATCTCCTGGACCATCCGGAGGATGCGGGGGCGCCGCTGGTGGTGGGTGGGCAGCCGCAGTCCAGGGGAGTGGTGTCTTCGGCCAGTTATGAGGCGCGTAAACTGGGTATTCATTCGGCGATGCCGACGGCAACGGCCGTTCGTCTCTGCCCTTCTCTCAAAATTGTGTCACCCGATTGGCCGCGTATCCGCGAATGTTCCGGGCAGGTGATGGCTGTTTTGGCGGCGTATGGTCCGGTGGAGCAGATCAGCGTGGATGAGGCGTACATTGATTTGAGCGCGGCGATTGATCCGCTGCCGCTGGTGGATGACATGGCAACGGCCGTTTTCACCCAAACTCATCTACCCGCTTCCGTCGGTCTGGCGACCAGCAAACTGGTGGCTAAAGTGGCGTCTGACTATGAAAAGCCGCAGGGGCGCACCATCATCCTGCCCGATTTTGAGGCTGTTTTCCTGTCCCCGCTGCCGGTGCGCGTGATTTGGGGCATTGGTCCGCGCACTACCGAACGGCTAGCGGCGATGGATATTCAAACGTGCGGTCAACTGGCGGTCGCCGACATTGCCGCGCTGCATCACCAGTTTGGCAGCCAGGCGGAAAGTTTGCAGCGGCGCGCCAGGGGCATAGACAGCCGGGAAGTGCAGGCGGAACGCGGGCTGCCCAAATCGATCAGCCAGGAATGGACCTTTAATGAAGACGTGAACGATCCGGCGCGCTTGCAGGAACAGATTCGCCAGCAGGCGGAAAGCGTGGCGCGTTCTCTGCAAAAACGCAATCTGGCGGCCCATACCATCCGCGTCAAATTTCGCTGGTCTGATTTCACTACCTTTACGCGGCAAAAGTCGGTGGAAAGGGGCGTGGACGACGCCGAGACGATCTACAGGCTGGCGCTGGCGCTCTGGCAGGAGCATTGGCAGGGCCGGCGGATGCGCCTGATTGGGGTGGGCGTCAGCGGTTTGGCAGAGGTGAGCCAGCGCCAGTTGAGTTTTCGTTTTGATGATGAAAACGCCGTTTAAGGTGACAGTCAACTCAGAGTTAACTGTCACCTGGATAGCGAGTTAGCGCGGCAGTTGGTTGGCTTCGAGAACCATTTGTTCCATACGCGGATAGGCATTGAGCAAAAAGGCCAGCAGCGCTCTTGACGTCTCTTCGCTGATTTCACCCCCGTCAGTGTTGCATAACGGCCGTATTTCTGTCGTCAGACCGACGATCTGGCGCAGTTTGTCCCGATATTCGCTGTAAAGGGGCTGCCAGTCGGCGGGTACATTGGTAAAACCCGGGGCTTCCAAAATCCACAAACCAGTCCAGCCAACAAAAGTACCGCAGTCGAACGCCTTGTCCGCTGTCAGAGCAAGCTGGTATTCGCTGTTGAAACTACGAAATGAGTCACGCACCAGACCTAAATAGCGGATGAAGGTATCGGCGTTCCAGGGTTGGATGGGCGTTTCGGGGAAGGTGTGGGCGGTGCTGTTTGTCGGTGGCGCAGAGGTGGGGGGAACGGCCGTTGCTGGCACAGCAGTCGGCGGGGCAGGGGTATGGGTGGCGCGCGGTGTGTTGGTGGCGGCGGGGGTGTCGGTTGGCTGCGGCGTAGGGCTGGGCGTTTTGGTCGGCGTTTTGGTGGCGGTGGGCGATGGTTCAGGCGTATCGGTGGGCGGCGGGGTGGCGGTGGGCGAGGGTGTGGCTGAAGGTTCAGCGGTAGCTGTCGGTTCCGTGGTGGCTGTGGGTGATAGAGTATTTGTGGCAGTGGGGGTTTCTGCGGCGGCAAGGGGAACGGCCGTTGGCACTTCTGCGTTGTTGCAGCCGGAAAAAACCACAACCCATCCCAGCAAGAGGCAAAACAAAAACAAAGGGCGGTAACTCATACGGTTCATCAATCCTCCTGTTTGTTTGAGGGGGAACGTGGCGCGGACTGTTGGTTTTGTCGCCGTGGCAGCTTCCCCTCCCATGTTGGCTGCCGCCAAGATTAGCACGTCAGGTCAAGCCCGGAGTAGTGACGAATATCACTTTCTTACCGGGAAGATCATGTTACAATTGTCACACCTGTCCCCGGGACGAGGGTGGCACGTAACGGAGTTCCTTGACACATTCCGTAGAAAGATTTCACAGAAACTTTTCAAAGTCTCGTTATAGTATTTGTCATGCAGGTGATGATCAGCTGAGAAACCTAAGGGGTTTTATATAGCGCAGCACTAAATCACTCGAAAACAAAGCCTTAGGGTTTGTTTATCTGCCGAACGGGCGCAGATGTTTCCAGGCTGTCCAGGAGCTTTTGGGTAGCGGCGGCAATTTCTTGAACTGCCTGCTCAAATGCGGCTTCATTGGCTTTGGACGGCTGCCTGTAGCCGCTTATTTTGCGCACAAATTGCAGGGAAGCGGCGTAAATCTCTGTTTCGGTTGGTGCGGGGTCGGTGTGGAACAAGGTTTTGATACTACGGCACATCAGTCACCTCTCTTTTTGTCGGGTTAGGAGAGAACGCGTTTTGCTGCCAAAATTGTCAGGTCGTCTGCCTGGGAAACGGGACCGGTGAAGGTGTTAACGGCCGTTACTATTTCTTGTACAATCTCAGCGGCGCTGCAATTACCGGCTTTGGCAACGGCCGTTTTCAGCCGTTCCTCACCAAAAAAACCCCTCTCAGCATCCCGCGATTCGGTGACGCCATCAGTGTAAAGCAGCAAGACGTCGCCAGGGGCCAGTGTCGTGGTTTCCTCGTTGAATAAAACATCTCTAAATGCGCCTAGTAAAGACCCCTTGGCGGGCAGCTCTTCCACGATTCCACTGGCGTGGCGCAGGCAAAGGGGCGGGTCATGTCCGGCGCTGGCGTATTGCAGGCTGCAGGTTTCCACGTCCAAAATGGCATACAGGGCGCTCAAAAACAGCGGCGATTGGTTGTCGTTGATAATCAAATCGTTGACGCGCTGTAAGACCTGAGCCGATGAACTGCTTTTCCCTGTTTCTGCCCGAATCAAGGTGCGGGCGACGGCCATGTACAAGGCGGCGGGCACACCTTTGCCGGTGACGTCAGCAATCACCAGGCAAAGTTTAGCGGGATCATCTTCCCGCTTGATAAAGTCATAGAAATCGCCGCCGACTTGCCAGGCTGATTGGTAATGAGTAGCAAACTGCCAGCCTGGGATTTGCGGTGTGTGCTGAGGCAGCAGTGACAACTGCATTTTGCGCCCAATTGCCAGTTCGCGCTCCAAACTGCGCCGTTTCACTTCGGCTTCGGTACGCCGGTGCAGCCGCGCCGAGATGACTGCCATCACCCGGGTGGAAAAGCCCGGATGTTCACGCACGAGCGTGGCAAAACGCAGGCGATCTATGAGGATGAGGGTGCAGTCGGTAACGGCCGTTACCGCCCCATTGCGCGGCCGATTTTCTACCACGCCCATTTCGCCAAATAAATCCCCAGGGGTCAGCCTGTCGATTTCGCTGCCATACAAGGTGAAGACCAACTCCCCGGCGACAACGATATACATGTTGTCTGAGAAGTCGCCAGGTTGAAAAATGACCGTCCCCGCCGCAAAATCACGCTGGATAGACTTGTCATGAAATAGGCCAAAGCCTTGCATGGAAATCTTTTTCATCGCTGCTAGTGCTGGCTGCCAAAGGCCGCAACGGCCGTTTCCTCATCCTCGAACACGGGCATCACGGTGGTAAAGCCCGCCGTATCCAATACCTTGAAGACCAGGGGCTGTGGGTTGAGCAGCTTGAAGTGGGCTTCTGGTCCGCTGGCTTTTTTCAAATCACGAGAGATGGCATGGAAGGCGCGCCACCCTTCCTGAGCGTTTTCCAGCGTTTCGCCGCGCATGATGAGCGCCATGTTGTGTAAGGCGACCAGACCGGAGCTGGAGACAAAGGACAGCTTAGCGAGATCCAGCAGCAGATCGCGTACCCCATCGGCATAAAGCGCCTGGGTTTGCACAATTAGCGACTCGTAATTTGAGGCGTCCATCTCTCCTTCCAGGCGCAGTACCGTCACAGGAACCTGTTCCTCTACGTTATCTACAGTTACATTGAGCATGATCTATATCCTTTTTTGAAAGTGTGCTTGGGGAATTCAGAATGAGGCGTGAAGCGTGATGCGTGACCAGGATTATCACGCATCACGCTTCACGCCTCATGAATTCTTATAATTATCGACTCATTCGCTTGAGCAAGGTCAACTCGTTTTCGCCTTGTGAATTTCTACAGTAGCTCAACCCGTCACAAAATGTACGCATCATATAGACGCCCATGCCGCCAAACGGCCGTTCTTCCAGGGCTAGTGTGGTGTCCGGGTTGGAGAGGGTAGTGGGGTCGAAACCGGGAGCGTGGTCATGGAGCAGCACTTTAACGGTATCTGCGCCGCACACCACCGTTATCTGGATGGCGCCTGGCTCATGCTTGAAGCCATGCCGGATGATGTTAGCTGCCGCCTCATTCACAGCTACGACCAGCTCATCCGCCGCCGCCGGGGCACAGCCGAAAGAAACGGCCGTTTCGCGCACATACTGTCGAATCTGGCCTAAATCGCCCAGAGCTGCATCCTGAAAAACACGCACCGCTTCGTTGTCCATAGCTACCATAAACGGATGATACTTGATACCAAGGGTTTCGGTCAATTGCAGCGGCGCCGCGCTGACGTTGCTCTAAAGGGGTTGACTTCAAAGTGCGTCCATGTTATAATGCAACCGGTTGCATGAATGGCTTAAGGATAACAGATCATGGCGGACAAGCCGGTAAAAACCATTGCGGATATTGCGGAGTTGGCGGGCGTTTCCAAGTCAACCGTTTCGCGCGCCTTGAGCAACAGCCCTTTAATCAGCGAGGAAACCCGCAGCCGCATTCAGGCTCTGGCTCGGCAGCATAATTTCCAAATCAATCAACCCGCGCGCAGCCTCAGCCTTAAACAATCCAATACTATTGCCTTTGTTACCCACGGCTACTACGAGCAAATTGGCGTCGAAGACCTGTTTTTGTTGGAGATGCTTGGTTCGATTTCGATAGCGCTGGCCAACATGCATTACGATTTGCTCATGGTGAATGTGGATCCTTATGACACGGAATGGATTAGCGACTACCTGAATACCGGCAAAGTAGACGGTTTCGTTTTAATGACTTCAACCCGTAAACAGCACCACATCCACCGCCTGATAGAGATGAAAGCCCCCTTTATCGCCTGGGGGATTCCCGCTCCAGGCGTCAATTATTGCACAGTTACCGGCGATAATTTCACTGGGGGACGGCTGGCAGCCGAGCATTTATTGAGCCTGGGCAAGCAGAAGATTGCCTTTTTAGGCGGTCCGGCTGAAGAGCAAGAAGTCCGGTTACGCTTTAAGGGGTTTGATAGCGCCCTGAAATTGGCTGGTTTGGCTGTCGATCCGAAGCGCGTCGTTTACGGCGACTATTCGAGCGAAGCTGGCACAAAAATGATGTTCAAATTGCTGGATCAGAATCCCGGTTTGGATGCAGTGTTTACCAATAGTGACCTGGTTGCCATTGGGGCTATTAATGCGATTCGGGAGCGCGGTTTGCGCGTGCCGGAAGATGTTTCTGTCATTGGTTATGATGATATTTCCCTGGCGCAGTACTGCAATCCACCCTTGACGACCATTCACCAGAATATTACCGAATCGGGAAGGCTGCTGGTGCAAAATTTGATTCAGTATTTGGAAACGGGCATCATCACCAATGTGGCTGTGCCGGTGGAACTGGTGGTGCGTGCGTCCACCAACAGCAGTTAAAATTTTTTAGCGTATTATGCAACCGGTTGCATTTGAATATTTCAGGGAATTTTTTTAAGACGCCGTGCAACCGGTTGCATATTACCAGAGCTTAGTAAACAGTAAGGAGTTTGTCATGCTTGATCATTATTCGATCACCAAACTTTCAGTTAGCGAAACCTTCAGCCAGAGTCTATGGCAGGCTCGCAGAGAGGCGTTGATTGCAAAACTGCTGGGTAAAACTTCCCGCTTGAAGAGTTATGAAGAGAGCAGCACAGACAAAACATGGCAAAAACGCTACCTGGGGATGATGACCATTCCTACCCTGCAAATCACCGGCACAGTGGGACGGCATGATGATTTCGACGGCCGTTTTCGACCTCTCAAACCGCATCTCAAGGAGCGCTGGGTGAATGTGGCCTTGCGTTCACAGGATGCCGGCTGGCCGCCTATCGAAGTGATCAAAGCGGGGGATGATTATTTTGTCATGGATGGGCATCATCGCACCTCATTTGCCCACAGCACGGGTATGGCTTTTATTGAGGCTGAGGTTTGGGAAATGATACAGAAGCCGGATTTGAGCCACACGACCAGGCGCTCCGGTCAAACGATAGCGTCGCCAAAACCCATTCCCGCGTATGGCGGCTTGAGCCAGAAACCGGCAGACTGCTGCCAGGTTATATGCACCCCCCTGCTATAATTGGAACAGGTGTTTAGCTGATGCCGTTGCCGTCGTCAATTAAACGGCCGTCTTGCATCTTCAATACCCGGCTGGCGTAAGCCATCACCCGCGGATCATGGGTGGCGAATACAAAAGCCGTTCCCGTTTCCTCGTTCAACTTCTTCATAATGTCCATCGCCAGAGAACCATTCGCCGTATCCAGGTTGGCTGTCGGTTCATCGGCCAAGACCACGATAGGATTCGGAGCCAGGGCGCGGGCAATCGCCACCCGCTGCTGCTCGCCGCCGCTCAACTGGTCCGGGCGGTGTTTCATACGATCCGCCAGACCCACCGATTCCAGCAGGTACTCCACCCGTTCATGACGTTCCCCGGCGCTCACATTGTTCAGCAGCAGAGGCAGCTCCACATTTTCATAGGCAGACAACACCGGCACCAGAGCAAAAAACTGAAAGATAAAACCAATCATTTCCCGGCGTATTTCAGCCCGTTGATTGGCTTTTAGTTGAGACACATTTTGCCCATTCACCTTTACCGTGCCGCTGTTGGGTTTATCCAGGCAGCCCATTATTTGCAGCATCGTTGTTTTGCCAGAACCGGAGGGTCCAACCAGGGCGGCGAACTCGCCCGCCTTAATGTCCAGTGTCACCCCCGCCAATGCCCGGGTTTCTACCTCGCCAATCTTATAAATCTTTGTCACGTTTTCAGCTTCAATAATTGCCATGATTTTTCTCCTAAAAGATAGAGTGGAGAGATAGAGGGTGCAGCAAGAGGTTTCTCTCTATCTCTCCACTCTATTCTCTATCTACAATGCGTGTAACGCCTCTACCGGTTCCAGACGGGCTGCAAACCAGGCCGGGTATAACGAAACGAGAACAATAACCACCATCATATAAAGCGACATCGCCAGAAGATTGGCCGGTACCAATGCCGTGTACATATAAGAGCCAAGCGGCATTCCTTCTACCACGTTTGCCGCCGCATCCCCAATATAGATACCGCCTATGGAGAAATACCAGACCAGCAGTCCGCCCAGAATCATGCCAAACACGCTGCCGACCAGACCTAAAATGACGGCTTCAAACAGAAACATCGTCATGATCTGCCGCCCTTTTAGTCCGAGAGCAGCCAGAATGCCTATTTCCCGGGTGCGCTCAAAGACAGACATCAGCAAGGTGTTGGCGATGATGACGGCGACCACCAGGAAAACGATGGCATAGAGGATGTTGTAGAAAACACCGCCGGTTTCTTCCAGAGTCAGCGCAAACTCGTTGAGTTCTTGCCAATCCAGGACAGTGGCGCCTGGCGCTTGCAAGGCAGCCGCTACCGTTTCGGTATCATCCGCATCTTTAAGCAGGACGCGGACGGTGCTGGCCCGGTTTCCGGAATGGGTAATATTTTGAGCTTGCGTCAGACTGAGGAACACGTTAGCGTTGTCGATGCCGGGGAAGCCGGTGTTGACCAATCCAACGATGGTAAACGCGCCATCTTCA
>JAWOGU010000608.1:0-2539 GCA_046496595.1 Chloroflexota bacterium
GCCGCCCCCGCGCCTGCCTTCAGATGTCCAATGTTGCTCTTGGCCGAGCCTAAAGCAATGCTGCCGGTTTTTGCGCCGCTGAACACTTTGCTCAAGCTCTCCACTTCCACCACATCGCCCACACGGGTGGAAGTGCCGTGGGCCTCGACGAGGCTGGCGGTGGCGGGGTCTAAACCGGCGTTTTCCCAGGCCCGTTCGATGGACAGCACCTGTCCCACCGGATTGGGCGCGGTGATGCCTTTACCTTTGCCGTCGCTGCTGCCGCCCACGCCACGAATGACGGCGTAGATTTTGTCGCCGTCCCGTTCGGCGTCCGCCAGCCGCTTGAGCAGGAAAGCGCCAGCCCCTTCGCCCATGACAAAACCATCGGCGCCATCGCCAAAGGGACGGCTGCCGGTGGCGCTAAGGGCGCCAATCTTACAAAACTTAACAAAGCTGGGCGCGCCCATGTTGCGGTCTATGCCGCCGGTGAGGGCGGCGTCTACTTGATGCTCGCTGAGCATTTCGACGGCGGCATTGATGGCGGCGAAGCTGGAGGCGCAGGCGGCGTCGGTGATGAAGTTGGGTCCGCGCAGGTTGAGGATATTCGCCACGCGCCCGGAAACGATGTTGGGCAGTTCTCCGGGCATGGAGTCTTCAGTAATGGCGGGAATACGCTGGTCGATGGTGCTGTGCCATTCGCTGATGATTTGGGCGCGCACGCTGCCGGAAAGCTGGTTGAAGGCGGCGGAGGTTTGCAGGGCGTCGGCGTATTCGGGGAAGATGATGCGGTTTTGGGTGATGTAGTGCATTTCACCACCCATAGCGGTGCCCAGGATAACGGCCGTTTTTTCAGTAGGTAACGGCCGTTGCGGATAGCCATAATCAGCCAGCGCTTCAGCGGCAATCGTCACCGCCCACTGCTGGCCTTCGTCCATCGCCGCCGCTACTTTCGGCGGCATCCTGAACTGCTTCCAATCAAACTCAAAGCCGCGCACCCAGCCGCCGATTTTGCTGTACGTTTTATCCGGCGCATAAGGGTCGGGGTCATAGTAAAAATCAGGATTCCAGCGTTCCGGCGGCACCTCGGTGATGCTGTAACGCTTGTTGATAACGTTCTGCCAGAAAGCCGGTGCATTTGGCGCGTCCGGCAAAATCGCCCCCACCCCCACGATGGCAATCGCTCTATTTGCTGAATCCATTGGAAACCTCCGCATCGTGACTCGTGATGGGTGATGCGTGAAAAATCTTTACGCAGCACGCATCACGCATGAAATGCTTTATTCAACGCCGCCGCCGCCACATCCATATCCGCCACCAATCCCGCTTGCGCCTGGTAAATACCGGGCAGATTGAGCGAATCCGCCAGATTGGGGTCTGTTTGGCCTACGCCAATCGCCCAGCGCAAGCCATCGGTCGCCACTTTTGGCGCCGCGTCGCGGGCATGGATACGGGCCATCGCCTGCCGGGTGGGCACGTCCAGGGGAATGGCTGCGGTGGGTTTGTCTACCACCCGCTCGGCAAACAGGGCGGCGGTTTCCACATACGCCACCAGTTCGCCCAGGCGGAACAGAACGTGCTGCTGGCGCGTCAGCCGGTCAACCCGGCATCGCTCCAAAATAACACTCAGGGCGCGCATCGCCAGAGCAGCCGCATCAGCACCATTGTCCGGCTGACGTTGATACAGCGCATCCAGTTTTGCCGCCCAATCATTGTAATAAGCCCCACGCGATTTGAGATGAAGCTGCCAGCGGTCGCGGGCAATGGTCCATTCCATAATCTCCGATGTGCCTTCATAAATGGTGGTGATGCGTACATCACGCTTGATTTTTTCCACCATGTACTCTTTGGTGTAGCCGTAACCGCCGAGCGCCTGAATAGCATCTTCGGCGGCCTTGTTGCCCGCTTCGGTTGCCAGGTATTTGGCGATGGCGCCTTCCGTTTGCAAACCGTGATCTTCACTGTCCAGCCGTTCGGCGACCCATTCAATATAGGTGCGGGCCGCCTCCAGGCGCACCGCATTGGGCACGATGAGCTTATGGGTATAGCCTTGTTTTTCACTGAGCGGATCACCGCCCTGGATGCGTTCTTGCGAGTAACGCACGGCGCGTTTGAGCGCTGCCCAACCCGCGCCCAGGCCAAAAGCGCCCACCATGAGGCGGGTATAGCCAAACACAGCCTGCGCCTGCGCCAGACCCTGCCCTTCCACGCCGCCAATCAGGCGGTCGGCGGGCACGTACACGTCCTCCAGGAAGAGGGCGGCGGTATTGCTGGCGCGAATGCCGTGTTTGTCTTCCGGCTTGCCTTTGGTGAAACCAGCCACCTCTTTGTCCACAATAAACCAGGTGGGACCGCCCGGAGCCAGCGCCAGAATGGTGTAAAGATCGGCCACGCCGCCGTTGCTGATCCACTGCTTCTGCCCTGTAATTTTGTAGCCGACCACTGCGCCATTTTCTGCAACGGGTACTGCTTTAGTCGTCATCGCGGCCAGGTCGGAACCGGCTTGCTGCTCGGTCGCGCCGTAGGCCATGAGCAGTGCTTCTTCGGCCACTCTGCCCAT
>JAWOGU010000632.1:0-10964 GCA_046496595.1 Chloroflexota bacterium
CGGTTATTGTGGCGATGCCTGTATGACGTTTGGGGTGGGCCAAATTTCAGCCGAAGCGCAGCGGGTGTTAGACGTTGCGCAAGAATGCCTGCGAATTGGCATCGCAGCGGCCCAGTTAGACAATCACTTGAATGATATTGGCCACGCCTTGAGTCTTGGCATATTTTTCAATGGCCCGGCCAATATCATTCAGGTGATTGTCTAACTGGGCCGCTGCGATGCCAATCCGCAGGCATTCTTGCGCAACGTCTAACAGCCGCTGCGCTTCGGCTGAAATTTGGCCCACCCCAAACGTCATACAGGCATCGCCACAATAACCGTTGCGCCTTAGCCCAATATCGATGCCTACAATATCACCCTCGTGCAATACTCTATCATCGGGCAGACCGTGGCAAATTTCATAGTTTAGCGAGGCGCAAATAACGCCGGGAAAGGGCGGGTGTTCCGGCGGGTTGCCGCGATACCCTTTGTACAAGGGCGAAGCCTGTTGGCTTTTTAAGTACGTGGCCGCCAAAGGTTTCGCGCAGTTTGGCTTCGTTCTCTGCCGAGAGAGAGGTTTGCAGAACAGTGGCGTCAAAGTGGGCCAGTTGAGGCAGTACTTTGTCGGCGGTGGCGCTTTGCACCAGCAAGAATAAGGCGGAGTGGCCCGGTTCGATGGTGCTGCCTACCTGCTTGATGAACTTGTCGTCCACGCCAATGTCGTTGAACTTGCCGCCCAAAGCGCCGCCCAGGGCGCCGGCTGCCATGCCCAGCCAGGGCATGAAGAAGAGCAAGCCAATCAACATACCCCAAAACGCGCCGCCCAGGGCGCCGGCGCCCACCAGGCTGACGGCTTGTTTAACTTTTACCTTACCGTCTTGCCGGCGTACAACGACAGCGGCGTCTTCCAATTGAATCAGGTGTTCTTTTTGCATTCTATTCAGGGCGTCACGCATTTCGGCAGCGCCAGTTTCTGTTTTGAACGCAAACACAATTAAGTCACTCATGTTTTTCTCCTTTCGATTTTTTGAGTTGATTTGGTAATGCTTAAAACAACCGCAACCTGGAAAAGATACGATTTGATGGAATTATACTCCACTTCTAGAATTGGAACCGCAAGCTTCCTCTTGGGACAGGGCAATCGCATATTCGCTGCTGTCGGTTGTTGGGTCTAAAAAAATAATCCGGTAATCGTGGGATCTAGATATTGAAACCGATCCGGTTGGGGCCAGGCAGGCGAGATAGGTCTGGGCGGGAACAAACGGCGTTTTCTGACGCCTGTCTCGCCCGTTCTGGGACTCGCACACATCCTGAAATTGAGGTTGCAGGAAAGATAAAAAAACAATAAAATATAGAACATGAGTGCTAATTCTGACCTGCTGACTTACGCTACTGACCTGTTCGCCAATTTTTCCCCTGACGCCCAGGAGTGGGAAGATTATCAAGACGGTTATGCGTTTGTTGGACCTTATCCCACTGGTTATCGGGCAGGCGGGCCAAACCAGTTGGTGATTATCGGTTTGGTGGTGTT
Source organism: Chloroflexota bacterium (assembly GCA_046496595.1). Taxonomy (GTDB): domain Bacteria; phylum Chloroflexota; class Anaerolineae; order Promineifilales; family Promineifilaceae. The sequence goes on from JAWOGU010000632.1 coordinate 1,511, forward strand.
TGTGGGGTTGCTGTTGGCAGTGGGGGCCGCCTCTCTACCCCATCAGTCAGAGGCGAGAGTCACAGGGGGAGAAACGGCCGTTTCCCAGCCAAACACGCAGCCGGAAATCAGCGCCCCCATCAGCGGCGACCCCCTTGCCTTTATAGCGCCCTATGCCCAGTACACCATTACTCAGGGGCCACACGGCATGTCCTATGGACATTACGCCATCGACCTCGCCGCCGGTCGGGGCTCGGAAATCACCTCGCCCATCAACGGCGTTGTGGCCCAATTGTACGTAGACGAATATGGGAATCCGACGCTGGTGATTGAAAATGAGGTGTATGTGGTCACTTTTTTGCATGGGGATTATTCGGTGGCAGTGGGGGATAAGCTCAAAGCAGGTCAGTCCATTGGCGCCGAAAGCAACAAAGGCTACACCATGGATATGGCCGGCAATCTTTGCTACAACCGCGAATGGTGCGGCAACCATACCCATCTTAACGTCTACGACAAACGGATTCGGTCAAACGTAAACCCCCTTGAACTATTCAACTAATTCCGCCGGAAGTAAACAAAACCCGCTGCCGCAATCATCACCAGACCCACCCCAAATGCCATAGCCCCCACCCCAAATACATCAGAAAGGCCGGCGCTGCCATTGTCTGGCGGTGGTGTGGCGCGAACGGCCGTTATCGGGCGAGGTGTGCTTGAGGGCATGAGCTGAGAGGGCGTGGGATAGGGGCTGGGCGTAACGGCCGTTTCCGGCAGCGCCGGCGTCTGCGACGGTTCAAGCGTGGGCGTGGCGGTTGGGGAAGGAGAGACAATCACAATTTCATCCCCCACTCCTAGAAACGAATTTTCATTCATTCCGTTATAAGTCAGCAGTTGATCCAGCGTGAGATTATAGCGGACAGCAATACCCCATAACGAATCGCCGCTTTCTACGATGTGGGCCAACTGCGGCGTGGGCGTCGGTGGCGGCACTTCCCCCTCCACCAGCCGGATCTTCACCTGATCCCCCGGTTGCAGCATGTCATTTTCGCCCATGCCGTTGTACCACAGCAAATCCGCCAGACTGATGTTGTGCCAGGCGGCAATCGACCAAGCGTTGTCGCCGCGCCGCACGATGTAGTGTACGGGCGGCGTGGGCGTCGGCGGCGGCTCGGCCCCATCCGCCAAACGAATGGTCAGTTCGTCCCCCGGTTGCAATACCGAGTCCTCAGTCAGACTGTTGTAGAGCATGATTTCCCAGATAGGCACTTCATAGCGCGCGGAAATGGCCCACAAAGTATGCCCGTCTCCCAGCACGTGGACAATGGAGCCATCTTCACGCGGGGCGCTGGTTTCAATCGGTTCTACAAAAAAGGGCGCATCCACGTAGGTAACTGTTTCCTGGCGCTGGGGCAGTTCCGGCGGGATGTCAGACGGGTAGCCCACCACCAGCACGTAGAAATTCTGGTCATGCCCCTGGGCAAAACCGACGCCCGCTTCCGTATGTTTGTTGGAGATCATGGTGGCAAAGTGAATGGAACTGTTGCGCCACCAGGTGACGCCGCCGCCGGGGTTCAGCCGGGTACCGCCCACGATGTTTTCTGACACATAGCCGGGATAACCGGCGGCATTGGCGCGTGTTTGTGGGCTGGAGCCGCCGGCGCCGGTGTGGCTGTAGATGGCTGTCTCTGCCATCCAGTTGGCGTGGGCCTGGGCGGCGGCGGCTAATTGGGGATTATAGGTAAAACCTTGCAGTCCATAAGAGGCCCGAAGCTGATTCACCAGGGTAATAATATCAGAGGTGGGAGATTGAGCGGAAACGGCCGTTCCCCACTTGCCCATGCCTGTAAGCACCACCACCACCAACAGGACTGTTATAACAATCATTTTCCGAATCATATGCCGGTACTATATCAAGAATGGCCTTGCTGTCCAGATCGTTTGCCGACCGTTCATCAAGCGCCTAATTCAAGATTTGCCAATGAGATGAGATTTTTTGCTGTTTTCCAGTTCACCACTCCTGATACCCTGACAACCACTCTTGACAACAATATTTTGCCTATGCTAGTATGCTGACTAGGCTTGAGAAGCCTGTTTTTTGGTTATTGTCTGCGCTGTGATCCACAAGAGCATCCCTCAAGTTGGTCATGGTGATGTCGGGTAATTAACGGCACGGGAAAGGATGAAGCAGGCAATACTGTCTTTTGAGGAGAAGAAGTTTTACAAAAGGCGCGGTGACAGCCACCGCGCCTTTTTGATTCCTAGCGATTCAACAGCGCCCGGCCCATTTCTTCAGCCAGGGCCAGGTCCGCCGTATCCTCCAGCACAATCACCACTGTTTCGCCGCCAGGGGCTGCGCCGAGATACCAGGTGTTGGTGGTACCTTCAGGACCGGAGATAACCAGGGTGCTGAATTCACGAATGTCATCGGTTTGCGGCAGTGCCTGTAAGATAGCGGCGGCTGTTTGGGGGGAAACGGCCGTTTCCCCCCCGTTCGTCTCTGAAGGCAGTGGAACCCAGTCGCCCAACTCATTTTCAATGTGGGAAACAAGGCGCAGGGTGGGGAAACGGCCGTTCTGGTTCAGCGCCAGCCAGGCATTTGCCACTTGCAGCGGCGTCACGATCAAATTGTCTTGTCCGATAGCGGCCTGGGCTGCCTCCGCCAATGGCAGGTAGGTGACAGTTTCCGTACTCAACGACAGCGTCGGCTGCGCTGTCAGGTTGAAGCGGGCAAAGGCATTGTCGAAGTCTGTCAGGGATAACGTTTCTACCAGATCCAGCATCGGACCTGGACAGCGATGGTGCAGTGTATCTTGCCAGGAGGCCGATTCCGGCGCGGGATTGGCGCAGTAAGTGGCCGAACTATTCACTAATATGGGACGGTTGGGATGCGCCACAGGTGCATCTAATTGGAGCAAGCCATCTTCGACGGCGTGTGCCAGAATAAAAGGCTGTAAAACCAGACCCGGCTGGTACTGCCCTTTGGTGACGCGGTTCAACAAAGGCGCTTCTTCGTCCGCCACCAATTCCGGAAAGGATTCGCGCAGTTGATTCGGATCGTAGCCGGGGTGGCTGACCAGCGCCACGATGTCCGACGCCTCGCCTGTTTCCTGGAACAATACCAGCGCGCCTTTGTGGTCGGCCATCAGCTTTTCAGCCTGGAGTTGGCTGCCCGCATCCAGGGTCAACTGAATGCTTTGCCCGGTTTGGGGTTCGTGCAGCGCCTGGCGCATAAATGTTTGCCAGAAATCTTCGCTGTCTCCCCGCAAAAGCGCATCAAAACTACTTTCTACACCGTCGGTGCCATGCCGGAAGCTGTAATAGCCCACGGCTGGGCCGATAGCGGGGTAGGGATAGTACCGCCTCTGATCACTGGTCGGTCCGTTGGTTTCAGCCAGCACAATGCCGGTACGGTCCAGGATGGCGCCGCGCTCGATTTCCAGCACGGCGTCTACCGCACGCGGATTGTCGGGGCGCGCCAGGATGGCGTCCGCGCGGATGACAGTCCAGAAAACCAGAGCCAGAGCGGTGAGCAGGAAGGCGCCAAGCATGAAGCGGACGATGTGTTGGAGGTTGTTTTCAGACTGCACGAGAAATCCGTTTTACCTGATGCGGTTTTCGACTCTGCCGGAGACGAACAGCAGCAGGCCGAGCATCAGGCTGCTGATAAACAGGGAACTGCCTCCGTAACTGACAAAAGGCAGCGTGACGCCTGTTAAGGGCAGCAGTTTGGTGACACCGCCCATGATAAGCAAGGTTTGGCCCGTGAACAAGATGGTGATGCCGGCGGACAGGTAACGGTAAAACGGCCGTTGCGCCAACAGCGCCAGCTTCAATCCCCGGTAAGCCAGGAGCAAAAAGCAAATCACCACACCCATGCTGCCTACCAGTCCCCATTCCTCCGCCACTGCCGCGAATACAAAATCAGAGTGGACGACGGGAATGTAGAAGGGCGAACCTTGGCCCACACCCTGCCCCAAAATGCCGCCAGCGGCCAGCGCATACAGCGACTGCACGATCTGAAAAGCGCGATTATTGGCGTCGGGCCAGGGATTCCACCAGGCGTCGATGCGCAGCGCCACCAGATCGCGGAAGGCAAAGTAGGCAAAAACGGCAGCGAGGAGCATCAAGCCGCTGCCGATGAGGACGTAGCGCCGGTCGCTGGTAGCCAGGTAGAGCAGCGCCAGAAAAAGCACAAAAAACAGCGTCGCCGCTCCTAAATCTTGCTGCCATACCAGCAAGATAATGCAGAACCCCCACATGAGCAGCAGCGGCGCCAGGTAGGGCAGCGATCCCAACAGTCCTTTGCCGCTGCTCACCCGCAGCAGCGCTTCCCGTTCTTCAAAGTAACTGGCTAAAAAGATGATGAGCAGCAGTTTGAGCAGTTCGGAAGGCTGGAAGTAGACCTGGCCGATAAAAGGCACTGGCAGCCAGAGAGCCGCGCCATAGCCGGAAGGATTGACGCCAAAAATGAGGGTGGTCGCTAATAAAATCAGCCCGGCAAACAACCAGGTATACCGATACCGGCGCAGAAAACGCAGATTGCGGGGGAGAATGGAGACGGCCAGCAAAACGGCCGTTCCCAGTATCAACCAGATCACCTGCCGCCCCAGAAAATTAGCCGCCAGGCGATCAATCAGAATCAGCCCCCAACCAGTCAGCAAGGCATACAGCGGCAGAAAGTACGGATCTCGGTTTGGCTTAAAGCGGTGCAGCAGCAGATGGGCCAGCCCCATCAACCCCATCCAGGCGGCCGGCGCCCACAAATGCCGCCAGTCAAGCCCGCCCTCCAGGCTCAAACTTAAGCCAATGGCATTCACCCACACAAAAGCCGCCGCTAAGATTAACAGCGAACCCTCGCGACGGCCGTTTTGCTCTTGCGTTTCTTCTAAAACAAAAATATGCATCCGGTCAGTCCAAATAGCCGCTGACCAATGGGGCTAACTCTGCCTTCTTTGCCGCCGGAACCAGCTTGCGATCCGTGATTAATGCATCTTTCAAAGCATGGTGCGCCGCAAAGTTTCCTGCCCAGTTATCCATCGTGGCTGCCAAATGGCTGATTGATTTTTGGGCCAATTCCGTATTCCCCAGCAGGGTCCGGATCACCATTTCCACCGTCACCGGACCTTGATGCTCATGCCACACATCATAATCGGTGATATGGGCCATGCAGGCATAAGCGATTTCAGCTTCGGCCGCCAGAAACGCCTCCGGACTGGTCGTCATGCCGATGATGCTCATGCCCCAACTGCGGTACACCTGCGACTCGCCTTTGGTGCTAAAGCGTGGTCCTTCAATGGTGATAAACGTACCGCCCTGGTGAACTGTGCCGCCGTTTGCTTTCACCGCCTCATACAGGGCAGCGCTCAACTCTGCTGAAAACGGCTCCGCCACACTGACATGCGCCACCAGCCCGCCCTCAAAAAACGACATGTCCCGCTTTTTAGTCTGGTCAAACAACTGATCCGGGATCACAACGTGGCCGGGCGCCAGCTCTTCCTTTAAAGAGCCGCAAGCACTGACGGCAATAATGTATTTAACACCCAGAGTTTTCAGGGCAAAAATATTGGCGCGATAAGGGACCTCGCTGGGATTAAGCACGTGGCCGCGGCCGTGCCGTGGCAGAAAAGCCACCCGGCGTCCATGCAGAATGCCGGTTGTAATCATGTCGGAAGGTTTGCCATAAGGCGTGGTCATTTCAACTTGTTGCACGTCGGTTAAGTCGGCCATGTCGTACAGGCCGCTGCCCCCGATGACTGCTAATTCTATGGCTGTCACGATGTTTCTCCTGGGTTGGGTTTTATTTCCTGGTTTGGGCAAGCTGCGTTTGCAGGTCTTGAATTTTGGCTTTGGTCACTTCCTGCATCTGCTTGATAAACTTTTGCTGTTTGGCCACGATTTGCCTGGTTTCTTGCAGTTCTATTTCCCGCTCAATCAAGGCTGCCTGAATTTCTGCCAGCCGCTTCCCTTGCTGCTCTGTTTCCGTTAAATAACGGGCTAAATCTTTTTCACTGGCGTCTAATTGGGCACGCTGGGCGCGCACAGATTGTTTGAGATTCTCTTTTTCTTGGGCCGTCTGTTTTTCTTGTTGCTCTCTCTGCTGTTTGAGTGTTTGGAGTTCTTGCTGCAAATCGCGGAGCTTTTCTTGCTGCTTGTGGTTTTCGGCTGCCAGTTGTTGGCTGTGGGCTTCTTGTTTTTCCGCATAAGCGCGGATCTGATTCAGTTCTGTGCGGGTGTTTTCAAGGCCAGCCTGATTCCACACCATTTGTTCGTGATACTGTTCGGCGCGTTCTTCGGCTTCGGTTAATTTTTTTGCCAGGTTGTCTTGTCTTTCGGTGGACAAAAGCCGGGTGGGTTGTTTTTGGATGGCCTCTAATTGGGCGCTGGTTTCTTTCCAGCGAACGTGCAGTTTTCGGTAATGTAAACGGGCGTCGGCGACTTCTGCCTCTTTGGTAGTTATTTGTTCTTTTAACCCGGTGATTTCGTCGAGAAGTTCCTGTTGACTTTGGCTGGTGCGTTCCGCCAGTTTTTTGTGGAGAGTTATTTCGGAAACAAGGGATTGGATGGCCTCATCGCTTTTTGCCAGCAGCGATTGGGAACGGTCTACTTCTGTTTGCAGTTGTTGTTCCAGTTCATCTATGCGTATTTGCGCTTCGCCCCATTCTTTTTCTAGCTGCTTGCGCTGTTCGCTGAGCAGGGCGGTGACGTCGTAGTTTTCTTGTATCTGGCGTTTTGCTTTTTCCAGCTCGATTTGTAGTTCTTCGGCTCTTTTTTCGGTGGATTCGGCCAGTTCTTGCCAGCGAATCAGGGCGTCTTCCTGGTCGGAGGAGTGTGACAGGCTGGCTTGAAGGGCGGTTTCGATGTTGTGGACGCGCCCGGTAAGGGTGTCTACGTGGTTGAGGGCTTCTTCCAGGTGGGTGTCTGCGCCTGCTTTGGCCGCTTGTAATTCGGCGAACGCCTCTTCTTTTTGGGCATGAACTGTTTGTATTTTCTCCAGGGTTTCGGTGGTTTGGGCTAACAGATCCTGGGTATTGAGCAGTTCTTCTGATTGACGTTTGATTTGGGCTTCACGGGTTTGCAGCAGTGCGGTTAGTGCATCGGCTTCTTGCTGCACCTGGGTTAGTTGGGTTTGGCTGGCTTTGAGTTCTTCGCGGATTAAGGTGAGTTGGTTGGCGGCGTCACCGGCGATTTCGGAAAGACGCTGGTCGAATGATTCTTCTAGTTCGGTGCGGGCAGCCAGGGCAACGGCCGTTTCCGTTTGTAATTGGCGCAGAGCATCCAGTCGATCTTTATCCAGCACTCTTTTGTGTTCTGCTTTGAGGTCGCTGGGCGTGTCCCCGTTTTCCGGCGCAAGGAGTACAGCGCCGTCTGCCAGATCGGTGAACTCTGTCTCGGTAATGCTGTTCACCCAGCCCCGAATCTTGCCCCCGGACTCCATATGGAAATGGACGGCAAAGATGTCGCCCCAAATCTGCCCTTTGTCGGAAATGACCACATCCCGGCCTACGGCGCCGCCAGCGAGCACACCCAACACCATGATCTGCGGGGCTGTTACTTGCCCGACAATGGTGGCGCCAGGAGGGATGGCGACCGGTTGGTTCTCGTAGATGTCACCAACGTAGTAGCCAGCATATTCCTTCCAGGCCTGAGGGCGTTTGAAGCGAGTGAGAAAACTTGGGTTGGCTGGTTTGCTGCTAGTCACTGTCATTTTTATTAACCAGATCCTCGTAGCCTCAATTATAACAGTTCAATCAGGAACATGTACTAATTACCTAGATGTTACAGCAATTCTCAGTCTCAGTAGATCCGGGTGTAGTTCGCATCCTCAGATGCCCTCTCCTCAATCTCCAATCGCTAGCCTCCAAAAACGCGGAGTTGTTGTTTTACAAGTCCTTTTAGCGTAGTTGTATAACCTGGGTAACTCTGCTAAACTGCGTGCATGATACCACGAGCGAGAATGCTGCTCACTTTTCTAATTTTCATGGCAGGCTTGAGCGCTTTTGCTCCCTGGAATTTTGCGGCTGCAACCCCCAACCAAACAGCCGCCAATCCCGGTTTTCTGGCTGTAGATGGTCCGGTGCAGTTGCAAGTGGTAATCGATCCGCCCAATGGGATGCCTGGCAATGTGGTTACGCTTAGCGTTTCTGCCCGTAATACCAGCGCTGTTACCCTGATGCCTCGGGTGACGATTCAGTTTCCTTCCCAGCTTCAATTACAATCGAATGTGCTGCCAGCAGGCGCCAGCCGTAATTTTCAGAGCAATGCCTTAATCTGGCAGCCGGTGTTGGCGGCCAATGGCGGCGCGCAGCAGTTTTCGCTGCCGATTCGGGTGGAGACGGTAGAAATCACCAACCCGGAAAAAGAGATAACGGCCGTTCTCGATATCGATGGTTCCATACAGCAGGCCAGCACCACCGTCTGGCTTGGTCTGCCGCCGCAAATTGAAAATATCATCGTACCGTCACAAATTTCAGTTGGCCTGCCGGTTCCCCTGCGCGCCGACACGACCGGCCCCGGCCCCGTTAGCCAGTCCTGGCAGTTGGGCGACGGCCGGCAGGTAAACGTCAACAATCCTGTCGTCGTTTATCCGGCCGTTGGCGTTTACGAACTTGCCCTGCAAGCCGCCAACGTCGTGGGCCAGACCACCGCTTTCCGGCAAATAACCGTCATCCCGCACCCCACTGCCCAGTTCAAATTGGACGATCCCACGCCCGGCACAGGCCAGATCATCACCTTTATCAACGAAAGCGGCGGGCAGCAGCCCCTTATTTATCGTTGGGATTTTGGGGATGGCGTCGTTTCTACCGATTATCATCCGACACACCACTATCAGAACCCAGGCGTCTACAACGTACGCCTGACCATTGAAAACGATTACGGCCGTTCTGAAGCCGTTTGGCCGCTGGCTGTGGGGCAGGAGCCCCTGGCCGATATGCAAATGGGGGATGCCGTGCCCATGGGACAGCCGCTAACCGGCGCTGCCTTTGGCGACAGTACCGTCAGTCGTTATGTCTGGGATATGGGCGACGGCCGTTCTTATGAAGGGTCACAGGTCAGCCATGCCTATCTGGCGCAGGGCGATTATTATGTCAATATGACCGCCTACAACGATTTTGGCAGCACGCAAGTAGGGCGCTGGGTGCGTGTGGGACCGGGTCAGTTGGCTGTTTATTTGCCGGTGGTGGTCAAAGCCGGCGATGAGCCAGCCGCCGGATCAGAAGGCGCCGATCCCTTTGCCATTGTGCTGGAGCCGGTGGGCTTGGCCGTCAACACACGGCGCGACTTCAAGACCACGTCCAACGCGCCGCTCACGGCACCGATCTGCACGTAGGCCTTGTGGAGATCCAAGGCGACGTAGCGTTGTTCGGAATCTGACAAGGGTGTATGCTCTCCTTTGTTAGGTTGCCTCTTCACCGAGGCCCAGCGGGACGTGTCGCTGGGGCTTCCGTGTGTTGCACGCACCGATGCGAGCTTGGCCTTG
>JAWOGU010000642.1:0-16887 GCA_046496595.1 Chloroflexota bacterium
GCAAAATCATCCGCGGCGACCGGCTGGACCTGATAGCCGCCGACGTATACGGAGACGCTGCCAAATGGCGCCTCATTGCGGAATACAACGGCATCCTCAATCCCAAAAACCTGCGTCCGGGACAGTCCATCACCATCCCGCCGCTGCAATGAGCCGACCAGCCGCCTGAGAGAAAACCATGCCTGAGACAAACGTTCTTAACACGTCATGCATCATCAAAATAAACGGCGCAGCCCTGCCCCCGGAGGAAATGAACCAGGTCGTTGAAGTGGTTGTGGATCAACACACCCACCTGCCACACATGTTTATCATGCGTCTATATGATCCTGGCCTGGCGCTGCTAGATTCCGGCAAATTTGACCTGACCAAAGAAGTGGAAATCAGCAGCAAAACAGAAAGCGGCGCCGTTGTCACCCTCATCAAAGGGGAAATTACGGCGCTGGAACCTGAATTTCAAGACGGCGGCATTTCTATCCTGGCGGTGCGCGGCTACGACAAATCTCACCGGCTTTTCCGCGAGAGCAAAAGCAAAGCCTATCTCAACATTAAAGACAGCGACATTGCCAGCCAGATAGCCGGTAACGTCGGCTTAACCGCGCAAGTAGAAGCTACAACGACAGTTTATGACCATATTTATCAGGACAATCAAACAGACCTGGCCTTCCTCACGCAGCGCGCCTGGCGCATTGGCTATGAGTGTTTTGTCGGTGACGGCAAACTGTATTTTCGCAAACCACCTTCCAGCGGCGCCACCGTCACCTTAAAATGGGGCGAAGATCTGCATTCTTTTTACCCCAAGATGACGCTGGCGGAACAAGTCAGTACCGTCGAGGTCAAAGGTTGGGATAAGGCCACTCAAAACGCTATTATCGGCATGGCATCCATCGGTGTTTTGTATCCTCAAAACGGAGATTCCAAAAACGGGGCTGCCTGGGCCGGCACGTTTGGTACCGGCAAACACACCATCGTAAACATTCCCGTTGTCAGCCAGGCAGAAGCCGACATCATCGCCAAAGCGCGGTTGGATGAATTGAGCGGCGCTTATTTGGAAGCGGAAGGCACGGCTTTTCGGCGGCCGGATATTAAAGCCGGGCAATTTGTGCAGTTGCAAGAACTGGGAAACCGCATGAGCGGGAAATATATGGTGACCAGCGCCGCCCACACCATTACCCTGGATGGGTTGTATACTACGTTTGCGGTGCGCGGCGCCCGTACCGGCCTGCTCACGGAACAGATGTCGCGGCCAGAACCGATTAACCGTTGGCCTGGGGTGGTAACGGCCGTTGTCACCAATACCGACGATCCCGATAACTGGGGGCGCGTCAAAATCAAATATCCCTGGATGGCCGACGACGCCGAAAGCTTCTGGGCGCGTTTGTCCGGTCCGGGCGCGGGCGTCACAGCCGGTTTCATCGCCATTCCTGAAGTCAACGACGAAGTGCTGGTCGCCTTTGAATACGGCGACATCAACTATCCCGTTATTATTGGCGGTTTATGGAATGGCACACACGCCATTCCGCCGTCTACGGCGGGCGCTCCCCAGGGTAATAAACCGCTTATCCGCACCTGGCAGTCTATCAACGGCCACTACATAGCGATGCACGATGACGCCAGCGACAAAAAAGTCGAGATCCTCACCCAAGACGGGCACAGCTTCTTGATGGACGACGCCAATAAAAAACTGGAAATCAAAACCAGCGGCGGCCACACGGCCACTCTGGACGATCAAGGCAAAAAAATAACCGTCAAAAGCAGCGGCGGGCATACGATTACAATGGACGATAACGGCCGTAAAATCACCATCCAAAGCAGCGGCGATGTCGAAATTAAATCAACCACCAACATGAAAATCCAGGCCGGCGCTAACCTGGAACTCAGCGCCACCGGCAACCTGGACATCAAAGCCAACGGCCTCGCCAATATCCAGACATCCGCTGTCATGACGATCAAAGGTTCCCTGGTGAAAATAAACTAGCGTTAGCCGTAAGCCGTAAGCCGTAAGCCGTAAGCCGTAAGCCGTGAGCCGTAAGCCGTAAGCCGTAAGCCGTAAGCCGAAGGGCGCTGCCTCTGGTGGACGCCATCGGAACACGGAACACGGAACACGGAACACGGAACACGGAACACGGAACACGGAACACGGAACACGGAACACGGAACACGGAACACGGAACACGGAACACGGAATACGGAATACGGAATACGGAATACGGAAAACAATCTTATGAGTCAACCAGCAGCCAGATTAACCGATATGCACACCTGCCCGATGGTCACCGGTGTTGTACCCCACGTCGGCGGCCCCATCCTCGGACCCGGCGCGCCGACTGTCTTAATTGCCGGACTGCCGGCGGCGGTATTAGGCGATTCGGTCACCTGCGTCGGTCCGCCAGACACCATCATCAAAGGCTCCGCCACCGTTTTGATTGGCGGTAAACCGGCGGCGCGCATGGGCGACTCCACCGCCCACGGCGGCGTCATCGTCCTCGGCGCGCCCACCGTTCTTATTGGCGGTTAGTACTCCCTCGCCCTCTGGGAGAGGGTCGGGGAGAGGGCAGTGATCTAAATGCCTAAAGGAAGACAGTTACTATGACCAAAACAATCGACATCATCGGCGCCGGCTGGTCATTCCCGCCCAAAATAGGCCCACAAGGCGGCGTGGCCCTCGCCAGCAGCTATAATGACGTGGAGCAGGCCATCAAAATCATCCTGCTGACACCGCCTGGGCAGCGTGTGATGCGCCCCGATTTTGGCTGCCGTATTCACGAACTGGTGTTTGCGCCCATGAACCGGGAGACCTTTGCCCAGGCCGCCCGCTACGTGGAAGACGCCCTGGAAATGTGGGAACCGCGCATCATTGTCAACGACATCACCCTGAATCCGGATTCCAACCAGCACGGCCGTTTATTCATCGACATCCAATATACCCTGCGCGCCACCTCTGACCGCCGCAGTCTGGTATTTCCGTTTTACTTAATTCCTGAAGAATAATTCCCGGAGGCAGATATGCCCTTAGCCGCACCCAAACTGGATGATCGTCACTTTCAAGACATCGTAGACGAAGCCAAAAAACGAATTCCCTACTACATCGAAGAGTGGACAGACCACAACGTCAGCGATCCCGGCGTGACCATGATTGAGCTGTTTGCCTGGATGACAGACACCATCCTCTACCGGCTGAATCAGGTGCCCGATTTGCATTACATTAAATTTATGGAACTATTGGGCATGAACCTGCGCGAACCGGTGCCTGCCCGCGCCATGGTCACCTTCTGGTTGTCTGCCCCGCAAGATATGGCGGTCCTCATTCCCGAAGGCACGGAAGTCGCCAGCACCCAAACCGAAACCCAGCCCTCCATCATTTTCACCACCGATCAAAATCTTGTCATCCGCCCGCCCCGCCTGAAAGCAGCGCAAGCCTACCTCGTCAACGCCGACAACGAACGGGAATACCGCCGCTTCGATGCCGATCCGCTCATCAAAGGGCTGGAAACTGTCGAAGTCTTTTCCTCCGTGCCGCGTGAAGGCGACGCCTTCTATTTTGGCTTCGACAATGATCTCAGCAGTCATATTTTGGGCCTCAATCTGGACTGTGATCCAACGGGCGGCTCCGGCATAGACCCCACCCAGCCGCCCACCATTTGGGAAGCGTCCACCGGCTCTCAAGAACGGCCGTGGCAGCCCTGCGAGGTTGATTTGGGCGAAGACAGTACCAAAGGTCTGAACGTTGCCGGACGCATTCGGATGCACCTGCCCCCCATGGGCCGCTACAGTGTCAACAACGAAAGCCTCTTCTGGGTGCGAGTACGCCTGCTGCATCAAGATGAATACACCCCGCGCATGAAACCGTACCGCACCACACCACGGCTGCGGCAGACGGCCGTCAGTTCCTGGGGCGCCACCACCACCGTCACCCACTCCCAGCTCATCAAAAAAGAGTTTCTGAGTCAGAGCGATGGCTCTCCGGGACAAAAATTCCAACTGCAAGTAACGCCCATTCTCCAGCGCCGCCCCAACGAAACCTTAATCGTGCAGGTAGGCGAAGAAATTCAAACCTGGAAAGAGGTGGCGAACTTTGCCGAATCCAGCGGCGAAGATCAGTGCTTCACCCTGGACAGCATCACCGGCGAACTGCGCCTGGGACCTGCCATCCGCCAGCCGGATGGCACAATGCGCCAATACGGCGCCATCCCCCCACGAGGGGCGCAGGTCGTTTTCCAGCGTTACCGCTATGGCGGCGGGTTGGAAGGCAACGTGCAGGCCAACATCATCAACACGCTCAAGACGGCCATTCCTTTTATCGACCGGGTGGTGAACCGGCGGGCCGCCGTGGGCGGTTTGGATGCGGAATCCATGGAAGCGGCCAAAATGCGCGCGCCCGCCCTCTTGCGCTCTCGTGACCGGGCTGTAACCGAAGCGGATTTTGAGTTTTTAGCGCGAGAAGCGTTACGTTATACCGGCTGGGATCAATACCGGGTTCACTGTTTGCAGCCTGTGCCTTCACGGGAAAGCCGCATCATTCCGGGGCAGGTCTATCTGCTTATTATTCCGCACATTCAAGATCCGGAGCAGCGGCTGCGTCCTATGGCGGACCAGCTTCAACTCAAGCAGGATGAGGTTTATCATCATCTGTCTGCTTATTTAAACCAGCGCCGCCTGCTTACGATTCGCCTGGATATTCGCGAGCCTGTTTACTATTGGGTCTCGGCGCGGGTTTCTGTGCGCGCTCTGCCCGGCGCGAACCATGCGGACGCGGAGACGATGGTGTTGAATCGTTTGTACCAGTTCCTCAACCCCATCGTGGGCGGCAGAGACGGCAAGGGTTGGCCTTTTGGCCGTGATCTGGTCATTTCAGATTTGCACCAATGCCTGCAAGGAGTGCCCGGCGTGCAGTTTATCCGCAATGTGGAGATGTTTGTCACGGCGGCGGGTGAAGGTCCGCGCGGTGATCCGGTGGAAACGGTGGATCTGGTGGGGCATGGTGTGATAGCCTCGGGGATTCATGAGGTGGTGTTTAGCTAAAGGGCAGTAGACAGTGGACAGTGAACAGTGACGAATATATATGAACCTGTGATTCACCAAATAGCAATCAGCGGTCCTCAGATTGAGGAAACGTATGTGCTGCCGGAAGGGGCCACGACGATTGGCCGGCAGGCGACGAACAATCTGGTGTTTGTGCATCCTCTGGTGTCGCGGAAACATGCGGAACTGGTGGTAACGGCCGTTACCTGCCGCCTCACCGATCTCGGCAGCACGCATGGCACCCAAATCAACCGGGAAACCATTCAGCCGGAAACGGCCGTTCTGCTCAAAGCCGGTGACGTCATCGAAATCGGCGCTTTCCGGCTGGTCTACCAAAAAACAGAAGTTGCCCCGGAGGAAACAGAACCTGAACCGGTAGTGGGGGAAGAAACAGCGGCGGAAGAAACGGCCGTTTCCCAGCCTGCGCCCCCGCCCCAACCAAAACCCGCTCAACCCAAACCACCGGCCAAACCGCGTCCCACTCTCGCACCCGGAAGCGCCATACAAGAATGGAAAACCGCCAGCTACGTACCAGCCTCCTCCGGCGGCGGCCGCGGCGTTGGGGGTGACAAGCCCACCGCCAACGGCGCCGACGATTCCTTCGAGCTGCCCCCAGGCCAATCCTACACCTACAGCCAATACCTGGAATATCTGCCCGAAATCTACCGCACCAACGGCGAAACCTTCATCCCCCGTTTTCTCGCCATGTTGGAATCCATTCTGGCCCCCGTTGAATGGACCGGCGACAACTTCGATTTATTCCTGGACCCCAAAACTGCACCGGCTGGCTTCCTGTCCTGGCTGGGCGCCTGGTTTGAACTTTACTTTGACGACACTTGGAGCGAAAGCGCTCAGCGCACCGTGCTTCAAGAAGCCTACCTCATCTACCGCCGCCGCGGCACCGCCTGGGCTTTGCAGCGCCTGCTGGAAATCTACACCGCCGCCGCTGTGCAAATCGAAGACCAAAACGAAAATCTGGAAGATTTCACCTTTTCCATCCGCATTTCGGCGTCAGCCGATGAAGTCAACCGCACCGCCATCGAAACGTTGATCAACACCAACAAACCGGCGCACACCAGTTATGATTTATTGTTTGTAGAATAAGCGCAGCCAGGTGTGGGCGGCGGGCAGCCAGCAGACAGCGCCACCCGCCACCCGCCACTGGCTCCTAAAGGACTTTTCTTGGTCGGCCAGCAAATAACCCACTATCAAATCAAGGCATTGCTCGGGCAAGGCCGCATCGGCAACGTCTACCAGGCCATCGACCTGGAAGATTTCTCGCTGGTTGCTATCAAAATCATCCATCTCCATCTCATGCAAGAAAAAGGCATGCGCCGCCGCTTCTTGCAAGAAGTGAACGCTATCCCGCGCCTAGAACATCCCTCCATTGTCAAAGTACACGAAGCCGGTATCGACACCGAGCAAAATATCCTCTACCTGACCATGGATTACCTGCCTGGGCGCAGCCTGAACGCCTACCTGCGCCAATTGCAGTTCAACAACCAGCAGCTAGACTTAGGTGACGCCCTGATCATCGTCGCCCAAATCGCCGAGGCGCTGGGCTACGCCCATCAAAAGGGACTTATCCACCGCGATATTCGGCCCACTGTCATCCTATTCCGCCTGGATGACAAGCCGGAAGAAAGCAGAAATCTGCCCGGACGCGCCACCATCGGCGATTTTGCCCTGGAAAGCATTCTACAAGCCGAAAAAGAGCCGTTTACACCTTCCCTGCCTTACATGTCGCCGGAAGCATTTTTGGAGCGGCCGCTGGACGGCCGTTCTGATATTTATTCCTTGGGCGTCCTCCTCTACCAGCTCACCACAGACCACCTGCCCTTTACCGCCGCCACCCTGGCAGACGCCGCCCGCCAGCACCCCTACGAAGATCCGCCCTCGCCGCGAACGTACCGGCCAGACATGCCCCTGGTAGTGGAAAGCGCCATTCTGAAAGCCATGGCCAAAAAGCCGGAAGCCCGCTTCCAATCCGGCGCTGAAATGGCCGCCATTCTGCGCGGCCTGGCCGAAACCATGCCGGACCGCATAGCAGGAACGGCCGTTGCCGCCGACTTCGCCGACATCAAAACCGTCGTCGTCCCGCCATTGATCGCCATCAGCAGCCAGTGGTCGGAAGAAGAAGACCACGTCATGATCACCCGTGACGTGCCCCACAACCTCAACCGGCAAATCATCACCATCGGCCGCAGCGAAACCAACGACATCATCCTGGCCGACAGCGGCGTCACCCGCCAGCACGCCCAATTGGAACGCACCGAAACAGGCTGGAATGTACGTGACCTGGGCAGCCAAAACGGCACCTATCTGGACGAAAACCCGCTGCTGCCCGACATCCCGGAAGAATGGGAACCGCACCAAACCCTGCGCGTCGGTCCGTTTTACCTCCACTTGCAGCCCGGCAAAGGCTACAACTTTCAGGAACGGCCGTTTCTAGCCGCCATCACCCCCACCGAAATAGCCGTCCTGCCCGGTGAACGCGCCGACATCGCCATCACCCTCATGAACCGGGGAACGGCCGTTGACGAATTCAGTCTGACCATGGACCGCATCCCGCCCGAATGGATCAGTCTGCCGTCGGCGCCCATCCGCCTGCGCCCCGACGAACGCACCACCATCACCGCTGCCTTCCATCCGCCGCTCGTGCAAAACATCCTCGTTGGCGCTTCCCGCTATCTGCTCACTGTCCGTTCCGCCGCCCGCCCGGAAGAACCATTGGCGATTCCCGGTATCGTGCGCGTCTTGCCGCCGGAAAACATGTTCAGCGCTTCATTAAGCCCCACCCGCCTCAGCCGCGCCGGACAAAGTTTCCTCACCGTTCACAACCGCAGCCTCAACGAACTGCTCTTCACCCTCACCAGCCAGGATGAGACCGGCGACATGCGTTTCAGCATCTGGCGTCCGCGCGAAGCCAGACCGGCAAACCCAACAGCCGGGAAAAACGGCAGTGGCAAACGGGCGGCGGCGCCCAAATTAGGCGCCGCCAACAAACTGCCCATCGTCCGGCGTATCGCCGCCGCGCCCCGCCGCCTGTTGATGCAGGTAGAGGCCGGTCCCAGGCAGTCCCTGAACCGCGCCATGCCCGGCTTAGGCGCCATGCTGCCGCGCCTCAACTTGGCCCAACAAGCAGGCAAAGTAGGTGATCCCCGCCGACCAGGCGCTCAAAGCAGCCCGGCGGCTCCCGCCGTGGACGCCGTCAGCTATGAGGAAGTGGTCTTCCCTGGCAATCTCTACACGCAAATCACAGTCCCAGGCGGACAAGAAGAGATGGTGCGGGTGGGACTGGATGCTCGGAAACGGCCGTTATTCGGCCGCACCAACCGGCTCTACCCCTACACCCTGCGCGTAACAGCTCCTGGCTGCGAACCACAAACCCTGGGCGGGCAGATCGAACTGCGCCCGCGCCTTCGTATGAATCCCGCTCTCCTGCTCATCCCCTTCATCCTGCTCTTCCTCTGCCTGGGCAGCCTCATCGCCATCTCTGTGTGGCAAAGCAGCACCCTCGCCGCCATCCTCAGCACCCCGGCCGACATCGACAACGACGGCCTCAGCAATCTGGCCGAAGTCTACGTCTACAAAACCGATCCCAACCGCGCCGATACCGACGGCGACGGTCTCGACGACGGCCTCGAAATCGAGCTCAAAACCAATCCGCTCAAAGCCGACACCGACGACGACGGACTCAGCGACGCCGAAGAACTGCGCCTGAACACCAATCCGCGCTTCGCCGACACCGATGGCGACAATTTGTCCGATGGTTTGGAAGTGCTCAGGCTCAACACAAACCCCCTGGTTCCCGACACGCTCACCACCACAGTCACTTCCCTGGTTGGCCTGGCTACGCCTTCCCCCGTGCCCAGCGCCACCCCCACCACCGTGCCGACGCCCGCCCCCACGGCCGTTCCTTCATCCTATACGCTCACCGTGAGCAGCCAGAGCAGTGAAGACGGCTATATCCTGCAAGACCCGGCGCTGGGCCGCGCCCCTGCCGCCGACAATACGTTCCTGCTGGTAGGCGAAGGGGACAGCCGCAGCCGCCAGATCAAAGCCTTCCTCAGCTTCGACACCAGCGAACTGCCGGACGACGCCACTATCCTGTCCGCCCGTATTCAGCTCAGACGCGGCGATGTGACAGGCAAACCTGAAACGCTGGGTGAAATTCACTTCGACATCGCCCCAGCCAACGGCTTTGCCCGCAACTGGGCGCTGGAAAGCGAAGATTTCGACGCCTTCGCCGCCGAAACCAACATCGCCGCCCTCCGCGATTTTTACAGCGCAGAGGTGTTGGAAGCCGTCTTGTCTGAAGCCGGCAGTCAGGCCATAAACCGCAACGGCCGTTCCCAATTCCGCCTTCACTTTACCCTGCCCAACAACGGCGACGCCGTCGAAGACCGCCTCAGCTTCTTCGCCGCCAACGCCACAGACAACAGCCTGCATCCGCGGCTCATCATCGACTATGAACTGCCGTAAAGTGGAGACTAAAGGCTGAGGAATGGGAATTTAGGCATGGTTCATCAAGCGAAACACCTTCTTTACAAATTTACGCTTAATTGTCATGCTGAACGGAGTCTTCGGAGTGAAGCATCCCATTCCCACCAGAGCAGCGGGATGCTTCGGAGGACCTCAGCATGACAATTCTACTGTAAAATTTGGGCATGGTTCAAAAGTCCATAAAGTTAGCTTTACACTTTTATTTGAGCATAAAATTTTTTTTCTGGTCGAAATTCGCGCCCACACTGGTTAAATTCAACGGCTTGGTAAATTTGGCGCAAAAATTTCTGAAAGTGTAAAGCAGAAGTGTCAAGCTAACTTGAACCATGCCACAATTTGTAAAGGACATTTCGCTCAAAATGAACCATGCCGGAATTTAATAACATGCGGAACTAGAATTGAGATTAAAGATTAGCACTCGACCTACTTCAATCTTCAATCTTTAATCTCATGTCTCCAGCAAATTAGTGAAAGATTACTGAGCATCAACAAACTGAAGCAGATCAACATACGAAAGAAAGAATGTATGGGCTACAATATATGATCAGGAAGAGAGAAAACGATCATCAAAATCAACACAGCTAAATAGCCTCAAAATGCGAACGCCAAAAGCACTGTTCGTCTTTTGTCGTTTACATTTTCAGGGACTGCCGACGCCGCAGCCCCTCTGCTAGAATCTCTGGCAACCTTTACAGGTAATCATGAAATCATTAATCGGCCAACAAATCGGACCATACCAGATAGAAGCCCTGCTCGGCGAAGGTGGCATGGGCATGGTTTACCGCGCCCACGATTTAAAAAACGACCGGATCGTCGCCATCAAAATCATGCTGGCGAATCTGGTGAACAAACCGCAGTTCCGCAGCCGCTTTATGCAAGAAGCCGAAGCCATCGGTCAATTCAACTCGCCCGCCATCGTGAAAGTTTTGGCGACAGGCGTACATGAAGAAGCGCCCTACATTGTCATGGAATACATCGAGGGCGGCAGTCTCACCAACTACATGCGCCAACTCGAGTGGGCCGGCAGCCGGCCTCCGGTGGCAATGGTCGTGACCATTGCCGCCCAAATCGCCGAAGGATTGTCCTATGCCCATCAGCGCGGCCTGATTCACCGAGACATTAAACCAGGCAACATCCTGCTCAAAATGCGCGAAGGCGTCTACCAGCCGCGCCAGGCTGTCATCACCGATTTTGGCCTGGCTGTTCAGCGTAAAGACGGAGACGAAATGGACACGGCTCCGTTCATGGGGTCGCTGGCTTACATGTCGCCGGAACAATGCGAAAACAAACCGCTGGACGGCCGTTCCGACATCTATTCTCTGGGCATTGTGCTTTACCAGCTTGCCACCGGTAAACTCCCCTTCCAGATCAACGCCCCCGCCGACATCGTCAAACACCTGGAAGAAACCCCTCTGCCGCCCCGCTTGATCAACCCGGACCTGCCGGAAATCGTAGAGACCATTACCCTGAAGGCAATGGAAAAGAAACCAGGCAGCCGCTACCAATCCGCCGCCGAAATGGCCCACGCCCTGCGCCAGGCGCTCAACAGCCCGGAATGGCAAACGGCCGTTCTCACCGCCGCCAGTCCCAACAGCGTCACCCAATGGCTGGATAATAAATGGATCGCCGCTATTGTGGTCGAAGACCGGGTCGATATGCACCAGACCTGGACCTCCCTCGGCCAAAACCGGCTTTTTATCGTACATCAATGGGAAGAATCGCGGGTAGTCGGCCTGGACAAAGACGACATCATTCTGGGCCGAGACTCCGGCTGCGACGTCGTCCTGGCAGATCAGAGCGTCTCCAGCAAACACATCCGGCTCACGCGCACCCCACAGGGCTGGAGCGTCAGCGATCTGGGCAGCACCAACCACACCTACTTCGGCCAGCGCCAATTAGATTACGGCCAAAGCTACGATTGGCCCAGCACCGAAGAACTGCGCGTCGGTCCTTACTTCTTGCGCTGGCAGCCGTTTGAAGCCAACCAGCGCCAGCCCGAAGCCGCCCCCATTTTGGCAGGAACCATGCTGGCAGGCGCCGCCGGGATAACGCTGGCCGGGACTGCCCTTGCCGGGGCAGAACTGCCTGCTTCAGATGTGGCGGCGGCGGCCGCCCGCACCACCGGCTATTCCGATGGCGAAATTTTGGGCATTGCCATCATGCCCGACGCGCTGGAACTGGAGCCAAACAGCCAAAGCTTGCTGCAAATTTCCATCACCAATCGGGACATCACCGTCAAAGATGTCAGCCTGCGCCTGGAGGTAGACGGCCGTCCGCCGGCCTGGGTCAGCCTCAGCGATTATCAAATGAAGCTGCTGCCCGACGAAAACAAAACTACCAGCGCCTTGATCGATCTCTCGCAGGCGCCCACCATTCTGGCCGACACCCACGTCGTGACCTTAATCGCCACCACCGACAGGGGCGAAGTGGAAATGAACCAGGTTGGCGTCATTATAAAAAGCCAGGAAGAGTTTGTTCTGGACCTGCATCCCAGCAATTTACAGGAAAAAATCACCTGCCGTCTGACCATCAGCGATCACAGTAACTTCCAAAACGAATACACCATCATGGGCATCGACGACAGCGACGCTCTGGTGTTTGATTTTGACGAACCGCAAAACGCCATCCTGGTAGATTTTAAGGAGCAGCAGCAGCAAATCAAGGTAGCGCCCCGGCAAGAAGCCTGGGTTGGCTTCCGTATTCGGCCGCGTAAACGGCCGTTATTAGGCGCCAACAAAACCCTGCCCTTCAAAATCCGGGTGCGCACCCCGGCCTCCGACTGGCAGTCACTCAACGGGCAGGTGGAAATTTACCCACGCATCACCCGCCGCCTACTGCTCTTCCTGCTGCTGCTCTTCCTGCTCGTCGGCGGCGCGGGCTACCTGGCCTTCTATCAATACCAGACCGCCCAGGCAGAACGCGTTAATGAACTACAAAACCAGCTTGCCGCCGCCCAGGAACGGGCCGCGGCGGCGCGTGGTCAACTCGAAGACATTGAGGCGCAAATCGAAGCAGCCAGGGAAGCGGGCGCTTCCGAAGAAGAACTCGCCCTCCTGGAAGCGGCCAGACTCGCCGCCCTCGCCGAACTGGAAGAAGCTTCCGCCGACGCCGACATCCTCTCCGATGAAGTGGGCGGAGAAATCACCACAGCCAGCATAGACCCAGCCGCTGCCGCCACGGCCGCCGCTGAAGCTGCCGCCGCGGCCGCCGCCGAAGCCACGGCCGCCGCCGCCCTCTTCACGCCTACCCCCGTTCCCAATAATCCGCCCACCGGCATCGCTTTCAGCGCCACGTCCGTCACCGAAAACGTGCCCATCGGCTCAGTTGTGGGCCAGTTTACGGCTCAGGACCCCGACGTGGCGGCGGGCGACGGCCAGCCGGTGGTTGTGAACCGCTCACGCCTGTCCCGCGTCGCTGCGCAAAGCAGTGCTTTCACATTCAGCCTGGTTTCCGGCTCCGGCAGCACTCACAACGATTATTTTGCCATCAACGGCAGCCAACTGGTTACCGCCGCTGAAATTGATTATGAAAAAACACCCAGCCTCAGCTTCCGCGTGCAGGTCACAGATGCCGGCGGCGCTACCTTTGCCCAAAGTTTCACCCTGGCTGTCACCGACCAGGACGATATTCCGGCGCTGTCTGTGGCCAACCTGATTGTGTCGGAAGCGGACGGCACGGCGGAACTGACGGTAGTGGTAAGCGGCAGCAATTTTGATGTGGCCACCGTCAATTATGCCACGACAGACGGAACGGCCGTTGCCGGCGAAGATTACACCGCCACTTCAGGAACCCTTACCTGGGCCAAAGGCAATACCGACAACCAGATCATCAAGATTCCGCTGCTCGACAACCAGATCGACCAGCCAGACCGCACCTTTGTCGTCACCCTGAGCGGCGCTGTGAACGCCACCATCAGCAGCGGCAGCGCCACCATCACCATTACCGATGACGACGCCCCGCCGACCATCAGCGTCGCCAACCTCACCGTCAGCGAATCGGTGACTGGCGGCAAAGCCACCATCACCGTGCAGATGACGGGCGCTAGCAGTGAAATTGTTTCCGTGGATTACGCCACGGTGAACGGCACAGCCACCGCCGGAGCCAGCGGCGATTACATTGCCGCCAACGGCACGCTCACCTGGAACCCTAAAGAAACCGGCGCCAGAACCTTTGGCGTCACCATCAACATCGACAATATTGACGAGTCGGACGAGGATTTCCGCATCGTTTTGAGCGGTGTGAAAAATGCCGCTCTGAGCAGCAGCGAAGCCATCATCACCATTTCCGACGACAATAACGCCCCGCGCATCGTTATTGGCGACGTGACGGTGACGGAAGGGGATGTGCAAATCACAGTGCCGGTGACGATGACCGGGCGCTCCAGCAGCGAAGCGTGGGTGGAATACAGCACCAGCAATGGCAGCGGATCCAATGCCGCCACCAGCGATTTCCCCGACCCCGATTTCAACCCCACCATTGGCCGCCTCACCTGGGAACCCGGGACGGAAGGCGTCAAAACCATCACCGTCCAGATTAATGACGACGATATTTATGAAAGCAGTCCTGAGATTTTTGTGGTGTCGCTCTTTGACAATTCCGCCAGCGTCGTCCTGCAAGACAATTTAGCCAACATCTATATCATTGAAAATGATTCGCCGCCGCAGATAGCCATTACCTCGGCAACGGCCGTTACCGCCAACGAGTCTCAAACAACCCATCAGGTGGCGCTTAGTCTGACAGGGCGCAGCAGCAATCCCATCACCCTGGCCTACCGCACCAACGGCGGCACCGCCACGCCCGGCAGAGATTACGTAGACATCCCTTCCGGTTCAGTCACCTGGGCTGGCCTGGACGCCAGCGCCAAAACCATTAACGTCACCATCATCAATGACGCCATTGATGAAAACCCCCCGGGCAGCCCTACGCCGCAGGCCACAGAGACCTTCACCTTTGATCTGGAATCCGTCGCCAGCGGCAACGCCACCATAGACGCCGCGCGCAAGCAGGTAGTATTCACCATTGTGGACAACGACACGGCGGCGATCAATGTCAGCGGCCCGGCGCCGGCCACGATCACCGAGGCCACGCCCCCCGAAAGCGCCGCCTACACCTTTGTTTTAGGCAGCCAGCCAGAAACGGGCAGCGTCGTCCTGAATGTGGCTGTGACTGACGAAAATCCAAATGACGGCATTGATCAATGCTCGGTTTCCGTACTGCCTGTGAACTTTACGGTGGATAACTGGAACAGACCGCAAACTGTGACGGTGCGCGGCAATGATGATTTATACGTCGATGGCCCCCAGGAGTGCTGGCTGGTCGTCACGCCCACGTCAACCGATCCCCTTTATGGCGCGTTCGAGGTGTTCAACACCAGCGACAATCCTATCACGGTGGCTGACAATGACGTGCCCAACGTTGTGGTAAGCACCAATCTCACGGCGATGTATGAGAATCCGATTTCCGGCACCAACACTATTACTTACCTGATGCGGCTGGCGACGATTCCTTTGCAGCCGGTCACTGTCAATCTGAGCCATGATGCGCAGGTGACGGTGAGTGCCGCCACTCTCGTTTTCCCGGCGTCACTGGCCGCCACAACCAACCAGACGGTGACGGTAACGGCCGTTAACGACCAGGTTGACGAGCTGCTAGACCCTCATACCAGCGTCATCAGCCACACTGCCAGCGGCGGCGGGTATGGCGGCGTCGCCATAGACGCTGTGACGGTGAGCATCACCGACGACGATACCGCCGGGGTGGTGGTCTCACCGCCTGCCCTCAGCACGATTACTGAAGGCGGCGGCATCACCAACACCACCTTCACTGTGGCGCTGACCAGCCAACCCCTCAGCGCTATCAACATGAGTTTTGCAGCGACATCCACCACCTCAACCCGGACCCAATGCTCTGTGTTCCCGACAAGCGCCTCTTTCACGGCGATAAATGCGCCCCAAACCTTCACGATTACGGCCGTTAACGACGATATTGTGGATGGCGACCATGACTGCGTGGTGGAAACGGCCGTTACCGGCGGCGACAGCAATTACACCAGCCTCAATCCCAACGACGTCACCGTCACCGTCACCGACGACGACGTGGCGGGCTACACCGTCTCAACCACCACTCTCGCCATCACCGACACGCTTGGCAGCAATACCGGCAGTTTCCAGGTTTTCCTCACCAGCCAGCCGGAAGCCGACGTCACCATCACTTACGCCAGCAGCAACCCCGTCTGCACCACAAACGCCATTACGTTCACGGCGTTGGGCGGCAGTTGGCAGAGCGGTTTAATGGTAAACGTCACCGCCGCGCCGGACGACATCGCCAACGCTAACCGCACCTGCGCGCTCACCCCCGCCGTGGCCACCGCCGACGCCAATTACAGCCCCCTCACACCTGCCCCGGTGACGGTGACAGTACTCAACGACGACATAGCGGGCTACACCGTCTCAACCAATACGCTCGCCATCACCGACACAGTGGGCAGCACCAGCAGCACCTTTAACGTGCGCCTTACCAGCCAGCCGGAAGCGGACGTGAATCTGCAATACACCAGCAGCAGTACGGTATGCAGCGTCAGTGTGTCCGGCCTGCTCACGGCCGCCAACTGGAACAGCGGCGTGACCGTCACGGTATCTACCCCCGCCAACAACATAGACGAAGGGCCGGACAGCGTCATCTGCACCCTGACGTCTGCCGTCACCACCACCGACCCGAACTACAACAGCGCTGCCCTGCCGCCCTTGTCGCCGGGGAACGTGACCGTTACCGTCTACAACGACGACGTAGCCGGTTATCTGGTCACACCGACAGCATTAATCGTCACAGACACCGTAGGTCTCAATGTGGGAACCATTACCGTGCGCCTTACCAGCCAGCCTACCGCCAACGTTACTCTGACCTTCGCCAGTTCTAACCCGGAATGCACGGTCTCTGTCTCCGGCCCCCTGACCGCGGCCAATTGGAATACCACCGGCGTCACGGTCACCGTCACCGGCGCGGTTGATAACATCGCCGACGCCGATACGACCTGTATTATTTCCGCCAGCGTCGTCACTACAACGGATACTGTCTATGCCGCATTAAGCGCTGGGGCAGTGCCCACTGTCAGCGTCACGGTGCAAAACGATGAGGCGGTGGCGGTGGTGGTCAGCCCCACCACGCTCAATGTCACCGACTCCACCGGGCAGAATACGGCTCAGTTCAACGTGCGCCTCTCCAGCCAGCCTTCAGCGGACGTTTCTATCTCGCTAACCATTGACCGTGTGGCCTGTACCACCAACCCGCTGGCGGTTGTGATACCGGCAGCCAGTTGGAATACCGGGGTCAACGTGACCGTCACCGCCCCGGTAAACGACATTC
>JAWOGU010000435.1:0-2851 GCA_046496595.1 Chloroflexota bacterium
TGATAAACGGCCGTTCCCTCTCTATTCAATGGGCGGCAGCGCACATTCCGGCGATTGTGGAATGCTGGTATGTGGGGCAGGTGGGCGGAACGGCCGTTGCCGAGATGCTGTTTGGCGCGATCAATCCCGGCGGCAGGCTGCCCATCACCTTCCCGCGTTCCGTTGGGCAGCTTCCCGCCTTCTACAACCACAAGCCTTCCGCGCGGCGCGGTTACCTCTACCACGACAATACACCATTGTTCCCCTTCGGGCACGGTCTCAGTTACACTACATTTGCCTACAGCGACCTGCAAATGTCACCGGCGGTTGTTTCGCCGGCGGGCGACGTGACGGTGAGCGTGACTGTCAGGAATACAGGCCAACGGGCAGGCGATGAGGTGGCGCAGCTTTACCTGTGCGACTGCCTCAGCTCTGTCACGCGCCCGGTACGGGAGTTGAAAGGCTTTCAGCGGCTGACGCTGGAGCCGGGCGAAAGCCGCCAGGTGTCGTTCACGTTGACGCCTTCTGACCTGGCGCTGCTGGACGAAACGATGAATGCTGTGGTAGAACCGGGTGACTTTGAGGTGTGGGTGGGCGGCAGCGCGGTTGGCGGGTTAAACGGTCGTTTTGCTGTGACTTAGGAGACTTCACCGACTGTCGCCGGCCACATGAAGAAAACCTGGAGCCGCGGTATCTTTAACGCGCTGTAGGCTGTAGGCAGGCGAGGACTGGAATCCTCGGCTACTTTATTTTTTGCAGGAGTGTTTCATGAAAATTCTTTGTGTTGACGTGGGTACGGGCACGCAAGACATTCTGCTGCACGACACTGACCTGCATCCCGAAAACGGCTTCAAACTAATCGTGCCCTCGCCGACGATGATGGTACGCCGCCGGTTACAGGCTGCCACCCACGCCGGGCGGGCGGTGCTGCTTACTGGCGTGACGATGGGCGGCGGTCCCAGCCATTGGGCGGCGGAAGACCATCTCAAGGCGGGTTATCCCGTCTATGCCACGCCCTCCGCCGCTCGTTCCTTCAACGACGACCTGGATTATTTGCAGGCACAGGGCGTCCGGGTGGTGAGCGAGGACGAGGCCGCTGCCCTGCCTGATACCGTGGAACGGCTGGCGCTGCGTGATTTCGATTTTGGCGCCATCAGCCGGGCGTTGGGTGAATTTGGCGTCAGTCTGGATGATCTGGCGGCGGTGGCGGTGGCGGTGTTTGACCATGGCAACGCGCCGCCTGAGGTGTCTGATCGAAAGTTCCGCTTTGATAACATTGCCGAACGGGTAGGCGCAGACCGGCGGCTGACGACGTTTGCCTATGCCGCGCCGGACATTCCCCCGGCGCTGACGCGGATGCAGGCGGTGGCGGCGTCGGCAGGCGGTATAGACGCCCCGCTGCTGCTCATGGACACAGCGCCGGCGGCGGTGGCGGGGGCTTTGCTGGATGGGGAGGTAAACGGCCGTTTTCCCCTCCTCATCGCCAATGTGGGCAATCTGCACACGCTCGCTTTCCACATGAGCGAAGCCGGTATCGAGGGCTGCTTTGAACACCATACCGGTTTTCTAAACCAGGCCAAACTGGATGGGCTGCTGCGTTCATTGGCCGACGGTTCACTGCGCAACGAGGATGTGTTCAACGATCAGGGGCATGGGGCGCTGATTATTGCTGAAAAACCGTACCATTTCCCCGACGATGATTTTGGCGTGGTGATTACCGGACCGCGCCGCAGTATGCTGCGCGGTTCGCCGCTGCGCCCCTACTTTGCCACCCCGTTTGGCGATATGATGGCGGCGGGCTGTTTTGGGCTGTTAACGGCCGTTGCCGCCAAATTTCCTGAGATGGCAGAACCGATTTGGGCCTCCCTGACAGGCGATCAGGGCAGGCCGCCCTGGGAAGTATAAACGGCTCTTTGGTAATTCAGGGGGGTTGACAGCCCGTGATGCGTGATGAGTGATACGTGACCAGAGAGAATTCACGCATCACGCCGAACCTCACGAAACCCTGAAGAACCGTATAAAATTATCAAACATAAAGGATGACAAAATGACGACGCCCAACCCCGTGTTAAACAAATTAGGTTTATCCACCAACGAGCGTGTGGTGATTTTTCATGCAGACGACATTGGCATGTGTCATGCCTCTCAAGCTGCCTACGAAGACCTGGCGGCGGCAGACGCCATTTCGTCGGCGGCTGTGATGGTCCCGTGTTCCTGGTTTCCGGCGACGGCGCGGTTTTGCCGGGAAAACCAGGCAGCCCTACCTCACCTGGACATGGGCGTTCACCTGACGCTGACTTGTGAATGGTCGCAGTATCGTTGGGGACCTGTTTCCACGCGAGATGCGAGCAGCGGCTTGTTGGATGATGAGGGATACTTTTTTCGAGATTGTGGGCCGGTGCAGGAGAAAGGGGTGGTAACGGCCGTTTACCGGGAACTCGCTGCTCAATATGATCGCGCCTTAGCGGCCGGTATCGAACCCACCCACATCGATTCCCACATGGGCTGCGTCTTCCATCCCCGTTTAATCCAGACCTATTTCCAGCTTGCTCACGAACGGCAGGTACCGGCTCTGATGGTACGCGCCCATACTCTGGAAGCAGAATACCTGCCTCCCCATGATCTCGCTGTTTTTCAAGAAATCCTGACAGCGTTGGAAGAGAGCGGCTTCCCCCTGCTGGACCACATCGACATGATGCCCCTGGATCAACCTGGGCAGCGGCTTGAAACAGCCAAACAACGGTTGGATGCGCTGCCAGCGGGTGTGAGTTACTTCATCATTCACCCCGCCAAAGATACGCCGGAACTGCGGGCCATCGCGCCAGATTGGGCCTGCCGCGCAGCCGACTATCACCTGTTCATGAGCGATGAA
>JAWOGU010000705.1:0-11116 GCA_046496595.1 Chloroflexota bacterium
GTTTTCACCGTTGCTTTTCCCAACCAGTCCCCAACAGCATAGGAAATATGAATGAAATGGGGGATACGAAAGAAAAACGAGAGGATTTTTGCCAAAAAAACCTCGTACCTTTGTTGGGATGTGTAAATGATATCCGGTTGGATTTTCCAGACCTTCCAACTCAAAAAGAAAAATGCAAAAGGAAACCGGTAAAGCATCAAGAACAACCTCTGCCATTTAGCCGGTTTCGGTTTCAGGCTCATATCCCGACCAAAATCATAGTAAAAGTTTCGGTTTTCCCGGGACAACCTGGCAGCCTTGTTTTTTGTAGCATCTTGTTTATGCGTTTGCCATATGAAAAAACAATCCACCAAATTGGGATCTGCGTTTTCAGCTAATAACTGGTGAACGTTATATTCACTTGTGTGCTGCCTGGTTGCATGTAAAAACAAAATGCGTAAACCCTTACTCGTCATGCCAACCCGCTTTGCCGACCAGAGGAACAAAGGCCACCGGCCCTTTGGATTCCTGCCGGTAATCATAAAGACTTTTGCGTATTACCCGGACAAGCTGTTGATGACGCTTATTTTTGCCCACTGGCATTACCAGGCGTCCTCCAGTTTTTAGCTGTTCTTTTAAGGGCAGGGGCACATCCGGGCCACCGGCCGCCACGACGATGCCATCGTAAGGGGCAAACTCTTCGCAGCCCAGGGTACCGTCGCCATGTACGACAATGACATTGTCATATCCCAACGCCGCTAACCGTTCCCGGGCGGTCCAGGCCAGCTTTTCATAGCGTTCCATGGTGATCACTTGGGCGGCGAGTCGGCTGAGAACGGCCGCTGCGTAGCCGGAGCCAGTCCCAATTTCCAAGACGGTGCTGTCTGGCTTTAAGGCTAATAATTCGAGCATGTAAGCCACCACATAGGGTTGGGAGATTGTCTGTTTTTCGCCAATCGGGAGAGGCCCATCGTTGTAAGCAGCGCCCCAGTAGGCTTCTGGCACAAACTGCTCTCGGGGAACAAGACCCATAGCGTGGAGAACGGCCGTTTCCGTGATGCCCCGTTCTTGTAATTGCTCTGTTACCATGTGCGCCCGCATTGCGGCAAAATCGTATTCAACCACGTCTTTTTTTATCCGCTCAACTGATCCGTTGCTGCCAGCCGCTGCTTCAACAGCTTCAACTTTTCCCATTCCTGCCGCTGCAAATAGACCCAGGCCAGCGCCACCAACAACCGGCGGTCACAGTCAGGCTCGGCCGTCACCTGCTCCAGCACACGCATCGCCTTGGCGTCTGAGCGCTGCTGCTTCACATATTCGACCGCCAGCTCTTTCAGAATCACATCGCGCTGCTGGCGAAGCTGCGCCACCTGGTCAGACTGCCGCCGCTTGACTGCCAGATTCCGGCTGACCTGCCCAATCGTTTCAATCAGCTGATCCCCCGTGAACGGTTTTGTAAGATACCCTCTGGCGCCCACCGCCATGGCTTCCAGCAGTGTTTCCGTATCCCGTTCAGCCGAGATGATAATGCAGGCCAGTTCGGGCCGTTCGGCGCGCATGGCGGCAATCGCCTCCAGCCCATTCATGCCTGGCATATTCACATCCATCAGCGCGATGTCCGGCTTATACTGCCGGGCCATTTCTAATGCCTCACGGCCGTTTTTCGCCGTCGCCACAATTTCCACGTTTGGAATCAACGTCAACATCAAGCGGGTGCTGCGGCGCATTTCTGTCTCATCATCGGCAATCATCACCCGCAATCGCGCGGGTGCATTTGCCGTCTGACCGGTCTTCGCCATGGTTAGTCATCCTTTATTGAGAGTGCCTGGAACTGCAATCTCAGTACAAACCATATCCCAAGTACCTTATTATACACAAATGAATCTTGCTTGAGAAAGAAGTAGAGGCGAGCCGGTGGCAGAGTGGCAAGGTGGCAGAGTGGCAAGGTGGCAAGGTGGCAAGGTGGCAGGGTTTTTCACCCCATCACCTCCACACCCCATCACCTCCACACCCCATCACCTCTACATCCCATCACCTCTACATCCCATCATCTCTACATCCCATCACCCCATCACCTCCACATCTTGCCACCCAGCCCGTCAGTATGCTATGCTACGCCACAACCGCACTAGAAATTCACCACCCATCCAACATAACCGCTTATGGCAAACCCCAACCAGCCAACCGCTCTCCCTGAATGGCCCGCCCACCTGCGAGATATGCTCGTAGAATATTTCAACCTGGCTGAACTCGAATCCCTCTGCCTGGATATCAGCGTGAGTTTTGAAGAATTGGGTGAAGGGGCAAAATCGCGGCGAGTGGTGCGCTTGATACGGCTTATGGCAGATAACGGCCGTTTACCCACCCTCATCCACCGCTGTGCCCAACTCCGCCCCGCCCTCGACTGGGAAACCATCCGCCAGAAAGCCGAAGAAAATCCACAGCTCTTCCAACTCATCGACACCACCGACGACAACATTCTACACTTGCTCCAACAAATCGCCGCCCAAACGCTCGTTACCGACAGCGACGCCCAGGGCATTGAAAGCCAGCCGGCGGAACCCGGCGATCCGCCTTACCTCGGCCTGCAATACTTCACCGAAGCCGACGCCGACCATTTTTTTGGCCGCGAACAACTCACCGCCCAGGTCATCAACCGGCTCCACGACGAACGCTTTCTCACCGTCATCGGCGCTTCCGGCAGCGGCAAATCATCCCTGGTGCGCGCCGGCGTCATCCCCGCCCTGCGCCGCGGCGAGAAGCTGGCAAACAACGCCCTGCCGCCCGCCAACAGCCGCCAGTGGCTTATCCGCATCCTCACCCCTACTGCCCACCCGCTGGACGCCCTGGCAGCGGCCCTCACACAGGACAGTGACTCGGTAACGGCCGTTATCGACCTCCACGCCGCCCTCCGCCAAAACACCCGCGCCCTCACCCTCGCCGCCCAGCAGCTCCTCGCCCGCAACAGCCGCCCGCGCCTGTTGCTCGTCATCGACCAGTTCGAGGAAATCTTTACCCTCTGCCGCCAGCCCGACGAACGA
Organism: Chloroflexota bacterium; assembly: GCA_046496595.1. Taxonomy (GTDB): domain Bacteria; phylum Chloroflexota; class Anaerolineae; order Promineifilales; family Promineifilaceae. The sequence continues at coordinate 3,021 of JAWOGU010000705.1, forward strand.
AAAGCGTTTATTGATAATCTGGTAACGGCCGTTGCTCCCGAAGACAACGCCCCAATTACCATCCTCACCACCATGCGCGCCGAATTCTACGGACAATGCGCCCAGGACGACAACCTGCGCCGCCTCGTCTCCCAACACCAGGAATACATCGGCGCCATGAACCGCGAAGAACTGGCTCGCGCCATCGTCCAACCCGCCGCCCTCGGTAACTGGCGCATCCAGGAAGGACTGGTCGAGCAAATGCTCGACGACGTGGGCTACGAACCGGGCGCCCTGCCCCTGCTCTCCCATGCCCTCCTGGAAACCTGGGCGCGGCGGCGTGGGCGCACCATGACCCTCTCCGGCTACCGTGAATCCGGCGGCGTGCGCGGCGCCATCGCCCAAACCGCCGAAGCCATCTTCCAACAGCGGCTCACTCCCCAGCAGCAGCCAGTCGCCCGCATGATCTTTGTGCGCCTCACCGAACTGGGTGAAAGCGTCGACGGCTTCACCCCCGACACCCGCCGCCGCGCCGCCTTCAGCGAACTCATCACCCGCACCACCGATCCTGACATGCTCAACGCCGTGCTGGACATCCTCACCCAATCCCGCCTCGTCACCACCGACCTGCTGCCGCCCGACGAAACCAAAGTGGTTGAAGTCTCCCACGAAGCGCTCATCCGTGAATGGCCTACGCTGCGCCGCTGGCTCAACCAGGACCGCGAAAATCTCATCCGCCAGCGCCAGCTCACCGACGACGTCAACGAATGGCTCAAACTGGAGCGTGACCCCGGCGCCCTATACCGCGGCGCGCGCTTGCAGCAAACACAACAGTGGGCCAATGCCTTCCCGGAACCGCTCAACGCCGAAGAGCAAGAATTCCTGGAAGCCAGCCAGGCCGCCGCCCAGGCAGAAGCGGAACGGGAAGCGCGACTGGCCCATTCACAGCGCACGCAGCGCATCATGATTGGGGCTGTTGTCATACTCATTATCGCTTTCATCGGCGGCATTGTTTACATTTTCTCCAATCCGGGGCGCACTGCCAGCCAGTTGGAAACAATGGTCACACCCACCATCTGCATCCCCCAGACTATGCCCGGCGATTTTAACATTGCCATCGCGGAATTTGCCGTGCTGGACGAAACAGGCAGCCTGGATAGAACCAATCGCGCCGGGCAGCAGTTAGCCGGCCGCGTGCAAAATCAACTGCAAACCGCCTTTGCCAACGACGACAGCATCGCCGTCTGGGCGGATAACGAAGCGCTGTTCCAACATTTCTGCGCCGTCATCGGTCCGGCCGGCGACGACCTGGCAGGCGTTGCCGCTCCCGCTGACCTTGCCGTCCAATTGGAGGCGGACGTGGTCATTTACGGCACGATCCGCCCCGTTGGCAGCCGGGGTGAACTCCAACTGAAATTCCACCTGGCTCCGCAGTTGGGCATAGACGCCAGCGGCATTGTCGGCGCTTACACCTTTGAAAAGTCGGCGCCGATTTTTGATATGAACAATCCCGGCAGCGAAGTAGACGCAGTGTTGGGTCCGCAAACGGAGGCGCTGGCCCGCACGGCGCGTGGGTTTACCAAAGAAATGCTGGGCTTGCAAGAAGAAGCGCTGGCCGATTTTGAGCAAGCCGCCGCCGCCGCTCCCGATTCCAGTTTCACCCACTTTTTTGTCGGTCAGGAAAACTTGTTTTTATCCCTGGAGGCTGAGGGAGACGAGGCGCTGGCCTATGAAACGGCCGCCGAAGCCGCCTTTAACCGCGCCCAGGACAACGCCCGCGCCCAAATCGGGTTGGGCGGCATCCATTTTCTGCGGGCGCAGCGGCTGCTGACTGAAGCCCTTGACGATAATCTGGCCCAGAGTGAACGGCTGCTGGCTCTGGACAGCGCCCAGGCTGAGGCGGAAGAAGCGCTGGCGCGCTACACGGCCGTTATCGCCGGCGGCAGTCAGATTGAAACCTATGGCGTGCCGGTAGATGTCTATGCCGGGTATGGCGCGGGTATCACTCAGCGTTTATTGGGCGAAATAGCCTTCGAGCAAGGCGATCCGGTCCTGGCCGAACAGCTCATCGACGAAGCTCGCGCTGCGCTAACCGCCCTGGAGCCAACGCTGGCAACCCTGGACGATTACCGCCTGCAAGCTCAAGCCTATCAAGCCCTGGGCGTCATGTATGAATGGCAGCGCTTTCTACGCGAACAACGAGGTGACGCCGCCGGCAGCGCTGAAGCTGTTCAAAACGCCCGCACCGCCTATACAAAGTGCGTGGCCGTTGGTGAAGCTTTCCCCTTCGACACGGATGTCGTGGACGCCATCGTGGAAACGCAGTGCCGCCCCCGCCTGGAACAACTGCCAGCCTCCTGAATTTCGACAGGGATCTGGCGCAAATTTGAGGAGGTTTCACATCATGCAACGTCTTCTATTCGTTCTACTCACTACCGGACTGCTTCTGTTTCTGGCAGCCTGCAACACCGATACCCCGCCGGATAACGCCTCGGCCCAAACCGGCAGCAGCGCTACTTGTAATCCTACGCAGCCGCTCAACCTGCGTTTTGGCCCCGGCCTCAGCTACAATCCGCCCCTGCGCGCGCTCTCCCCAGACGAAGATCTCACACCATTGGCCTTCGCCGCGCAAGGTTTCCCCAGCGGTCAATGGCTTGAAGTGGAAGTGGCGGCTACCGGTGAATTGGGCTGGGTCAGCGCCGGTTCCGCCTTTGTGAGTTGCAGCGTGGATCCCGCTTCACTGCCACCCGCCGCCAACATTCCGCCTACGCCAGCGGCGGCCCCCACCAATACGCCGCAAGCTGTCGCCCAGGTCGGCCCGCCCCGCATCACCAACAATCCGCCCGGCGGTTCCAAAGCAGATTACGTCAAAGACGAAGTGATCGTGGACGACGTTTTTTTGTTCCGCATGTGGATTGCCGACACCCGCTTTGGCGAACAAGACGGCGCGGGAATTGACCACGTAGAGTTCACCATCAGCACCCAGGACCAGAGCCAGATCATCTACCAGAATCGAGAGGATGACGCCGCCTATTGTGTATTTCAGGGGGGGGTACCTGATTGTAATCCGTGGCGGCAGGAAAACGGCCGTTTCCTCTGGCCCAATGGTATTGAAGTGCAGCCCGGCGCTTACCACGCCACCATCCTCGTCTATCCCCAAGACCCTGCCTTCAGCGACGAAGTGTGGAATTGGGATTTCGACTTCTGGATAGACCAATAGCCCATTTGAAACCAAACCTGTAGAATTGGCCTGATTGAAAATCTGGCATGTTCATTCTTTGGCCAACCCACCTTTACAATTTTGGGGTGTAGCCGCGGTATCCTTACCGCGTTTTACACCAGCGCGGTTAGGATACCGCGGCTACAAAAAGAACCTTCGAGTCTTTGGGAATCCGTAGGATGACCACCACATGGTAGGGGCGGTTCGCGAACCGCCCCTACCATGTGGTGTCATTCCCATAAACTCCTGAAAAACCGAACCTTCTCAATAATTCGGGGCGGAGTTGGTTGAGCCTGTCGAAACCAACGGCCTGTGGCCGAACCAACGGCCTGTGGCCGAACCAACGGCCTTGGCCGAACCAACGGCCTTCGACAGGCTCAGGCCTCGTTTTCCCCAGAATATTGAAATATTACGATGAAAACCACAAACGCCAGCGCCATCATTTGGAGGAACCCATGAAAAAACGTCCTACCGGCATTACCCTCATCGTCATCGCCTATCTCATTTTAGGCGTCCTCTCCCTGTTGTGGAGTGGACTTGTCTTAGGTGTAGGCGGCCTCACCTCAGCCGTCGGTTCCCTGTTCGGCGCCGACGCCATGTCAACATTCGGCAGCAGCAATGTCTGGTCCGGTACCTTTGGCGTCATCACCGCCATTGTGCAAATCATAGTCGCCATTGGCCTGTTCACTCTCAAACGCTGGGCCTGGTATCTGGCCCTGGTCGCCGCAGCTTTAACAGTGATTGAAGGCATCATTGGCTTATTTGGCGGCGGTATGTTTGCCTTTATCTGCGGCGGCATCGGTCTCATCATTCCCGTCGTTATCCTCGTCTACTTGCTGCGCTCCCCTATCCGCGCTCTGTTCGGCGTCCAAACCCCATAGGCAGCCCATGAAAAACATCCTCATCACAGGCGCCAATCGCGGCATTGGCCTGGCGCTTTCCCAACAGCTTCTGGCGCAGGGCAACCGAGTCATAGCCACCTGCCGCCAGCCGCAAAAAGCGGATGCGCTGCACGCCTTAAACGACGAATTCCCGGATCAGCTTACCCTGCTGCCTCTGGATGTGACCAATACCCAGTCCATTCAAGCGGCCTGTAATGCCGTCCAGCGCATAGTTACCGGACTGGATCTGCTCATCAACAACGCCGGCATGTTGGACAGCAGCGAAACGTTGACCACCTTCGACCCGGTCGTGATGCAGCAGACGTTTGACATCAATGCCACTGGCGCGATGCGCATTGCCCTGCAATTTCTACCGCTGCTGCGCCAGGGAAATCAACCCAAACTGATCAACGTCACCTCGCAGCTTGGTTCTTTGCAAAAGATGAAACCTGGTTGGGGGCGGTACAGTTACAACAGCAGCAAAGCCGCCCTCAACATGATCACCCGAATGCTGTCTTTTGATCTGGCGGCAGACGGCATCACCGTCATCTGCATCCATCCTGGTTGGGTGCAAACCGACATGGGCGGTCCCAGCGCTTCCCTGACGCCCGACGAATCAGCCGCCGGTATCTTGCGCGTCGCCAAGGCCCTTACTCTGGCAGAAACGGGTCAGTTTTTCACTTACTCCGGAGAAATCCACCCCTGGTAATAATCGGAAACGAAACGAGGCTTTTCTTGTATCTTCTCAATAACTCGCGGTGGAGTTGGTTGAGCCTGTCGAAACCAACGGCCTTTGGCCGAACCAACGGCTTATAGCCGAACCAACGGCCTTCGACAGGCTCAGGCCTCGTTTTCACCAAAACTATGCTCCTTCAAACTTGAAGGACAAGGCTACCCGCGCCCGATATTCCACCACCTGACCATTTTCCAGGCGCATGTCGAGCTTAATGATTTCTGCCACACGTAAATCACGCAGGGATTCATTGGCTTTATCAACGGCGTGTTTGGCGGCTTCTTCCCAGGAATTGGGGCTGGTTCCCACTAACTCGATAATCTTGTAAACGCTCATCAATTAACCTCCTGTGGGGCAGACCATGCAGGCGGTGATGTGGGCGTTTGTGTTTGGCTGCACCACGATATTGAGTGGACAATAGGTACGCACAAGATAGCAGGAAGTAACGGCCGTTTCAAGTGCCAGTTGTGTATCTTCTCAATATTCGAGGGGAACGAGGTCTGAGCCTGTTGAAGACCGTTGGTTTCGACAGGCTCAACCAACTCCGCCGCGCTTTTTTGAGAAGATACCCAGATGTCATATTCAGCTAAGGTTTCCAGGACAGAGTGGGTTATACGACTGCTTTTTGGCGAATCGGCACAGGCACCAGGGCTGGCGAGAAAATTGTTTCCGCCGGATCAGGCTGCGCCGCCGCCAATCGTCTTTCCTCCGCGCGGTTCAACTGCCATAAGATAAACCGCTGACGGCGCGACATTACCGTGGCGATATTCCACAAAAGCTGCGTGCCCAACACCGCATCATCTTCACACAACGTCAGCAGCCGCTCCCGGTTCAACGTCAACAAAACCGTGCCAGTTTCACCGGCAATCAAGTCGGCGGTACGCGCCCCCTGATCCAGCATTGCCATTTCGCCCACAATCTGGCCCGGGCGAAACGTGGTGATGTGCTGCATTTGGGCGTGGGGATGCAGCGTGGGATCAATGCCTTCCGGGTCTTTCCACACCTCAATCGTGCCTTCCTTGATAATGTACAACTCTTCACCGGCATGAGAGGCATGGACCACAGTTTCCCCCTTACGGCAAACCCGCAGCTTAAACTGCGCCGCCAGGCGGCTGCGCTGCGCCAGATTCAGCTTATTGCCAATGTCAGAGTGAGCCAGGAATTCTGCGACTTCCCGCACCTGTACCAGTTCCTCTTCAGCCACCGGCGTATACAAATCCGAACTATGCCGCGGCAGCCCCAGATAAGCCGCCATCATGCGCCGCGTCGCCTCGCTCGTTTCAAACTGCGGCCAATGACCGGCCTTCGGCAAAATACGCAGATCCGCGTCAGGCCATTCATCCGCCACCACCCCGGCGTCGCGCAGCGGCACCGTATTATCCTCAGCCCCCCACACAATAAGCGCCGGGGTACCCATCTGGCTCAAGCTGCCGCTTAAATCATGGTCACGCATCGCCCAAAAGCATTCGGCCCGCACCCGGCCCTGTCCGGGACGGCGGGCGTCACTGCGAATCCGTTTGTAGTCTTCGGCGGTAATGCCGGTACGGTCTGCAAATGAAACGGGGCGCATCAGCCGGTCTGTCAGACCCACAATCGTACGCTCAACCGAGTTCACCAGCGCACTGCCGGGGCGAAAGCGTTCCATCAGGGTGATTGGCGAAATAAAGAGATTGATGGAGTTTGATAAACGGCCGCTAATGGTAGGACTCAACAGCACCATGCGCTCCACCAGGATGGGATGCGTCTGCGCCAGGGTAATGGAGATCATGCCGCCCATGGAATGCCCCACTAGAATGACCGGGCCAGTGCTAATCTGTTCTATCAAACCGGCGATTAATTCGGCGTAAGCGGGAATGGTGGCAGGTTCAGCCATGGGCGCAGATTTGCCATACCCGGGCAAATCGACGGCAATACAGTGGAAACGCTGGGCCAACAAACCTAACAGCGGGGAAACAGCATACCAGGAACTGGACCAACCATGGATTAAGATGGCGGCCTGCCTGCCTGCTTTCCCTGCCTCTACCACATGAATGGGCTGTCCCCCCACCGTGTAAATATTTTCGGTATACGCGTGTTCCATTTCAAATTACTCCGGGAACTGAGTCTACGCGAATACGCTACGGCTGATCCACGTGAAGAATGTATAGACATCATACTAAACGTTAAATCTTACGGAATAAATGAAACGTGAAAAAATAGGAGAAAAGTACGGGGGATTTTGATAACTTTGTGAATTGGCGGGGATTAGGGGATATGTAACCATCCCCTAATCCCCGCCAAAAAGTTAGTCAGCGATGGTGAATTTCATGCCATCGGAACGGCCAAAAACCTCCGGGAAATAAGCCTGCTGCGCCTGGGCGGGCATCACCTGATACTCGCCGGGGATGTTGGCTTGCAGGTAGTAGGTGTATTGGTAGGTACCGGCCGGCAGATAGTCGGCGAAGAAACGAACTTCTTCATCCCCGTACTCGATGCGGTTGAAGTACCACCAACCCCAATACCCGTAAGGCGACTCTGCATCGGTGCGCTCGGTGCTGCCGGCGAAGGCGGCGGAGTTGGTTTCCAGGCCAGGGTCGATGGCTTCCGCGCCGGCCGGAACGGGATCGGTGACGACGACAAAAACGGAATTGTTGGGCACGATGACGGTGAGCGCCACACGTACCTGCTGACCTGGCGCAATCTGGTTGATGGGCAGGCAGGTTTCCGTTTCCGGATCACAGGCGGCGTCGTAGTAGGCGCGCTGCACGGTAAAGCCGCGATTGGCAGGTTCCACTTCTTCAGCCGGCAGGAAGGCGCGGAGGAACATGTTGTAGTACAAACGGCCGTTTCCCGACCCGCGCTCAAAGTCAAAAAAGTTCACGTCATCAGGTACCAGACTGCTCACCGGAATGCTTTCCCACACGCTTTCCATGATGTTCGCCTGCGAAAACGAGCCGTCAACTTCAGGAACTGTGTTCACGCTCAACTGCCAGTCGTACCCCGCTTCCAACTCCTGCGTGGCTGCCAGCCAATCCGTCAGCGCCAGGATGCTCCAGGCCGTTTCGTGGGTAGAAGGCCAATGGGACGCCCGGCGGGCGACCATCAGCCAGTTCACTGCCTGCGGCGCAAAAGCCGCGTCCGGTTCGGCGCGCGCCAGGGCATCGATCACCATCGCCGTGCCGCGAATGTCACTGCTGAGGTTGTCATAGTCGCGGGAGGCGTCTTCCCAGTGGGCGCCGGTGGCGCTGAGGATAACCGACTCGTTCAGGTCGGCCAGCAGCGTGGCCTGATGGTCGCTGTCAAC
>JAWOGU010000022.1:0-15406 GCA_046496595.1 Chloroflexota bacterium
CTCTAAATCTATACAACTCGACAAGTTCACCATAATCCGTTAAGAAATCCAACAATTTAGAAATATTTTCTTCTTTTCTAGATTGGCGCTGAAGAAAACGACTAACCGCTAAGTCAAGCAATTTTACAAGTAACGCCCCTAAAAATGCTGTTACAAACCACTGTATAAATTGATCCATATTCACGATGAACTCCCCTATAGTTTAATTAGCATTTTGCTGCCAATAACATGTTTGTCACGTGTGAAACAAATATAAATATGTGAACCATAGCGTTATTTTATGGGAAGGTGAAAAGCGTGGCAATCCGAATGATATTTGGGGAGCAATTCTCAAGTCGTTATCATCATTAGGTAATACGTGGCAGGAAACGGCCGTTGTCGTTGAGGCCAGCCCTGTTCTTTGCTTGGTTGGGTGGGGGATTGTGGAGAACGGCCGTTTACGCCGCCGCCAAAACCTTAACCTCAGCCTCCAATCTATCACCCAACGTCATTTTTGCTTTTTCCACTTCATAATGGGTTTGAATACCTGTCCAGAACTCAACCGACATGCCAAAATAACGAGCCAACCGTAGGGCCGTGTCTGCGCTGATACCTCGTTCACCACGAATAATTTTGTTGATGCGCATGGCAGGCACGCCAATATCCTGCGCCAGCCGATATTGACTGATGCCCATTGGCTCCAGAAACTCTTCTTGTAAAATCTCGCCTGGATGAATTGGAGGATAGTCTCTCATCTGTACACCTCAATGATAGTCGGTTATTTCGACATCATAAACGCCATCTTCGCGCCATTCAAAACATATTCGCCACTGATCGTTAATGCGGATGCTATGCTGGCCTTTTCGATTGCCCTTCAATGCTTCTAAATGATTTGAGGGCGGCACTCGGAGATCATTTAAAGTCAACGAGCGGTGGAGCAAAATCAATTTTCGTTCAGCGATTCGTTGAATGTCTTGAGGCAGTTTTTTGGAGAAACGGCCGTTAAAGACCTTTTCTGCCTCATTGTCTTTGAATGACCTGATCATAACAGGATAGTAACCCTTTGCGATAATATTGTCAACGGTTATTAATGGTTATGAGCGAACAGAGGAACGGCCGTTTTCCTCAATCCTTCGACAAGTTCAGGACAGGTTCTTAAATCGCGAGTCGGAAAACGGCCGTTTCATTGCTTATTGTTGCGCCAGCCGTTCGGCCAGCCATACCTTGATCAAAGATTGCCGGGGTACCCCTAATCTTTTGGCGGTTCGATCTATTTCCCGCAGCATCCAGATAGGAAAATCGACGTTGACTCTTTTTTGCTCCTGGTCTGGCCGCTGACCTTCAGAGAGTTCGAGGTATGGTGTAATGTCTACTTCACCGCTGTCAAATAATTTATCTAAATCTTTAGCCTTCATAAAGAGCCACCTCTTCTTTTCTAGAGCGCCTGACTGAAATGATCCTGATATGCTCATTTCTTATAGTATAGATTGCTGTCCAATGTTTTTATCAATCAACCCAATCAGGATAAATCTTTTTTCGTCAGTGGTTAGTGCAGGGTACTGGATTCGATTTTCATCGCCCCACAAGACCTGGGCTTCGACAAAATCAATGCCATGTTTTTGCTGATTTGCGCTGCTTTTCTTCGAGTCAAACTCAAACTTCATGGTATAGATATTATACCATGAACTATTTTTTTCAAGAGGGATGGGGTTTGTGAGTTTTTATGGGGAAACGGCCGTTCCTCATTCAGAGCAGCCCCGTTCTTTGCCTGGTTGTGGTGGGATAATTGGGCGTGTTTGGAATTTTGTGGGGAAACGGCCGTTAATCGTCATCTTCCTCTTCTTCTCTTTCTTTTGCTTCGCTGCTGCCGCCGCCCGTGGCAAATAAACCATTCGCCAGCGCCGTTTTCTCCGCGTTGGTGAGCCGCGCTTCAGGGTGTGTAATCAAGTAGATGGGCAGGGGCATTTCCCCTTCGTGGATGGTCTCGGCCATTTCTTCGCCGACGTCGTGGTCTTCCCAATGCGCCAGGGTAGCATCCCAATCGGAAAAGTTGAGGTGTTCGCGCCCTTCGTCCACGTCGCGCTGCACCAGCCAGGAAACCGGCGCAATGTTGCTGTACCAGGGCCAGACGACTTGGTTGCTGTGGCAGTCGAAGCAGGCGCGCTGCGCCAGGGCACGGGTTTCAGAGCTGTCCCAGTCGGGTTCGTTGAGAACAGGGGGATTGGTGTGGTTGCGTCCGTAAGGGACCAGTTGGATGAGCAGGAAGCCGCCCACGAGAACAGCCAGACCAATCAAGAGGATGCGTTTCATTGGTAAACTCCTTTTACGGTGAAAATCAAAAAACCGGCATCAGCGCCGATTTTTTGATCAAGAATGATGAGATTATATAGCAGATGTGGGGGATGGATGTATCAGGAACGGCCGTTTCCCTGCCTGTTTGCCCCCTGTCCATTACCACCATTCCCGCGACCGCTCACGTTCCCCTGTCCATCGGGGTTTCCCTGTCCCTGACCTTGACTGCCATACCCGTTACTCGTACCGGACAGCACCGCCGCGTAGGCCACGTCGTCCAAAACCTGGGGCTGGTAGACTTCGCCGGTTTGACGCTCCAGCATCGTGGCGTAGGCGCGTAGATGATTGAGTGAACCTTGACGCAGGTTGTTAAACGCCTGTGCGATTTCGCCGTTTTGTATCGCGGCGAGACGGCTTTCCAGGTCAGCGATGTCGGTTTCTTCGATGAGCGCCCCGACGCGCAGGGCCTCGGCCAGGGATTGGCCGCCGCTGGCGCTGAGTTGATTGTAGAGCGCTTGCAAATCGGCATTGGCGAATTGACCAGGGCCAAGATTGGCTGCTGAATCCGCCAAATCATAGCGCTGCATTAAACCAAGTATCGTATCCATGTGCATTTGTTCACTGTCAGCGATGTTTTGGAAGATGGGCAGACCCCACTGGTCGTACAGCACCAGGTAGACATCGCGGGCAAGTTTTTCTTCTTCGCGCATGAATTGCAGGGCTTCGATTTCGGTGTCTGTGAGGGTGGATGAGGTGACTGAGGGGAGAACGGCCGTTTCCCCCTCAGTCGCTTCCATTTCTTTAACTTCAGGCAGCGGGGCAGCAACAACCGGCATAACAGTCGGCTCCACCACAACATCTTGCACTGGTTCGACAGCCTCCATAACCGGGGCGGGTTCCTCAACTGCCGGCGCACTGCCGCAAGCAGCTAACGCCAGAATTAAAATGATAATCAGGCTCAAGGCCCAGAATTGTTTGTGTATCATGATGACCTCCATTGTCATAAGTGGATGGTGTCATCATAGGCCGCTGGTATGAAGAAGATGTGAAGCGGGGATAGAGGAAGGATGAAGAGCCTGTCAGGCGACTCGCGCTTTTCATAGATTGGCAGTTGTGTCATAATTTTCGCCATTCATTTGCTGTATAAACAATCACCTTTGTCAGATAAACAGCCCTCGTATTGCGGCTGTGTGCTGGGCAGGGGCAAACCACAAGAGCGTAGGGGAAAATGATTATTGGTATTTCTCAATCTTTGATGATGTTGTTGGGTGTCGTGCCGTTTTATATCACCGACACCTATTTTCACCATAAATATGATCCACAGCGGGGTTCCGGAAAGTCGGGGCGAAACTGGCTGATTGTCGGTGGTTCCTTGATCGTAGCGGCTGTGCTTTTTTTACAGCCGGTTTTGTGGCCCGGACTGAGTTTTGTAACGGACGCCTGGTGGGGATTGGCGCTGCAGCTGTTTGGGCTTCTGCTGTTTCTGGGAGCGGCGGCGCTCAATTATTGGGCGCGCAAACACCTGGGTATTTTCTACGTTCAAGGCAGCGAGGTGCAGGAAGATCATCAGTTGATTGATACCGGTCCGTATGCCTGGGTGAGGCACCCGCTGTTTACCGCCTACTTTATGATTGTAATCGGCATGGTCTGCTGCAATCCGTCTGTATTCACGCTGGCGCTGTTGGTGGGTGTTTATTTCTATTTGAACATGTGGATGCGTAAGGACGAGACGATTTTGGTGCAGGAACTGCCGGGGTATGAGATATATATGGTGCGTACGAATCGATTTATACCCTCGCCCCTCGCGTTTCTTGGCCGTAAAAAGCGATCTAGAAGATAAAAAAAAGTCCCATTCATGGGGTGTTGTTTTGCAGCCCGGTGACTTCAGTGCCGGCGAAACAAGATATAACCGAGTATGCGTTTAATCTGTAGCGGTGTGGCATTCTCGCCCGTAATGTGACCAGTATGATATATTTTACATTTCCTGAATTTCAGGACAGGCAACCCCATGGTTGACAAGGAGAAGTCAGGATGAGAGATTCGCGATTTGTAAGATACTTTGGTCATCAAAAAAAGCAAGGAGTTGGCGTATTTTCCGCAGTGATCAATCTTCCGCGAAACTTTTATGCTTATTACTCCCGCGGCAAAGGACCCGGCAGTATGATTCAAGGGTATTTGCGCTATGACCTCCCCCTATTGGCATCCTATTCAAGAAGCGGCACAAACTGGATTCGCTACACGTTGGAATACATTTCTCAAAGACCGACGCCGGGCCAGGTGCGGCTCTATTATGGCAGCAACTACGTCATTGACAGAGCGCATCAGGCATATCCGGTTATGGATAAGTATCAAAATGTGGTCTTGATTATTCGCAATTATCGAGAATGTTTGCTGCGCAATCTAGAGGAAGTCTGGCAGAGTAATCCGAATACGGTGGCATTTTTGGAAAATATAGAAGTATTTCAACAACCCGGTTGGTACATTAAGAATATCGAGGCGTTTGACCAATTTCAAGGCAGCAAAATGCTTCTTTATTATGAAGATTTGATGACCGAATCCGACAGTTCAATTAGAAAGCTGGCGGGTTTTATTGGGCTTGATAAAGATAGAACCGAAGACTACATTGCCAACATTGAAACTCGTAAGGCGGAATCTGTAGAGGCATATAAGCGGCGCGGCCATGAATCTCAGACGGCCGGAAAACAGACAAACTACCATACAAAAGATAAACTGACTGACGAACAAGCCAGGGAATTTGACGAGTACTACCGGAGTCATTATCCTGAACTGTTTGAGAAATACCTGAAACGATATGAGCTTCCAGCTTAAATGAAGTAACCGCTCAGACTTTTGAAGTTTGTACCTCTGGAAATCTCATCGTTTGGTGATCAAAACTTCAAAAGTCTCCAGAGGAACAATGATGGAAGAAGAAAAGTTAACGGGTGGGAATATAACGGCCGTTTCCCGCATAGGCGACACCGTTCGTCGAGAGTCTGGACCCTGGAGCGTTCAGGTCCACCAGTTGTTGGCCCATCTTCGGTCCAAAGGCATCCGGGAGATCCCGGCGCCCCTGGGTTTTGATGAGCAGGGATGCGAAATCCTATCCTTCATTCCCGGATTCGTGGGACATGATCCGCTGCCGGAATCTCTGCGCACCGATGACGTTTTGATTGCAGCGGCGCGCCTGCTGCGTCGCCTGCACGACGCCACGGTGGACGTGGCCCCAACTTGGCTCACTGGCTGGCGCGCGCCTGCCCGCGAACCCGTTGAAGTGATCTGTCACGGTGATTTTGCGCCCTATAACTGCGTGTTCGTGCAGGGCAAATTGATCGGCGTCATCGACTTCGATCACGCGCATCCCGGCAGCCGAAACTGGGACATCGCCTACGCGCTTTACCGCTTTGCTCCCCTTATGGCGCCATCCAATCCTGACAGCTATGGCGCGCTCCCGGAACAAGGACGCCGGGCGCGTCTTTTTTGCGACGAGTACGGCCTGGAAAACCGCTCTCAACTGGTACAAACCATCAAACTGCGCCTGGCTTATATGGCGGACTATCTGCGTGATGGCGCAGCGCAAGGCGATCTTCGTCTCCAGGCTAACATTGACGCCGGTCATCTGACGGTTTACGAAAACGATTACGCCTATGTGGCGGCGCATGAGGAGCAGATTGAGCGGGTAGTGGTGGGTGATGCTATAATTACCGGTACGTAGAAAAACTCGACTTCGTATTCCACCTCAAAGGCATGTGCGCCCATGAAAAAGGCGCAGGGAGCAAATATGCCTGGCCGATTTGACACCATCAATACCCTCCTAAGCCTGCTGTTCATCCTTGTTTTAGCCGGCTGCGCTTCCCCGTCAGCCGCCACGCCCCCTGTTCCTGTTTTGGCTGACGCCAGCCCTTTACCCCGGATCGAAAGTTCGCCGACGTTCACCCCCGCACCCACCGCGTCGGTCACGCCTGCCGTTACGCCATCCCCTACTCCCACAAAAGCCATTTCCCAGTGGCTTTTATCCGGCAGCTATGTGCAGGCAGGCACGGGTGCGTCCTGCGCTGCCGGATTGGCTCCCGGCGCTGTGTTGTTGGGTGCTGACTCGTCCACCTGTCAGCCCGCCGAAATGGAAGGGGTGGCAGAAATTTTGGCGCAGTCACCGCCGGGGGCGGACCAGATCGCCCTGTTGCGCCTTACCTGCGCGGATACGGAAGGCGGCTGCACGAATGCTGTGACAGTCGCGGAGCCGGGCGGCGTCATCAGCCTCAGCGTTGATGACCAGCTTTTGTGGCGGGCGGATTGTCTGACGCTGACCCCGGAGGAATGCACAACCCGCTTTGTGGCCGAGGAGCCAATTTTTGCTTTTGCCGCCGGGGAAACGGCCGTTCACCACATCCAGATCAAAACGTCCCCCCATATCAGTTGGCTGCTTTCAGACATTCAAATTGAATGGCAGTCCGTACCAGAGGCCATCAGGGGGGTCGCCTTCAGCCCGTTCAGAGATTGCCAGAATCCGCATTGGGGGCCATTTCCTTCGCTGGAGCAGGTGCAGGAAGACCTTTTGCTGATGCGCCACATGGGCAACGCCGTGCGCACTTACTCCAGCATGGATGTGCAGGGCCAGATTCCCGCCCTGGCTCACGACCTCGGTTTGCGCGTGGTCGCCGGTGCCTGGCTGGGTCCGGACAAAGAGAAAAACGAAGCTGAAATCGCCGCGCTGATCGAACTGGTGCGGCAGGACGTGGGCATTGAGTCGGTCATCGTCGGCAATGAGGTGCTGCTGCGCGGCGACCTGACCGAAGCGGAGTTGATTGCCTATATTGAACGGGTGAAAACGGCCGTTGACGTACCCGTCACCACTGCTGAAACCATCGGCCATTTGTACAATCGCCCGGAACTGATCGCTGCGGTAGACTACGTCATGGTCCATATTTATGCCTTTTGGGACGGCGTCGCCATCGAAAACGCCGCCCAGCATACGCTGCACATGTATCATCTGACCCAGGACATTGCCCAAGGCAAACCGGTTGTCATCGGCGAAACTGGCTGGCCTGCCAAAGGACCAACAAATGGAACGGCCGTTGCCAGCGTCGTCAACGAGCAGCGTTTCTGGCACGAATTCCTCACCCTGGCGCAGCAGGAAAACATCGAGTTCTTCACCTTCGCCGCCTTCGACGAACTGTGGAAAACCGAGGGTGGTGTGGGTCCATATTGGGGAATATTCGATTCCGAACGGCGCAATAAATTTGATCTCCAGAGTGTCTACGTTCCCTTGAACCATGCCTCGCAGCCCGCGGCAGAGGTGATGCCCATGCCTACCGCCACCCGCGGCGCAACCCTCATCTCGGCGCAAGAGGAACTATTCCCCATCTTTGTCAACTATGCCGCCGCCGAAAACCACTTTGCGCCCAGCGGCCACATGGGTGATTACCACGCCATTGCTTACACCGATTGCGCCCGGCTGACGGATGTTTGGGAGGAAACGGCCGTTCTCATTTCCTATGATCCCGCTCTGCAAAACGAACAAGGCTGGGCTGCCATTTACTGGCAGGAACCGGAAAACAATTGGGGCTACTATCCCGAAGGTTACAACCTGCAAAACTTCGCCCACCTGCGTTTTCAGGCGTTTAGTCCCCAGGCCGGCAGTCAGGTCCAATTTTTTGTGGGCGGCGTCTACACCGGCACGTATCCCAGTTCTATCCCCAACCCCATTTTCGCTCGTGAAGCGGATGCCGAAGGATTTGTCACCTTATCCTCAGAGTGGCAGGAATTTCACATCGACTTGCAGAATGCCGACCTCAGCCATGTGATCGATGGTTTTGGCTGGCTCGCTTCTGAAGAAAAGACGCCGGACGGCGTGACGGTGTACGTGGATAACATCGTCTTCAGCCAGCAGCGTTTGCCCACTGCCGCACCTCAGCCTACCGCCACCCCATCCCCGCCAACGCCCATACCGGCTCCCCAATCCCACTCCATTTACGCCGGCAGTACCCTATCCCCTAGTTATGACATGGGCATTGACACCGGTCCCGGCCGGTTAACCGACTGGGTTGCCGACCAGGGCGGGCACATGTGCCTGCACTATCCAGGGGGGCAAGATTGGGGCGCCGTTTTCATCACCAACGGCCCGCCCCAGCCGCCCGGCAGCCGTCCCGGCAAAGACCTCAGCGCCTATTCACGTCTTTACGTCGAACTCAGAAGCGAAACCGGCGACCAATCCGTGCAAATCGGCGTCAAAGACAACGCCGATCCCGACGATGGCGGCGAAACCAAATTCACCATCGTCCCACCCGGCGAATGGCAGGGCTACGCCTTCCCCCTGTCAGATTTTCGCACGGCCGACCCCGCTAACCTGTATGTGATGCTTGAATTCGTCTTTGGCAGCGCTCCAGCTAACGTTTGCTTCCGCAACGTCCTGTACCTGCCCTAACCTGAAAATCCGCACCACCTGCGGATAAAAAACCAAAATCTGGCTCAACTGAGATTAGGATGTCCAACATGACTCAACAAAATAAAACCACCCAGATTAACCTCTCCACCTTGCGCCGCTTAATGGATGACGCCTTTTCCTCGGACGAACTGCGAATACTGTGCGCGGATCTGGGCATTAAGTACGACAACATCCCCGGCGGGGACATCAAAATCAGCAAAATTATGGGCATCATCGAACACATGCAGCATGAAAAACGTCTACCAGAATTGGTCACTTATTTGGAAGTCCAGCGCCCTCGACAGGAATGGCAGAGTGTTTACGAGGAAATCCCGGAAGTCAAACGAGGAGGCGATGATCCCCCACGCACAAAGAGAGACAAGACAGAAAAGCGCTGGTTGATTGGCATAATCGCTCTGGCTGCTGTTCTCGTGATAGCCGGTGTGTTTTGGGCTGTCAATTCAGGGCAAATGTGCCCCTATCCCGCCGAAGATGATTATGCCGCCATCGTGCAGATCATCCGGGCAGAAAGCCAAGCCGTTAACGAAGGCAATCTGGAAATCATCAAAGACATATTCGCCCCCGACGCCTATATCAAGCAAACAGAAATAATAGACGGCAAACCCCACGTCAACGAATGGCTCGACCCCCTGTCGCGCTACAGCACGTTGTTTGAAAACACCACATTCTCAGAGGCGCGGCACACAGATATGGAAGGAAGCATCACCGGGAACCACGCCCGATTTACCAGCGGCAGCAGCGGCAGCTTTGTCAACGAGGAGGGGTATGGGGAGTATGAGAACAAAGCGGGCATCTCGGACGAAGAAGAGGTGTGGACGCTGGAGAAAAACTTTTGGGGCTGCTGGCAAATCACCAGATTCGAGTTCCACTAACTCTGGCTCCCTCGCCCTTTGGGAGCGGGCTGGGGAGGGGGAAAACCTATCCCATAAACGCTGTACCGCGCATCTCCATCGGCAGGTAAAACACAACCATCGCCGCCGCCGCCAGGGCGAGCAGTAAAAGCAGCCAGGGTAACTGCGCGGCAAAGCCGTCCGGTTTGTCTTCGGCCTTGCTGGCGCGTATGCCTACGGCGTAAAAACTGGCGGCAAAACCCACCAGCACCACCACCAGTTCAAACGGATCCAGCCAGGCCAGCGGCAGCAGCGGCCCCAGCGTCCAGTCCGGCTGCCCAAACCAGGTCAGGCGATGGTCGAGCATAAATCCCTGAAACACCGGCAGAATGGAACCGGCGCTGGACAAAAAGTGGAAGCCGGCAAAGTGGGCAAACCAGATGGCAAAAGCCAGCGGCATGACAGCCGGGGTATACCGCGCCAGCGACACGCGCAGCGGTTCCTCCCGTTTCGCCAGGGCGCGGCTCAACCAGGCTGCCAGCGCGCCCAGTCCCACCGGCATCAGCACAAAAATAACGCCAAATATGAGCAGCAAAATGAGACCTTCGTTGTCTGTGCGCAGCCAGAGACCCAACTGTTTTTCCAGGGCATAGATGGGGGGAACCATGCCAAAGGCATTGCCCACGCTGGCAAAGGCATAGATGAGAATCAGCAGGTTCAGGTCCCAACGGCGGGGCCAGGCGCCCATCGTTGTGGCTTCACGCAGGGGACTGCGCACTGCCAGCGCCACGTTGTCATAGGGGCAGGCGCGGGCGCAGTCCAGGCAGAAGACACAGTCCATGTTGCTGCTGATTTGCGGCGCGAACAGTTCCGTGCCGCAGCCCAGTACGTCGCCATTGCCATTGATGCACTCTTTGCCTTCACAGGTGCGGCAGGTATCGGCGCTGCGCACGGTGATTTGGGTGGGGGAAATAGCGGCGCTGGCGAAGTTGAACGTGCCCAGGGGACAGACGTATTTGCAAAATGGGGACTCGGCGAAGATGGCTTCCAGCAAAAAGGAAGCCACGAAATAAGCCAGAATCACCCATACGGTCAGCAGGGGGCTGGCCCATAGATCGAGCCATTCGTACAGCCACAGATAGATAAACAACACACCGACTGCCAGCCATTTGCTGCGCAGTCTGCGGGGCCAGCGACGGCCGTTTCCACTCAACTTTCGCGCCAGGGTCCGGGGCAGGGTAAAGGGGCAGCTCATGCAAAACAGGTTGCCAAACAGCAGCAGCCCCAACATCACCAGCCCGCGATAATGCACCCAGGTGACGACGGTTGCCAGATTGGTGGGAGCCAACTGCCGCCCGGTAAAGCCATCATAGAGGAGAACGGCCGTTACCAGCAACAGCCCCCCCTGCATCACCAACCGTCCCCAGCGCCAGCGCAGAAAACGGCCGATCACAGGGAAACGGAGTACATCGTAACGGAGTTCGGGGCGGCTCACTGTTTGCGTCATACGCTGGATTGTAGTGCCACCCATGCGGTCAAGCAACCACAAAATAAGACCTTCAACGCAAAGGTGCAAAGGCGCAAAGGACGCAAAGAAAACCCTTTAAAAACTTTGCGCCTTCCATTCTTTGCGCCCTTTGCGTTATTTTTTCTCTTTTCCTATGCGCCTCCGCGTAAAAAAGCTGCTTCACTGAATCTTCATAACTCAAACATATCTTCTTCACGCCTCGTTTGCATACTAGGGGGGAGTACTTAATGGAGAAGTGTGTTATGACCGAAGAAACAAGGAACTGGCGAGAAAAAATCTTATACAAACCGCAAACCGATGACCGCAGCCGGATGCGGGCCGTCGCCAACAATCTCATTCTGCACCTGCACCCCACCAAGGTGCCGGCCCCCGCCCTGCGCTGGAGCTATACCTGGGGCTTAGGCGGCATTTCCGCGCTGACGGCCACGCTGCTGGTCATCACCGGCGTGCTTCTCATGTTCCGTTACGATGCCAGCGTGGACCGCGCTTATACCAGTATTCAATATCTGGAAACGCAGGTGCTCTTTGGCTCTTTCATTCGCGGCCTGCACCACTGGTCGGCGAATTTGCTGGTGGTGACGGCGTTCCTGCACATGGTTCGCGTTTTTCTGACGGGCGGCTTTAAGGTGGGTAGAGGCAGCAACTGGCTCGTGGGCCTGTTTCTGCTGCTGCTGGTGCTGGCCTTCAACTTCACCGGTTATTTGCTGCCCTGGGACCAACTGGCTTACTGGGCGATCACCGTCGGTACCAGTTTGTTGAGTTATGTGCCGGTGGTGGGAACGGCCGTTTCCAACTTTTTGCTTGGCGGCCCTGAGGTCGGGCAGACGACCCTGCGTAATTTCTACGCCATTCATGTGGCCGTGCTGCCCGTGCTGCTGGCGCTTATGATGTCCTACCACTTTTGGAAAGTGCGCAAGGATGGCGGCATCTCCCAGCCCATTTCTAAAAAAGAAGAGCGCGTCGAACGCCTGACGACCATTCCCCATTTGGTGCAGGTAGAATTCGCCGCCGCTGCCGTTCTCATCACGGCGCTGACTTTGTGGGTCATTTTTGTGCCCGCCCCGCTGGAAGCCCTGGCCGACCCCGGACATCCGCCCAATCCGGCCAAAGCCGCCTGGTATTTCATGGGACTGCAAGAGCTGCTGCTCCACATGCATCCCCTGGCAGCCATGGCCCTGCCCGGCATTGTTCTGGCTGGCTTTGTCCTTGTTCCCTGGCTGGACCGGCAAGACGATAACATCGGCCTCTATTTCCGCTCCCGCAAAGGCAAGCAAACCGCCCTGGTTGGCGCCATTTACGCCCTGGGTCTGGTCCCTCTCCTGGTTTTGGCCGATGAATACTGGCTGGACCTGCCTGCCATGTTCCCCGCCTGGCCTACGCTCTTTAGCAACGGCTTGCTGCCCCTGCTGCTTACCCTTGCCGGACTGGTTGCCATCTACCTGATTTTCCGCGAATTTGGCCGCGCCAACCCCAGCGAAGCGCTGGTTGGCCTTTTTGTCTTCGTGGTCGTCAGCCTGGCGCTGCTCACCATTATCGGCGTCTTTTTCCGTGGCCCAAACATGGCCCTGGTCTGGCCGATGTGAAATATTAAAGATTGAAGATTGCACGCCTAAGATTGAAAAAACGGCTGAAAAATGAAGACCAAACAATCTTTTATCTTTAATCTTCAATCTTTAATCTCCGAATTCCCAAAATGGACAAATACACATGACTACCACAACCTCCTCCCCCTCCGTCACCCGCCGCGATTTTTTGAAACTGGGCATCGGCGCGTTGAGCGCCCTGGCACTGCTGGAAGTCGGCGGCGCCAGCTTTATGTTCTTGCAGCCGCGCAGCCTGGAGGGCGAATTCGGCGGCATGGTTACAGCCGGATTGGTAGACAGTTTCCCGCCGGGATCGGTCGTGGAATTCACAAACGGCCGTTTCTACCTCGTCCGTGCGCATGATGGCGGTTTCCTGGCTGTTTACCGGCGCTGCACCCACCTGGGCTGCACGGTCGAGTGGCAGGCGCAGGAAAGCCGCTTCTTCTGCCCCTGCCACGCCTCCAGCTTCGACCTGCACGGCGACGTCGAAAATCCACCGGCGCCCCGCGCCCTGGACACCTTCCCCGTCGCCATCGACGCCGGTCAGGTTGTGGTAGACACCGGCGTCATCCAAACCCGCGATGCCTTTGCGCCTGAACAACTCGTTTATGCGTAGCGTGATGAGTGATGAAGTTTTTTTCATCCTTCACCCCTCATCCCTCATCCTTTCAGGAAAAATCTCATGAACGCCAATAAACTCGTCAGCCTGCTCGCTCTGCTCATCCTCATCATCGTCATACCCGCCTACGCCTGGTTAGAACCAGAACGCATGGAACAATCCCAGGTCGATCTGCGCCAGGAATTTGTCTCGGACGCGGCCGTGCTTTACGTAGAAAACTGCGTCGTCTGCCACGGTGCGGAAGGCGAAGGCATCGGCGCGATGCCTGGCCTGAACAACGAAGGTCTGCGCACCGCCGAGTACGACATGCTCGCCAAAACCATTGCCCGCGGCCGTTACAACACCGCCATGGCTGCCTGGCATAGCGACGAAGGCGGCAGCCTCAACGACTACCAGATCGACGAACTTGTCACCTTGATTCGATACGGCGACTGGAAGCAGGTGCGTGAAATGGCCGCCCAGCGCGGCCTCATTCCGCCGACTCTGCCAGCCGCTGCCCTGGAACCCGAATTCCTGGCAGAAATTGCCGCCCTGGACGGCGCGGCAGGGTCGCAGTGGGCGGCGGGGATGCAGTTGTTTGCCGCCAACTGTACTTTGTGCCACGGCATTCGCGGCGAAGGCACAGAGCTGGGAGTCACTCTCAACACGCCCGAAATCCAGGCTGCAGACAGCGCCACGCTCCAGCGCATCATCACGGAAGGCGTGCCCGGCACGATGATGGTCGGCTGGGGCAGCAGCTTGCAGCCGGCCGAAATCGAGTCATTAGCCGCGTTCCTGCAAAACTGGGATCAGATTGAGGCGCAGGGCATTGAACTGACCCCGCCGGAACCCATCCAGATTGACGTGGACGACCCGGAAGCGATGCTGGATTTGGGTGAACGCATTTACAGCAGCACCTGTATCGCCTGCCACGGCGAAAATGGCAGCGGCGGTACCGGCCCGGTACTCAACAGTCAGCAGGTGCTCACCAATAAAACTGACGAGCAGCTTACCCAAACAATCATCAACGGCGGTCAAAAGCGTAACAGCAGTATGCCAGCCTTTGGCGACCGGCTGACGTCGGTGGAGATTGAGGCGGTGGTCGGCCTGCTGCGCTCGTGGGAGCCGACCGCGCCCTGGGTTGAAAATCCACGCGGCACAGCGCAAGGCGGCGGTCCACCCTGGCTCCGCGCTACGCCAGACGCCAACAATCCTGTGTCGCCGGAGACCGGACAGGGGCAGGGGCAGGGTCAGGGGCGAGGACAGGGGCAGGGCGGCCCGCCCTGGCGCAATTCGGGAGGGTAGAACGGTAAACAGTGGACAGTGAACAGTGAACAGTGGACAGTCAACAGTCAACTGTTCACTGTTTACTGCATAAACGGCCGTTTCCGTCATATCTTCCGCACCCTCATCCCCGTACAACCTTCCACAAAATATTCTTTTGCGTTCCTCTATACCTCCGTGTTATCTTTCAATCTGATACACAAATGCAAAATAATCATCCACAATACAGAGGTATGACCATGCAAAAGACGTTTGATTTCGAGCTGGACGAGCTGGACCTTTCCATATTACGAACCTTGCAGGAAAACGGCCGTTTATCCAACGTAGACCTCGCCAATTCCATCAACCTCTCGCCGCCCGCCACCTACACCCGGCTCAAGCGGCTGGAAAAACAAGGCTACATCCGCGGCTACGTGGCCTTGCTCGATTGGCGGCGCATGGGCTACGACATGCTTTGCTTCATCAACATCAGCCTGCAAATGCACCAGCCGGAAGAAGTCGAGAAATTCCGGCAGCGCATCAGCAAGCTGCCCGAAGTGCTGGAATGCCACCATGTCACCGGCGAATTTGATTACCTGCTCAAAGTCGCCGTCAAAAACCGGGAGGACCTGGACCGCTTCGTCATGAAGCAGCTCACCCCCATTCCCGGCATCGCCCGCATCTACACCAGCCTGGCCCTCAACGAAATCAAAGCGTCCACTGCCTTACCAATTTAGAAGAGTAGCAAGGTGGCAGAGTGGCAGAGTGGCAGAGTGGCAAGGTGATAACACCCACCATCCACCACCCCATCACCTCTACACCCCATCACCTCTACACCCTGCAACCCTGCAACCCTGCAACTTTGCAACTCTTAAACAAGGAGAATCCCAT
>JAWOGU010000033.1:0-4760 GCA_046496595.1 Chloroflexota bacterium
CTCGGAAGCGGGCCACATTGCTGATTAGTAACATCAGGCTGCACGCCACCCTTTTCACACTCGGCTACGAAGGCCTGACCATTGATGCCTTCGTCGCCCGCCTGCAAACCGCGCAAGTGAAAACCGTTGTGGATGTCCGTGAACTGCCTCCCACGTGCAAACATGTGGCGCGTGGGCGCGCCACACTCAGCAATTGAAGCCATCAAAGAACTTAACTTTAACCAGCTCAAGAGTGGGATAGCCTGCGGCAAGAATTCGAGCAGCGACCACCGGCCACAATCGAGGAGGCGGTCGCCCGTATCGCAAAGTAATTATTCACCCCCTTCCCCTGAGCGTTCGACTGAGCTCACGCCGAAGTCTTGTCGAAGGCGAATCGGTTTCGGCAGGCTCACCCTACGGGGGCGTGAATGGTTACAGGGAAACGTTAGTTATCAACGCCCCACTTTGCCACTCAACCCCCATTCGTGGTAAAACTTGCTCAACCATACAAAGGAAAGAGCAAACATCCCTGTGAAACGACAAAATCCGGCGCGCTGGCGCGCCATCGAAGCCCGACTGGGACGAGAAACAGCCATCTGGTTGGCTACCGTGCGCCAGGATGGACGGCCCCACCTCGTGCCCCTCTGGTTCGTCTGGCTCGACGGCCGTATCTTCATCGTCACCGGCGCCTACTCCCAAAAATTCGTCAACCTCTACCACAACCAGATCGTTTCCCTGGCTCTGCCCGACACCAGCAGCCCCATTCTCATCGAAGGCGAAGCCCACATCGCCGCCCACCAGGCAGTAGACACCTTAGCCAACTACTTCTATGATAAATATGAGTGGGATTTCCGCTACGACGACAGCAGCGAATGGCGGCTCCTCGAAATCACACCCACCAAAATCCTGGCCTGGGGCGACGGCTACGACCAATCTGATGGGATTAGGATTTTGTAATTCTTATGGAAATCCAATCCGCATACGATATAGTCCATAACATCCTTCCGGAGATTCTCCTCCGGAAAACTATTTTTGTTAAATAACCCGTAACTATACAGCCAGACGAGGGCTGAGCTTGTCGAAGCCCGGTTTCGCCTTCGACAAGCTCAGGCTACACCTGTATAGTCACAATAACCCTATTAAAAATGCTTAAAAAGACGCCCTCTTTACGGCTGAATCCCCATTTTAAGCAATTTGAACCACATAACGAGGACATACGCGATGCGATTTGATCGATTTACAGAACGCGCACAAGACGCCGCCGCCCGTGCTTATGAAATAGTACAACGCTACGGGCACACTCAGGTGGACACCGAACACCTTTTCCTGGCCCTGTTAGAACAGAAAGACGGCGCTGTTTTACAAATAGTGGAACACCTGAACATCAAACTGGAAGATATCCGGGACCGGCTGGACCAGGATTTGCGCAGCACGCCGAAAGTAGCCGTTTATGGCGGCGGCGTGGGGCAAGTATTCTACACGCCGCGCATCCGCACTGTGCTGGAACTGGCGCAGGGCGAAGCCAACCGGCTTAAAGACGAGTTCATTTCCACGGAACATATCTTCCTGGCTATTTTAAGCGAGCGTAACACGCCCACCGCCCGCATCCTGCAAGAGTTCAACATCACGCGCGAACGGGTGATGGAAGGCATCAACAGTTTGCGCGGCGGGCAGCGTGTCACAGACCGCCAGTCAGAAACCCGTTACAAAACCCTGGAAAAATACAGCCGCGATCTGAGCCAAATGGCCAAAGACGGCCGTTTAGACCCCGTGATCGGCCGTGATGCAGAAATCCTGCGCGTCATCCAGGTACTCACCCGGCGCACCAAAAACAACCCCGTGCTCATCGGCGAGGCCGGCGTCGGCAAAACCGCCATCGTCGAAGGGCTGGCCCAAAAAATCATTGCCAACGACGTGCCCGAAAACCTGCTCAACAAAAAAGTGGTCTCCCTGGACCTGGGCGCCATGATCGCCGGCAGCCGTTTCCGCGGTGAGTTTGAAGAACGCCTCAAGGCCGCCATGGAAGAAATCGAACGCGCTCAAGGCGAAATCATCCTCTTCATCGACGAACTGCACACGGTCGTGGGGGCAGGATCTGCCCAAGGGGCGATGGACGCCAGCAACATGCTCAAACCGGCCCTGGCCCGCGGCGAACTGCAATGCGTGGGCGCTACCACCCTGGACGAATACCGGCAGTACATCGAGCGCGACAGCGCCCTGGAACGCCGTTTTGCGCCCGTTTTTGTGGACCAGCCGTCGGTGGAAGAAACCATCGAGATGCTGCAAGGGTTGCGCGGCCGTTATGAAGCGCACCATAAAGTGAAATATTCCCAGGAAGCGTTGATTGCCGCCGCCAAGCTGTCCGACCGCTACGTAACGGACCGTTCCCTGCCCGACAAAGCCATCGACTTGATGGACGAAGCGGCAGCCAAGCTGCGCGTGGCGCTGCACACCCTGCCCGCCGACCTGAAAGCCAAGAAAAAAGAACTCGACAAGCTCATCCTGGAAGAAGAAGAGGCTCACACTGTGCGCGATTACGAACGCGCCGCCCTCTCCCGCGCCGAACGGCTGCGCGTGGAAACAGAGTTCCAGGAAGCGCGCGCCAAATGGCAGTCGGAGCAAAAACTCGACGAGGTGGTGGATGAACACGACATCGCCGAAGTGGTGGCCGCCTGGACCGGCATTCCGGTGACGCAAATGCTGGAAACCGAGGCTGCGAAACTGCTGCAAATGGAGGAACGGCTCCACGAGCGCATTGTCGGCCAAAACAGAGCTATCGAAGCCCTGGCAGACGCCATCCGCCGCAGCCGTTCCGGTTTGAGTGACCCAAAACGGCCGTCTGGCTCCTTTATCTTCCTGGGCAGTTCCGGCGTGGGTAAAACCGAAATGGCAAAAGCCCTGGCCGAATTCCTCTTCGACGACGAAGACGCCCTGGTGCGCATCGATATGAGCGAATACCGTGAGCAGCATACCGTCAGCCGCCTGTTTGGCGCGCCGCCCGGCTACATCGGCTACGAACAGGGCGGCCAACTGACGGAACAGGTGCGCCGCCGGCCTTATTCCGTAGTTCTCTTTGACGAGATCGAGAAAGCGCACCCGGACGTTTGGAATACCCTGCTGCAACTGCTGGATGACGGCCGTTTAACCGATGGTCAGGGTCGCGTGATCAACTTCCGTAACTGCGTCATCGTCATGACCAGCAACGTGGGTACGTCCTTCGTCAAAAAATCCGGCGCTTTGGGTTTCGCCAGCGTGCGCGACGCCGATGAAAAAGCCAACCACAAACGCATCGAAGAAGCGCTCAAAGAAACCTTCCGGCCCGAATTCATCAACCGCATCGATGAAATCATCATCTTTGAACCGTTGTCGCCGGATGACCTGGCAGAAATCGTGAAACTGCAAATCAAAGAGGTGCAAAAGCGCCTGGCCGAGCATGGCAACCTCACCATCGTCCTGACAGAAGCGGCCCAGTACTGGCTCGCCGAACAGGGCTTCGACAAGGATTTTGGCGCTCGTCCCATGCGCCGCGCCATTCAGCGTTTTGTGGAAAGCCCGCTTTCCGTGCAGCTTCTCCGAGGCGATGTCCAATCCGGCGACCACATCCAGATTGATGTGGCGGATGATGAACTGAGTTTCTCGCCGATTGAGGTAGCCCAACCGCCGGTGGTCGTCAACGAAACGGCCGATTCTGTCTAATCTCTGGGGCGCAAATAATCAATTTCGCCACATGCAAAAAATGGCAGCCACCGCTGAGGTGGCTGCCATTTTTTATTACCTTTAACCGGGATGATGGCACAATTTCTGCTTGCGTGATTTCACTCCGCAGCAACACCCAAATGCACAGGTGCGCTTATCGCAGCACAGCCGCCGCGGCGTAACGCTTTTGTGTCAGGAAGGCGACGATCAGCGCCGCCAACAAATTAACTGCCGCCAATAACAACAGCGACGCGATGGTCGGCTCCAATGTGCTGTAAAACAGTTCGCAGCCAGCCAAAAACATCAGCACACCGATACCCGCTCGCAGCGGTTCCGCCGTGTAGGTCAACCCCAGCAGCCCAAAAGCAATCAACCCCATGATGGCGAGGTCCAGATGGGCCAGCGCTTCCGGCAGAGGCAGCAGCGTGCCTTCGGGCAGCGTCAACAGCCAGAGAAATACCAGCAGCGCCAACGCCGACAAGGCGCGAACGGCCGTTATCGACATCTTTCTTCCCCTCACTTGCATCGTTTTAGGCGGGGTCAGGTTTCGCGCTTCCCCAGGCAGCACGTCTGGCGGCAGGCGGCCCCAACGCACCTGGCTGCCTGTCAGCGCCAGAATGAGGCACACAAACCAGCCCACGAGCAGTTTTATCGCCGCCAGCCGGGGATCCATGATGTCCAGATACAACAGCGCCAGGGAAAAATACTGCGCCACCAGCCCCAAAATCGCCAGACGCGCGTCCGGGATGAGCAGGGTGAAAACGGCCGTTGCCAGCAGCAGCCACACCGCCGGCTCCCCGCGCCAGGAATCAAATCGTGTTATCCAATCGTAAATCGTCATAACAATTTCAGCATTGTAGCCCGTCACCCCTTTTGCCGCAAAATTGCCAACTGCCCATTCACAATTGACAATTCACCCTTCTCAATTGACAATTGGCAGGGTCTCAGGTGACAGTCACCTGAGAGGTGACTGTCACCTCTATGACATGAGGAAAATGATGATGCCCAATAAAACAAAGCTTGTTTTCACCTTCTTCATCCTGACTTTACTGTTGGCTGCCTGCGGTGGACCGGCGCCGATGCCC
>JAWOGU010000160.1:0-2690 GCA_046496595.1 Chloroflexota bacterium
GATGCCATCCTGGTAGCGGCTGCCGTGGGCGGCGCGGCCAAAAGTCTCCACGTCGAACCAGGTAAAGCCGCGATGGGCGCGGCAGAGGGTCATATCGGTCGGTTCGGTGACAATAGCGCCGTCGGCGGTGACGTGTTTAACCAGGTCGTCCGTGCCAATGCTGGCGTATTCTTCATCGGCCACGGCCGTTATCAGCACGTCACCCGCCAATTGCACACCCGCATCCACCAGCGCCTTCGTCGCGCCCAACATGGCTGCCAGACTGCCTTTCATATCTTGCGCGCCGCGGCCGTACAAACGGCCGTTTTCCACCACCGCCCCAAACGGATCTGCCATGCCCGCCACGCCAACTGTGTCCATGTGGGCATTGAGGAGCAGAGAACGGCCGTTGCCCTTCCCCTTAAGCACCCCCACCACATTCACCCGACTTGCGCCCAGGTCATAAACCGTCACGTCCAACCCCAATTGACGCAGGGCCTCGGCCGTATACGCGCCAATTTCCACCTCCCCCGGCCCATCCTCCGCCAAATCAGGATTCACGGAGTTAATCCGCACCAGATCCACCAGCGTTTGCAGCGTGTATTCCGTATCAATCACGAATGTCATACCTTCCTTTCATCCTTCATCGTTCATCCTTCATCGTTCTCTTGGCAGTTTATTAGATTTTCTCGTTTCGGCAAGAGTTGACAGCGAGATAGTGACTTGTTAGGATTATGCGAGAATTCAAACAAGCGTTTGAAAAACAATACATGTTAGACCATGCAACCTTGCCGCTTTGCAACTTTGCACCATGACAAACCAACCCACGCCTAAAAAACGCGAAACCGAAGTCTACGCCGCCGCCGCCCGCCTCTTTGCGCGCAAAGGATTCCATGCCACGCGCATGCAAGACATCGCCGATGAGTTGGGGATGCAAAAGGGCAGCCTTTACTATTATTTTAAGTCGAAAGACGAACTGCTCAGCAGCCTGGTAGCCGGCTCGGTGCAAGAAGCGCAAAGCAGCCTGCAAGCCATCCTCGACTCTACCCACGCGCCCGGTCAAAAGCTGGCGCTGGCGATTGAGGAACACCTGCGTATTTTGCAGCAAAACGCGGACCTGCACCTGATCAACACACAGGAAATATTGATGTCATTGGATGAGGAAACGGCCGTTACCATCGAGGCCCTCCTCAAAAGCTACGAAAACACCTGGGCCGCCATCCTCCAGGAAGGCGTCAACACCGGTGAATTCCGCCCTGATTTAGACCAGAAAATCGTCATCAAGGCCCTGCTTGGCATGTGCAACGCCACCCTCACCTGGTTTAAACCAACCGGCCGTCTCAGCAGCCAACAAATCGCCCACATCTTCACCGAACTCCTCACCAAAGGGCTTAATAGTCGAATAGTCAGATAGTCGAAGAGTCAAATAGTCGGTTAGTCAGGTAGTCAAAACCAACCGACTAACGGACTATTCGACTAAAAGACTTTCCGACTGAAAGACTAACCGACCAAAGGACCAACGATATGAAACCTCATCTGTTGACCAACGAGCACCTCATGTTCCGCGATGCGTTTCGCCGTTTCGTGGAGACGGAGATTACACCGCACCATGCCCAATGGGAAAAAGAGGGCATCGTGTCCCGCGAATTGTGGCGGAAGGCGGGCGCGGCTGGTTTCCTGTGCATGGACGTGGCGGAAGCGTTTGGCGGCATGGGCGAAAAAGATTTCCGCTACAACACGCTCATTTCCGAAGAACTGGTGCGCGCCGGCGCTTCCGGTCCCGGTTTTGCCGTGCATACCGACATGGTGGCGCCCTATATCAGCCAGTACGGCACAGAGGCGCAGAAGCAGCGCTGGCTGCCCGGCCTGGTCTCAGGTGAGATTATTGCCGCCATCGCTATGTCGGAGCCGAATACCGGGAGTGACGTGGCGGGGGTGCAGACAACGGCCGTTCGCCACCCCAATCACTACCTCGTCAACGGCCAAAAAACCTTCATCTCCAACGGCATCCTCAACGACCTGGTCATCGTCGCCGCCAAAACCAATCCCGACGCCGGCGCCCACGGCGTCAGCCTCATCATCGTGGAACGGGGCATGGACGGCTACGAGCGCGGCCGCAACCTGGAGAAAATCGGGATGCATGCTCAGGACACCGCCGAACTTTACTTCCGCGACGTGCGCGTACCCGTCGAAAACCTGTTAGGCGCGGAGAACATGGGTTTTATCTACCTCATGCAGCGGCTGCCCCAGGAACGGCTCACCATCGCCGTGAGCGCCATCGCCGCCGCCGAAGCCGCCCTGGAACTGACCATCCGCTACTGCCAGGAACGCACCGCCTTCGGCCGGCCCATCGGCAAGTTCCAAAACTCCCGCTTCACACTGGCCGAGATGAAAACTGAAATCGAAATCGGCCGGACCTTCATCGACCACTGCATCCTGCTGCACAACAGAGGAGAACTGAGCGTGGAGCAGGCCGCCATGGCAAAATGGTGGACCACCGACCTGCAAGGACGGGTCATCGACCAATGTTTGCACCTTCACGGCGGCTAGCGCTACATGCTGGAGTACCCCATCGCCAAAGCCTACATCGACTCCCGCGCCCAACGCATCTACGGTGGTGCCGGCGCGGTGCTCGCGAAGGTGCTGCTGCTCGTCTTCATCATCCTGTTCATCCAGCGCCGGCCGCGGGGGCTGTTCGCGCTCAAGGGCCG
>JAWOGU010000180.1:0-4015 GCA_046496595.1 Chloroflexota bacterium
TTAGAAGATTTTATTACCGGCACGCGGTGAAGAAAGTGAACAGTGAACCGTGAACAGTGCCTGACTTGAACACCTAACACTGTACACTGCACACTTCTCCTTATGACCAAATTCACCATCAACCTCCACGGCAAGGATACAGACATCGAAGTCACCCGCCAGGGCAGCCACCTGCACATCAACCTGGAAGGGGTGACGGCGGAAGTTGAACTGATCCACGCTGACGGCGCCCAACTGCTCCTGGAACACATCCTGCCCGATGGTTCCCGCCGCCGCCTCCGCACTGCCAGCCACACCGGCAGCGGCGATAACAGGCAGCTTTGGATAAACGGCCGTTATCTCTCCTACCAGCGCGTCCGCCAACGCGGGCAGGGGGCCGGTCTTGGCGACAGTTCGCTCCCCACCGCCATTCCCGCCGTCGTCAGCGAAATTCTGGTGCAGCCCGGTGACGTCGTCGCCGAAGGCGACCGCCTCATCCTGCTCGAATCCATGAAAATGGTCATCCCCATTCTGGCCCCTTACCCCGGTATCGTCGCCAAAATCAACTGCGCCGCCGGCGAATCCGTGCAAGCCGGCGTACCTCTGTTAGAATTAGACAAACTTGAGCAATAAATAGATTAAAAATTGGTAACTATACACGCCGGTTCCCTGAGCCTGTCGAAGGGAACCGGGCTTCGACAAGCTCAGCCCTCGACAGCGCTGTATAGTTACAAAGATTGAAGATTAAAGCGTAAAGAACGCCTGAAACGCCAATCTTTAATCTTTGATCTTTGATCTTCACATTTCACATTGGATACACTCATGAACCAACAACGCCTTACCAAATTACAACAACAACTGACCCAACAACAGCTCGACGGCGTTATCCTGATGCCCGGACCCAACGCCTATTACCTGTCAGGCATGCACACCCACGTTAGCGAACGCCCCATCCTGCTCTTCATCCCGCAGGCTGGCGACCCCGCCGTCATCATTCCCGGCCTGGAAGCCATGAAAGCCGAAGCCGCCGATATTCCCGCCGACCGCATCTTTGCCTGGAATGACGAAGAATGGTTTGAGGGCGCGTTTCATAAAGCCGCCCAACACCTGCATTTAGACGGCGCTCACTGGGGCGTCGAAGCGCTTTATATGCGCGTGCTGGAACTGGAGGCGCTGCAAAAAGCGGCCCCTGGTCTGCAAACCAGCCACGCCGAACCGGCGCTCATGGCCCTGCGCTCCGTCAAAGATGAGCGCGAACTGGCAGCCATGATCGAAGCCATCGCCGTCGCCGAACGCAGCCTGGAACGGCTGCTGCCCACCATCAAAATCGGCCAGACCGAAAAGCAGGTCGCCGCCCGTCTCACCGCCATTTTGCTGGACGAAGGGGGTGAATCCATCGCCTTTGGCCCTATCGTCTCCGCCGGACCGAACAGCGCCTCACCCCACGCCATGCCGGGCGAACGGCCGCTAACGGCTGGCGATATGCTGGTCATCGACTGGGGCGTCTTCGTCCACGGCTATCCCTCCGACATCACCCGCACCTTCGCCATAGGGGAGGTGGGCGAGGAAATGCGCCGCATTTATGAGGTGGTGCGCCAGGCTAACGAGGCCGGCAAACAAGCCGCCAAACCAGGCGCAACCGGTCAGGACGTGGACCGCGCCGCCCGCAAAGTGATCACCGACGCCGGTTATGGCGAGCACTTCATCCACCGCACCGGTCACGGCCTGGGCCTGGAGGTCCACGAACTGCCCGGCATGGTGGAAGGCAACACCGCGCCGCTGCGCGAGGGCAACGTATTCACCGTCGAACCGGGCATCTACCTGCCCGGCCGCGGCGGCGTGCGCATTGAGGACGACGTGGTGGTGACAGCCGATGGCTGCCGCTCCCTCACCAGCTTGCCCCGGGAACTGATCTCTATTGGGTAATTTAGAAGCGGTAGTGAGTGGTGGGTGGCGAGTGGCGAAAAATTTGCCCCATCCTTTTGTTATGCTGGTGCTGGCAGCGCTGCTGGTAACGGCCGTTACCGCCTGCACCGCTGCGCCCACCCCTACCGCCCTCCCTGCCACGGCGGCTGCCGCCATTCTGCCGGAGAGCACACCAACCCTCTCAGTCATCGCGGAAGCTGAGCCTTATCCAGTCATCATCACGACTGCGGTACCGCCGGCCTACCCTGCTTACCCGGCAGTTGAAACGGAAACGGCCGTTCCTGCCCAACCCACCGCCAGCATCCCACCGCCTGAAAACGGATCATACACCTTCCTGCCGCTCATCACCCAGGCAGATACGCTCACGGAAACGGCCGTTCTGGCCGAGCCATCCCCCACCAATACGCTCACGCCCACGCCCGTGCCCACTGTCGATTTCGCCGCCGTCAAAGCACAACTCCAGGCGCAGGGGCAGGACATTGGCTACGCGAAAATCGGTTTTCACGTGGGAATTGGCGGCAACACAGAAGGACTGGAACAATGGCTGCGCGAACTGGACGCCGCCGGAGTACCCTTCTTCCTGAAGAGTGTGGACAATGCCGAGCCGATCCTGTTTGCCCAGGAACTGATGAAAGCCAGCGGCGTGCCCCACGTCCTGGTATACCGCAAGGTAAGCGGCGGCAACCATGTCAGCGTGCCCAATTACGATCAGCCGCCCGCTGAAGCCGCAGCGGCGCATTGGGCGCTGCACCGCGACGCCTTCCCGCCGGAGCTGGACCGCAACTACGTCTGGGTTGAGACGATGAATGAAGTAGACAAAAACCGGTCGGAATGGCTGGCGCAGTTTGCCCTGGAACATGCCCGCCTGACGCTGCAAGATGGCTTCAAGTGGGCCGCTTTTGGCTGGTCGTCCGGCGAGCCGGAGCCGGAACAGTGGCAGGCGCCGTCGATGATGGCATTTTTGCGGCTGGTCGGCAGCCATCCGGACCGGTTAGCCATTGCCCTGCACGAATACAGCTATCTGGTGGACGACATCACCGACGCCTACCCGTATAAAATCGGCCGTTTTCAGGAATTGTTCCGCATTGCCGACGCCAACGGGATTCCCCGGCCTACGGTGCTGATCACCGAATGGGGCTGGACCTATGAGCATGTGCCGGAACCGGGTCCTGCCCTGGAAGACATTGCCTGGGCGTCTGCCCTGTACGCG
This sequence comes from Chloroflexota bacterium, assembly GCA_046496595.1. Taxonomy (GTDB): domain Bacteria; phylum Chloroflexota; class Anaerolineae; order Promineifilales; family Promineifilaceae. Next base: position 3,116 of record JAWOGU010000180.1, read on the forward strand.
CCTTATCCGCAGGTGAAAGGAGCCGCCATCTGGTATCTGGGCGCGGGCGATACCTTCGCCGACATCGCCAACGAAGCACAGCGGCTTATCGATCCGGTGCGGGTGTATGCCCTGACCCACTACTTTGCCATTCCGCAGCCGCCTGAGCAGCAGCCTATCAATCCCGCCCAACACCAGCCCTGATAGACTTGCCCACAACCTCAAAGAAACTTTAGCTCAGATGATGCGTGATGTGTGATGCGTGACAGAGGAAGCTCACGCATCACGCATCTCTTTTCAGACAGACCCCCAAAATATAAAAAGCCGAGTAACTATATAGGTGGTTGCCAAAATCTTGGAGTAGCGGCGGCTGAGCTTGTCGAAGCCAGAGCGGTGCGAGCGACCCGCCTCCGCCTTCGACAAGCTCAGGCTACGGCTACCTGAATAGTTACAAAGCCGAAACATTTTTCACCGACTCCAATGTACTCTACAATACCAGCATGAAACCTCTTTACGGAACCGATCTCAAACGATTTTTACGCGATTACAAGCGGGAACATCAACCCGACATGGACATTATCGCCCTGCTGCAAAGCGTGGAATATCCGGCTAACGTCGGCTCGATTTTTCGGGTAGCGGATGCAGTGGGTCTCACCGAACTGGTATTGACGGGCATCACGCCAACGCCGCCTAATCCGACCATCGACAAAGTGGGCCGTTATAAAAGCATCAAAGCGCCCTGGGGCTATGAAAAGGATCCGCTGGCGGCGATTGCCCAGTTAAAAGCAAATGGGTATCAAGTTGTGGCGGTAGAGTTGGCGGAAACGGCCGTTCCCTACCATCAATACGACTACGCCCAAAAAACCTGCCTGGTCGTCGGCCACGAAGACCACGGCGTTACCAAAGCGGTGCTCAACGCCT
>JAWOGU010000208.1:0-18922 GCA_046496595.1 Chloroflexota bacterium
ACCAACACATCATCCGTTGTGAACTCGACGCCCGTCATCGCCTGGTATTGAGCCGCATATTCATCCGTTCCCATCGCAAAGGCGCTGAATTTACACAAATCCATACTGTCCGAGAACGCATGAATATCCTGGAAAACCTTCACCAGGCCGCCCTTACCTTCCCACGCCAACGGATCAGCCTTAAGCGATCCAAACGGCATGATATTCAATTCAGCGGCGGCCACATAAGCACGAAGATGGCAAGCGCCGCGGTTACTGGTGGCATAACCCAGCCCCATCCCTTTCATGCCGCGTGGGTCATAAGCCGGAATTGTCTGCCCTTTCACATCCATACTCAACTCAGGATGGTTAAAAGAAGTGGCGGCCAGGCGCGTGCCTTCAGCCAGCACATCACCGACCCCACTGCGTAAGGCCAGCATCTCAGTCAAGGAAACCATGCCTTCCGTATCACCCCATTCCAATGCCGTGTGACCGTTTGTGTATCCTTTTTCTGAACATTCCATATACATCGAGAAGACATTGCCCAACTCAATCGGATCCATGCCAAAATCATTACATTGGTCGATTAGCTTGGCAATGCTGTTGATGTCGGCGTTACCGCAGTTGGCGCCCAATGCCCAGGCTGGTTCATACTCCACACTCTCCATTCTCAGCCCTTTATACGGCCCTTCTTTGATCTCAACTTCCTTCTTGCAAGCCACAGGGCAGGCATGACAAGTCGGATCGTTAACCAGGATGTTGTCTTTGACAAACTCGCCGCTAATCAATTCCGCCTTGTCGCCAAAGGCGGTAAGCTGACTGTTCATGGCTGGCAGCGCCCCTATCGTATTCGTGATGTTCGTCAGAACGTTGGTGCCATAAACAGAAAGTCCGCCCTTGCGCGGGCTGGTGATGTTGGCTTCATCCATAATGACATTCAAAGCGCGGCTGTGCGCGGCCTTCCAGCCATCTTTGCTCACGGGTTGGGGGAAGTTTTTCTTGGCTTTAATAACCAGGGCTTTCAGGTTTTTGCTGCCGCCAATGGCGCCCGTGCCGCCGCGTCCAGCGGCGCGGTCATCTTCGTTAATCCAACCGGCAAACCGAATTTGATTTTCGCCAGCCTGCCCAATCGACATGACACTTAAATCTTTTTCGCCGTATTTTTCCTGGAAATGCTTGATGGTATCATGAATACCCATGCCCCAAACTTCGGAAGCGTCGCGCAGTTCCAGTTTGCCATCAGAAATATAGGCATAAACGGGCGTTTCCGCTTTGCCTTTGAAGAAGAGCGCATCGAATCCAGCCCAGCGTAAACGCGCTGCTGACCAACCGCCAATGTGGCTGTCGGTAACAGTTCCGGTAAGGGGTGATTTGGTCACAACGGCCATACGGCCGCTCATATTGGCGGCTGTGCCCGTCATGGGGCCATTCATGAAGCAAAGGAGATTGTCGGGCGAAAATGGTTCCACTTCCGGACCATTTTCCAACATATAACGCACGCCCAAACCACGTGCGCCAATGTATTTACGCGCCCAATCTTCCGGGATTGGCTTATATTCTACTTTTCCACTACTCAGGTCAACATGAGCTGTATGATTTGCGTATCCACCTAGTTCCATTTTGTTCCTCCATGAAGATATGTGACTGCCGTCCTTAATTGAACGACTTAGAGTTCTTTCATCATCTAAGTTGAATATTTGCTGTTTTTATGTGGGTAAATCACCTCCCTGATAAATTGTTGTTTTATATCCCGATACGTAGATGGCATGGGACAAACATGCTTTTAACGTCCGGGTGGAAAGATGTCGATTTTGTCGTTTTCGTGAATGGCTGTGCTGAAACCGCCGTTATAGGTCAGGTCGAGGCCGTTTAACAAAACCCGCCAGCCATTACGAGGCGCATAAGCCGGAAAAACATCTACCCAGGCGGAATCTGGTTTTTCATGAGAATGCCAGATTTGCTTCAGGGCTTCGGCGCGGATTTGCGGAAAGTAGTTGAAGAATTTGCGTAAGAGATCGGCGACGGTGCTGTTCTGCCGAACGGCAATTTCTAGCTGCTGCTGTCCCACTAACGGCCGTAATCGGGCAAACAGCGTCACCGGAATAACATAAGCGCCGTCGTCATAATCTCTGGCAGTTTCATAACCGCGCTGCATGAGATGAAGTTGAACAGAAAGGTACTTGTTCCAACCAGCCATTGCTGGCGCGATGACAGCGCCAGGTAAGTTGGCAGCCTGCATGGCGGCGGCAAAAGCGGCGCCTGTCATGCCGATGGATGTGGTGACGTAGGCGGGCGGGGTGTGAATGCGTCGGGGGCCGTGGGCGGCATGGTATTTGCCAGCTTTGAACAGGTAATAGGCCATCTCATCGCTGGTATCTATGCCCAGGGTGCGGGCCAGCCAAATGGCGAAAAAACGGCGGCGTTCTGCTAAATGTGCTTCGTCGGCGCCGCTCTCCCAACCGAGGATAACGGCCGTTTCCGGCACAGACAGCAGGTAATTGTAAGTATCGACGACCAGTTCCGGGGCGCGACGCATGAGGGTTTCCACCGTACAAGCCATGGCTTGTTTGTCCTGATGGTTTAACCCCACAAAGCTCAACAACCGCTTCCATTCTTCGGCCGGTTCAGGAGCCAGACTATGCAGTTCAAGAGGAGTGGATTGTGTAGCAGTTTGCATAAGTATGCCGTCAATTATTGGGGTATTGTGTACAGTATACTCAATTCAATTTGCCTCTGCAATGCAGTGTAAGAAAATTGCGCCTAAACGTGTCTGTGTTATGGCAAGCGCTCGTGCGCCAATATCGACCAAAAGTTGGCGATGTTTATGTGGATATTGATGGAGAATGAAGCATGTTAGATTTGTCCCCAGTTTTGAAGAAAGAAAAAACCCTGGCAGAATTTGCCGCCTATTATTCATTTGCAGATCTGCCAGGGTTGACAAATGAGATGGTGGACCACATCCTGGCGCAGATCGTTGACTGCGTGGATGCGGACGTGGTGTTTACGCCGGTTGATCCCAAAGCGCATGATCCCTATGCGGCAGCCGATTCCGAAAAGGAAATCGCCTGGACGCTGGGACATGTGATTGTGCATGTGACGGCGTCGGCGGAGGAGAGCGCGTTTTTAGCGGCGGAAATGGCGCGGGGAATTTTGCCTCACGGCCGTTCTCGCCAAGAAGTCCCCTGGCAAACAGTCACTACCATTCAGCAATGCCGGGAGCGCCTGGAAGAATCGCGCCGGATGCGGCTGGCAATGTTGACGGTATGGCCTGATAAACCATACCTCGACGTGACTTACGAACCATGGCCCAGCGTAGGAATGATCAACACCGTCGGCCAGTTCATTCTTGGTTTCAGGCACGAAACCAGCCATTTTGAGCAAATTGCTGAAATTGTGCGCCAGGCCAGGGCAGCCAGAGAGGCCTGATGCGGATTCAATGGCGAACGTTGGTTTTGCCACTTGCATCTGACCCCAAAGTGGTCGAGACGGCTTATCTTAAACTGTGTGTGCGGTATGGGGAAAACGGCCGTTTCTACCACAATCTCCATCACATCCAACACGTCCTCAGCCACATCCAACCCTGTCTGGCACAGGCCAGAAATCCGGCGGCGCTCCAGTTAGCCGCCTGGTTCCACGATGTCATTTATGATCCCAGACGCCACGACAATGAAGCGCAAAGCGCCAGTTATGCCCGGCAAATATTGTCGGAATTGGGAGTGCCTGCGGCAGATGTTGCGGAAACGGCGCGTTTGATCGGGCTGACGGCTGGGCATAAAACGGACACTTCGGCAGGCTCAGTGCAGGCCGTTTCCGATACAGATGGTCACATTCTCATCGACGCCGATTTGGCGATTCTCGCCACAGAACCGGCGCAGTACGACGCCTACGCCGCAGCCATCCGCCAGGAGTATGCTCACGTGCCGGACGCCGCCTATCGCCAGGGACGGGCGCAGGCGCTGCGGCAGTTCAGTGAACGGCCGTTTCTCTACCACCTGCCCGCGCACCGCCATTGGGAAGCGGCGGCGCAGGCTAATCTGCGGCGAGAGTTGTCTGCTTTGTTGGATGGGAAGTAGGGCTGGCCTGCAAAACGGCCGCTGCCACCCGCATCCCGCCCAACGTCACCCCTGCTGTGGATTGGCCGGGGAAAATGGAGTCGCCCACCAGCCACAAATTAGCAACTCCCGTGCCCGGACCGCGCGCTTTGAAGAGCGACGTTTGTGGGAAGCCGCCAACCATGCCCAACGGCCGTTTTGTGTAAAACGCAAACGTCACCGGCGTACCCGGCAGGCACAGTTGTACGGCGCGGCGCAGGCCGGGAATGGCTTGCTCTGCCCGGTCCAGCAGGTTTTCGGTGTAGACAGCGCGTTTTTCCAGGTAATCCGCCTCGTTTTCGGCGCGGCGCAAGTCCCACCAGGGCTGGACGGCGGTGTGGGTGGACAGCGTGGCGGTGCGCGTGCCTGCCGGTCCGCGGCCGCCGTCGCCCGCCTCCGAGAGCGAGATAAAAACGGAGTTGCCCTCGCCCAACGGCTGCCTGTGATCGCCGATGACTTGGTGGTGGGAGACCGGGCTGGCGGGCAATTTGGCGGCGTCCAGACCCACATAAAGGGTGAAAGCGCCCCAGGTTGGCGGGCGTTTGACCGTTTCTGTGTGTAACCGAGAGGGAGCCTGCTCGCCCAGCAGTTCCGTCAATGCCCAGGGCGTCAGATTGGCGACGATGTGGTCGGCAGGCAGATGCAGACCTTTTTGCGTGGTAACGGCCGTTGCCCGCCCATTCTTCACCTCAATCTTGTTCACCTGCTGCCGGAACAGCACCTCGCCGCCCTGCGCCCGAATCCAGTCCACCAGCGTTTGGGCCAGCGCCCCCATGCCCCCGCGCACGTGGTTGACGCCGCGCCGCGGCAGGTCGAAGGCGGCGCTGCCGTAAAGGGCGTGGGCCTGGTCGGCGGTGGTCTGCGCCGAAATGAGCAGTTGGGCGTCCAGAAAGGTTTTGAACATGGGGTCGTCTGTGCGCGCCAGACTGCCAATCGAGCGGAAAAGATACGGCAGCGACTTCAAGGTTTTGGGACGCAAAGCCTGGGCCAACGCCAGAAAATCGCGCGGCGACTGCGGCGGCCAGGGGAAAGGGCGGGTGGAAATGTCCCAACTGACGTCGGCGAGCATTTCCTGGGTGCGCCAGAAGGCTTCTGTGCCGGGGAAGGCAGCCTGCCGTTCTGCCTGCCACTGCGCGGGATCAGCCCATTGGGTGACGGAACGGCCGTTTGGCAGATGCACCACCCACGCCGGATCCACCGGTTCCACCGGCCAGGTCAACCCCAAAATTTCGGCGAGACGGGCGTGGGGTCCGCCAAGGGCAAAGCCGCCCGCCAGGGTCGCGCCGGCGTCGAAGCGGAAACCTTTGTGGTAAAACGTGCCTGCCGAACCGCCGGGATAAACGTGGGCCTCTAATACAGTCACGCGATGCCCAGCCTTGAGCAGCAAAGCTGCCGTGGTCAATCCGCCGATACCGGCGCCGATGATGAGAGAGTGAGTCATGTTTCAATAATTAATGAGTTAATGGTTGAATTGTTGAATGGTTAATGAAAAGGGGAGCGCCCATTAACCATTCAACAGTTAAGCAATTCAACAGTTAATTGTTCTTAAGGTTGTGGCGGGTGATGAATTTGCGGGCGGTGAAGAGGCCGAGCAAACCTGGTTTGCCGAACATGAGCCGGTTGACCAGACCGCGCCAGCCGTCCTGGTATTCGTATGTGATGTGTTCGTGGATTTCGGTGACGGCGGGAGAAACGGCCGTGAAGGTGTGGGTGTGGCGCCACGCTTTGAGGGGTCCGCTGACCTGGGTGTCGGTGAAGCCATTGGCGCTGACGTTTGAATGCACAGCTTTCCAGCGTACGGGCACGGGACCAAACCAGAGGGTGAATTCAGCGATGGCCCCGTCCGCCAGCGGATCAAAGTGGTGGATTTGGGCGAAAATGGGCGGCGGGGTGAGCGTTTTGAGGACGCTGGTATCGTGGTGGAAGTCGGAAACGGCCGTTAGCGGCGCATTGACCGTGAATTTGTAATCAAACGTAGGCATGGCGGCTCCCTCACTTTAAACTAAATCCAAATGGCCGGAATGGCCTTCCGTATAAGCCTGTAACAGGCGTTGGGCTACTTTTTCCGGACTGGCAGCGTCGGCGGGCATACGCAGAGGTACTTTGTCCCAGAACGGCGTCGCCACCGCCCCCGGACGCACCACCGTCACCCGTTTGTGGCGTTCTTCCTTACGCAGCGATTCGGCGAAGGCTTCCAATCCCGCTTTAGCCGCCGCATAAGCCGCCAGTTTCGGCAGACGCAGCCGTTCGCTCACCGCGCCCAGGTAAAATAAGTGGGCATCCTGTTTGAGCAAAGGCAGCGAGTGGTGCGTCGTTAAAAACGCGCCGTTTAGATTGGCGTTCAGAATGCGCTGCCAATCGGCGAAAGGCATTGTTTGGGCAGGCGCGGCGGTGATGTCTCCCGCCGCATAAATCCATAAAGCGATTTCGCCAACTTCGTAATTTGTTTCTGTGACGGCGTTTTTGACAGCCATTTCATTGACCACATCTGCTTCAAAGCTGAAGGGAGTGATTTCGGAAAGGGTATCAGGATGGCGGCTTATGGCGGCGACGGTCCAATTGTGGGCAACCAGATGCGCTGTCAACGCTTTACCAATGCCCCCATCTGCCCCCCAAACCATCGCTGTTTTTATGTTGTCTGCCATTGTTCAATGTCCATATGGCGGAAAACCGGACAGGTAAGGAGAACAAACCCGTCCGGTTTTCCATAAAGGAGGAGGAGTGAAAATTAGCTGGCGGGATAACTACTAAGGCTCTCGAGGGCTGAGCTTGTCGAAGCCCGTGCTGCCTTCGACAAGCTCAGGCATCCGGCTCGTAATTAGCTGGTGGGAATTAAAACGGCGTCGATGACGTGGATGACACCGTTGGAAGCTTGAATATCAGTCACTGTAATCTTCACCGTGTCGTTGAGCAGCACCGTGTCGCCATCGACCGTGACGGTGATATCCTGACCGAATAGGGTGGAAAGCGTATCTGCTGCCACGACATCCTCTGCCATCAAAATGCCATCAACGACGTGATACAGCAGAATGTTGGTCAGATCTCCTTGAGGATCGGCAAGCAGGGCATCGATTGTGCCGGCGGGCAGGGCCGCGAAGGCGTCATCCGTAGGGGCAAAAACGGTGAATTCACCTTCGCCGGACAATGTTTCGACCAGGCCGGCGGCGCCCAGGGCGGTGACCAGCGTGTTAAAGTTACCGTCGTTGACTGCGATTTCGGCGATGCTGGGCAGTTCAGCCATCATGCCATCATCACTCATCGTTTCGGCAGGCGGCAGCAGGACGGCGTTGATGACGTGGATGACGCCGTTGGACGCTTCGATATCGGTGGCCGTCACCATAACGGTGTCGTTGAGGATAACGGATTCGCCGTCAACCGTGATTTTGATGTCTTTACCGGACAGGGTCGTGGCTGAGTCCAGGCCAACCACATCGGCAGCCATCACTTTGCCATCCACAACGTGGTAGGTCAGAATGTCAGTCAATGCGCCTTGCGGGTCGGCCAGCAGGGCTTCAATCGTGCCTGCGGGCAAAGCGGCGAAGGCATCGTCGGTGGGCGCGAAGACGGTGAAGCTGCCTTCTCCGGCGAAGGTTTCGGCTAAACCGGCGGCTTGCAGGGCGGCTAACAGGGTGTTGAACGTGCCCGCTTCGGCCGCAATTTCGGCGATGCTGGGCAATTCTTCTTCGGCTGCTGTCATGCTAGGCGGCAGCAAAACGGTGTCAATAACGTGGATGACGCCATTGTCTGCTTCGATGTCGGTGATAATGACAGCCACGTTTTCATTTAAGAAAACATTACCATCGGTGACGCTGATGGCGATATCTTCCCCGGAAACGGCGGTGGCAGCGTCTAGCGCTACTACGTCACCAGCCATCACTTTACCGGCAACGACATGGTAGAGCAGGACGTTTGACAGCGCTCCTTGCGGATCAGCTAATAAGGCTTCAATTGTGCCTGCTGGCAGGGCGGCGAAGGCATCATCGGTGGGAGCGAAGACAGTGAAGGGACCTTCACTACTGAGGGTTTCAACCAGGCCGGCGGCGGTAACGGCCGTTACCAGGGTGTTAAAACGGCCGTCATTGACAGCAATGTCAACAATCGTGTTCGAGGCTTCTTCGACAACAGGTTCTGCCGTGGGCATTTCTTCGACAGCGGGAGCAGCTTCGGGAACGGCCGTTTCTGTTCCACCGCAAGCCGCGATAAACAGGGCTAACATCATCACTAAACCGAGAATGGTAAGGCGTTTCATGGGTAAATCTCCTATAGTATCAAGTAGTTTTAGTAATCGGAAAGTTGTTTTCAAGGGTATTTCGTATTTGGTTTTCAGATTTATTTTTTACAGACCTTTGCGCAGAGGTGTGTGACATAAGCAGCATGTTAACTGTTTGTACAGGTTTTGTCAATTAAACGACCCGTTTGTTTAATCCATGTCTAATTATTGTCTATGTATTTGGGCGTTTTAGAGGACTCTGGCAGTCGAGTGGCGCCGAGTGTATTAAGCGAAGGTGAGACGCGCTGTTTGTTTGGGCGGGGATGTGTATGATGAGGGGCATGTCTATGGAACGTGAAGATCAAGCTATTGTCCAACCCTTGACAAAAAGACGGAAGCGCAAGGGATGTTTATGGCTGCTGGCGCTGCTGCTGGTTTTGGCAAGTTTGCCCTGGTTGTGGCGAACGGCCGTTAAGCTGGTATATGCGCGGCAGATATATACAGTAGAAACGGCGCCCCCGAAGCGGGTGGCGGTGGTGTTTGGGGCGGCGGTGTATGGCGACCGGCTGAGTGCGGTATTGAGAGACAGGGTGGAAACGGCCGTTGCGCTCTACGATGCCGGTCTGGTCGACAAAATCATCATGAGCGGCGACAATCAAACCCTGAATTACGATGAACCCAGCGCCATGGCAGCCTATGCCGTAGAGCGCGGCGTGCCCCAGGAAGCCGTGCAGCCGGATTACGGCGGACGCCGCACTTACGATTCCTGCTATCGGGCCAAACACATTTTCCAGGCGGAAGAGGTCATCCTGGTGACGCAGGAATTTCATTTGCCCCGCGCCTTGTTTACCTGCCACATGTTGGGGCTGGACAGCGTGGGGGTGGCAGCCGATTTAAGGCCTTATCGCGGCGCGCGTTGGTACGAACTGCGGGAAACCGGCGCTACCCTGGTGGCTCTCAGCGATGTGATTCGGCAGATTCCCCCGCCGGTTTTGGGCGAACCGATTCCCTTGAACTTGAATTTGAATTAGGGGCATCACTCAAAACAAACCAAACCTTTCTTTGCGATTTCCCAAAACAGAGGCGCGGGTGGCGCCTGTTATGAAATTGAACCATGTTGACAGGGAACTGATGTACGAGGCATTTCTTAAAACGCGACAAACCTTAGCGCATGTTGAGCGCGATTTTGTGGAATGGCATGGCGGCATTGCGCATTATGGTTTCTGGGCTGTTGTCGTCGCCGATCCTGATTGGCTGGCTGTGTTTGCGGCGGCGCGGGCGCATGTGGCGCGGTTTGTGCATCCCGGCTACCGGCGCGCGCCGCACGTGACGGTGGCTGCTTGCGGACTGCTGGCGGAAAGCCATGTGTCTGCGGCGCAGACGGCGCGGCAAACGGCCGTTCTTGCCAAAGCAAAGCTGGCTCCCTTTCCCCTCCATGCCGGGCCGTTGGACAGTTTTACCTCTGCCCCCATGATTACCATTCAAGATCCCACTGGGGAATTAGAGCGGGTGCGGAAATGCATAACGGCCGTTTCCCCCGAAGACACCCCCGCTCCCTACCAACCCCACATCACGCTCGGTCTCTACCGGGACGCCTTTGACACGGCGCAAGTCGTAGAGTGTCTCAGCGCGTTCGCGCCGGCGCCGGTTCAACCCCTGCTGGTCACAGAACTGGCCTTTTGCGCCTTTGAAACCAAAGACATTCAAGGTCCCATTCAAATTTTAGAGCGAGTTAACCTGCGTTGACGAGATGAAGCATGACATGACATGATCGGAGTCCATCACGCTTCACGCATCCACCCGCAAAACCCATAAAAAAAGCCCACAATCATGTGGGCTTTCTCATTTTATCGGTAGTGATTTCGTTAATACGGCCTGCGTTGGCGAACCGGAATTCGTACAGGCGCTTTTCTGGTATTGAGTTCAATGCGCTTTTTAAGATACAACCGGGTCAGCAGCGCGCCAGTTACCCATGTCGGAAGAACCATTAACCAGAAAGTTTCAGTAGACAGTATCATCATAAGCTCCTTCTTGAACTGCATCTATTGTGCGTTCGTTTGATTCTTGCATATTTAGGGGTTTGCAGTCAAGATCGGGTTTGCATTTCTACCAATAATCTTATGAAATTAATGGGCGATTAAGGAAAGGGTAAAGTTTCTGGTGGTTTTTATGCTCAAACTGACCCACTGCGCCCCATTTTGAGGAAAGAAAATGAACGATGATAAACAATTTGGTTTACCCCAAGAGGTTGGGGATGGCTTGACGCTGCGTTGGGCGACGGCGGCGGACACGGATGCGCTGGCCGATTTCAACATCCACGTCCACAGCGATAATCCGGATGATCTGGAAATCTGGCTGGGACATTGGGTGCGCGACTTGATGAGCGGGGAACATCCCACGACACAGCCCGGTGATTTTACGGTGGTGGTAGACGAGAAGGCGGGCGGCAAAATAGTCTCCAGCATGAACCTCATTTCGCAGACCTGGGCGTATGATGGCATTGAGTTTCATGTGGGCCGGCCGGAACTGGTAGGCACGGATCCGGCGTACCGGCGGCGCGGTTTGGTGCGGGCGCAGTTTGACGCCATCCACGCCAAGAGCGCAGCCCGGGGCGAGATGGTGCAGGCCATCACCGGCATTCCCTGGTATTATCGCCAGTTTGGTTATGAAATGACGATTGATCTGGATGCCAGCCGCCGTTATTACTTAAAACATGCGCCAGAGGATAAAGCTGTTGAAGACGAGCCGTACCGGCTGCGGACGGCAGCGGCGGCGGATATTGCTTTTATGCAGCCGTTGTATGAGGCGCAGCAGGCGCGGAGCCTGGTTTCCAGGGTGCGGGATGCGGCGTTGTGGCGTTTTGAAATGGAGACGGCGCACCGGGAATCGCCTTATGCGCGCCATTTTTATGTGGTGGAAACAGCCCCTTCGGCAAGCTCAGGGCAAGCTGTTTCCTATGAACCTGTGGCTTACATTGAATACCAGCAGCAGCATCAAATTTTCTCCGTGCGTGAGTTTGGCGTGATACCCGGACATTCCTGGCGGGCAGTCGGCCTATTTTTGCTGCGCACCTTCCAACGGGAAGCGGTACGCCTGAATGCCACGCTGCCCAAACCGGTCGAATCCGTTTTTTTTCACCTGGGAGACGGGCATTTGTTGTATGAGGCACTGCTGCGCGAACTGCATAAACTGCGCCATCCTTATGCCTGGTACGTCCGCGTGCCGGATTTGCCCGGTTTTATCCGCCACATCACGCCGGTTTTAGAAGCGCGGCTGGCCGACAGCGTGCTGGCAGGACACAGCGGCACGACGAAACTGAATTTCTACACATCCAACCTGACGCTGGAGTTTGACAAGGGGCGGTTAATTGAAGTGGGCCAGTATCAGCCCAAGCGCCTGGAACAAGGCGACGCCGCCTTCACCAATCTGACGTTTTTGCAGCTCTTGTTTGGCTACCGCAGCTTTGCCGAACTGGACTACACTTTTGCCGACTGTTACGCCAATGAGGAAACGGCCGTTCTCCTGCCCATTCTTTTCCCCAAACGTTGGTCAGACGTAACGCCGTTGGGATGATGAGGTGTAGAGGTGTAGAGGTGTAGAGGTGATGGGGTGAATGATTGCTCGACTACAAGACTAAGCGACTACAGGACTAAACGACATAGCAACGAAAGGACTATCTGACCAAATGACCACAGAAAACCCAATTTTGCCTTTTGTGCGGGCGCATGGGGCTTTTGTGCTGGATGGCGGCCTGGCGACGGAATTGGAGGCGTGGGGCTGTGATTTGCGCGACGCCCTCTGGTCGGCGCGGCTGCTGCGGGACGATCCGGACCTCATCAAGCAGGTGCATCTGGCCTACTTCCGCGCCGGAGCCGACTGCGCCATCACGGCCAGCTACCAGGCCACCATTCCCGGATTCATGGCGCAGGGCATGAGCGAGTTTGAAGCCATCCGGCTCATCTGGCTCTCGGTGAACTTGGCGGTGCAGGCGCGGGATGAATTTTGGGCCGATGAGGCGAATCAGGTAGGGCGGGAACGGCCGTTAGTAGCAGCCAGCGTCGGTCCGTATGGGGCCTATCTGGCCGATGGCTCCGAGTACCGCGGCGACTATGACCTGGACGAGGCTGGTCTGGCAGATTGGCACCGCCGCCGCTGGCATATTCTGGCCGGTACCCAGGCCGACTTGCTGGCCTGCGAAACCATCCCTTCCTTTGCCGAAGCGCGGGCGCTGGCCCGGCTGCTGGCAGAAACGCCGGATCGCCTGGCCTGGTTCAGCTTTAGCTGCCGCGACGAGGCGCATATCAGCGATGGCACACCGCTGGCTGAATGCGCTGGCTATCTGGATCAATTTCCGCAGGCAGCGGCCATCGGCATCAATTGTACGCCGCCCCGCTTTCTGCCGGACCTGATTCGGGCGGCCTTTTCGGTTACTCAAAAGCCAATCCTCGTTTATCCCAACTCCGGCGAGACCTTCGACGCGGCGCGCAAAGTGTGGCAGGGAGAATCCGAACCGGCGCAGTTTGGTACACTGAGCCGCGAGTGGCGCAAGCTGGGCGCGTCGGGGCTGGGCGGCTGCTGCCGCACGCGCCCGGCGCACATTCAGCAGATTCGGGATCGGTTTTGGTAAGAGGGGCAAAGTAAACTGACATGTGGGGTGAATTAGCAGCGATTGGCACGGCCGTTTGTTGGTCATTAACGGCCGTTTTCTTCAGTTACAGCGGGCGTCTCATCGGCTCAGACGTGGTGAACCGCAGCCGCCTGATTTTCGCCTTGTTGTTTTTGGCGATCATGCACTGGCTGCTGGAGGGTTCCCCCTTCCCGCAGGACGTGGAACCGTTCCGCTGGTGGTGGTTGGGGGTTTCAGGCATTTTAGGGCTGGTGTTGGGCGACACTTTTCTCTTCAAGGCATATGTCATGGTGGGGCCGCGTTTGTCCATGCTTATGATGTCCAGCGTGCCTATTTTTAGCGTGGCTTTTGGCTGGCTGCTCTTCGACGAAGCCGTCAGCGGCCTGGAGATGATCGGGATTTTGCTGGCAGTGGGCGGCATTGGCTGGGTGGTCACAGAAAAGCAGCAGGGTCTAACCGTCGTCGAAAACAAAGCCTACAAAGCAGGTCTCTTTTTTGCCCTGCTAGGTGCATTGGGGCAGGTAGCCAATCTGGTCACGGCGAAATATGGCCTGGTGGGCAATTATCCCACCATTTCGGCTACCATCATCCGCATTTTTGTGGCGGTGATCGTGTTATGGGGCTTTGCCGCCTTGCGCGGACAGGTGGTCTACACGTTCAAACAGTGGCGCCACAAGCAGGCGTTTCCGGTGATGGTAGCCGGGGCATTTACCGGGCCATTCCTGGGTATCTGGCTTTCTCTGGCGGCTATTTCTCTCACCCGCCTGGGTATTGCTTCCACCTTGATGGCGCTGCCGCCAGTGATTCTCATTCCGGTGGAGTATTTCATCTTCAAAAAGCCGGTCAGCAGCCGTGCTATTATCGGCACGTTGGCGGCGTTTGTGGGCGTGGTGCTCTTGTTTGCGAATGGGGGATAGCGGAGGGAGTGGCGTCTGTAATCCGAAGTCCGTGGTCCGTGGTCCGACGGCATCTACCAGGATAGCGCCATACGGATTACCGAATACGGATTACCGAATACGGCCCACGATCCACGGCTAGAGGCCGGTCTCTGCTCTTGCCACCATCATTTGTAAGACGCCGAAGCCGTGACTGCTGCTGGTTTCAATGGTAAAGCCTGCTTGCTGGAGAGTAACGGCCGTTTCCCGGTTGAGGTGGCATTCTCCCTGCAAGGCGAACCACGCCGGATGCAGCCAGTCGGTGAGGCGCTGACTGACCGGATTTTGGCCGCGCACATGTTCCAGCAGATAGAAACGGCCGTTTGGCTTGAGTACCCGCCTGATTTCAGCCAGCGCTGCCAGAGGATCGGGAATGGAGCAAAAGACGAGGGTGCTGACAATGTTGTCGAAACGGCCGTTGCCGAAGGGCAGGTGGTGGGCGTTGGCGCAGCTTACGCCAAAAGGCGGCGTCTGTTCTCGCCCCACTGCCCCCGCCAGGTGCGCCGGACGCAGATCGATGCCCGCCACAAAATCGACGCCGTTGTAAAACGGCAGGTTAGCGCCTGTGCCCATGCCTATTTCCAGCACCGCGCCGCTCACTTCTTTTAGCAGCCTCTGGCGCAGGCTGCGCAGGCTGGAAACCTCCAGCAGCCACAGTCCCCGGTCATAACTTTTTGCTTCTTTTGTTGACATAACAATCCATAAAAAATGCGCTACTTTTGGAATCTTGCGTCGTAAAGCATTATAATCATTGTAGCGTGTTACTGTTTTCCTGGTTAGTGTATCCTGGAAACGACATATAGTGTGCCAGAAACGGCACATAAGGAGAAATCTCATGGAGTTTTTTGGCCTTGTCTTATGTATTCTGGTCATTGGCCTGTTTGTGATCCTGGCCGCTTCCATCCGCGTTGTGCAAGAGTATGAACGCGGCGTGGTCTTCCGGCTGGGTCGTTTGGTTGGGCCACGTGGTCCTGGTTTGATCATTTTGCTGCCTTTTGTGGAACGCATGGTTAAGGTAGACCTGCGTACGATCACCATGGATGTGCCGGCGCAAGAAGTCATCACCAGCGACAACGTCACGGTAAAAGTAAATGCGGTGGTCTACTTCCGGGTGGTTAACCCCACGATGGCGACTGTTGAAATTGAAGATTACCGGCGGGCGACGTGGCAGATTGCCCAAACCAGTCTGCGTAACGTCATCGGTCAGTCAATGATGGATCAACTTTTGCAGGATCGGGAAATGATCAACGAACAGCTTCAGCACATCATCGACGAAGCGACCGAGCCGTGGGGCGTTAAAGTGAGCATCGTGGAAGTGAAGGACGTGGAGCTGAATCAGCAGATGATTCGCGCTATGGCCCGCCAGGCGGAAGCAGAACGGGAACGCCGCGCCAAGGTCATCCATGCGGAAGGCGAATTGCAGGCTTCGCAGCAGTTGGCCCAGGCGGCGCGGGTGATGAGCACGGAACCGGGCGCCATGACGCTGCGTTATCTGCAAACGCTTATGGAAATTGGCGTGGAGCAAAACACAACGACGATCTTCCCTATTCCCGTGGAAATGCTGTCGCTGTTCATGCATAAAATGGAAAAAGAAATTAAAGAATAGTTGTTTACTGGAGTCTTTTGGTAAACAGTAAACTTACAATTTGATTAGCTGCTAAAGTCCCCGGCATTTCAAAAATGCCGGGGACTTGTCACAATACCCTGACTATTTTGCAACGAAAACATCTACTTCCTCTCATCCTGTTTGTTTTATCCAGCTTGGCTTGTAATTTACTGCAAGGTCCGCCGCAGCCTGTGATCCCAACGCCGCCGCCGCTGCCGGCTGCGCCCACGGCCGTTTTGCTATCACCGGTGGCTGTTTTGCCTGAGAATGTGGTTTTTAATCCGGTGAGCAATGTGGTTCCCTCTGTAGATCCGGTGATTCGGGCGCTGTTGGACGAGGTGTCTAATCAGCAGTTGGTGGCCTATGTGCAGGCGCTGGAGTCATTTGGCACGCGTCACACGTTGAGCGTCACGGATCGGGCGGACTTTGGCGTGGGCGCAGCGAGATCGTGGCTTTACGATGAATTTGTACGGGTGGGAAACGGCCGTTTACAAGTGGAAGTCGATTCATTCGCGCTCACCCTCAACGGCATCACCACTGAACAACAGAATATCGTGGCGACGCTGCCGGGCAACGGATCAAATCCTGGCGCTGTCTTGCTGGTGGCCCATTACGATTCGCGGCCAATTGACGCCTATGACGGGTCCAGCCAGGCGCCGGGCGCCAACGACAACGGTTCCGGCGTGGCGGCGATGCTGGAGATTGCCCGCCTGTTGAGCACGCAGGAATGGAACATGAATGTAGTGTTTATTGCGTTTGCCGCCGAGGAACAGGGCACCCACGGCAGCCTGCATTTTGTGACAGACCGCTTTGTACAGCAGATGGGGGTAACGGCCGTTTTCGACAACGATATCGTAGGCGGGCGGCCTGGCATTCCCCAGTTGATCCGCGTCTTTTCACAGGGACCGGACACCTCGCCGGCGCGGCAGGTGGTGCGCTATCTGGACCTGGTGGGCGGCCTGTACGTGCCGCAGTTTGGCGTCAGCGTGATCGACGCCATCGATCGGCCGGGGCGCTACAGCGACCACATGCGTTTTGCCGACGTGGGCATTGCCGCCCTGCGCCTGACAGAATCCATTGAAGATCCGGATCGGCAGCACAATGCCCGGGATACGTCAGACGCCATCGACTTCACCTATTTGCGGCAGGTAACGCAGCTCAATCTGGCGGCTATCGCCAACATCATCGGCGCGCCGCCCATCCCGGAATCGCCAGCGATCAGCCCATTAGCCACTGCCGGCGAATATCTCTTCTCCTGGACAGTAGCGCCGGACGCCGCCGGGTATGTGATTTCGCTGCGCCCGGTGGGCAGTGATGTCTTTGCGCCCTTCCGTTTTGTGCGCGCCGAGGAGGCGGGGGAGGTGGTGATCACCGGGCTAGACCCGACCATTACCTATGCGGTTAGTCTGGCGGCGTTGGCCGAAAACGGCCGTATCAGCCTTTTCTCCCCCGAAATCACAGTCGGTCCATAAAAAAACCCCGAACCGTTGGGTTCAGGGTTTCATCAAAACCTGACAAGTTTCCAAAAACCTGTGAGGTCTGAGCAGGAAGTTATATTTTACGGACCCTTTAAAAATCGCCGTCGGCCATAATGGTGATGCTGGTCAGGCCGCTGGACGGATCTTGCGAAATAGTGACCATGACCGTCACGTCATTTTCATTGATAAAATTGAGAAAACCAGAATTTTCAGTTACCAACGTGCCGCTTTCATCCAGAGAATACCCCATCTCACCCATACCTTCCGTGTAAAAAGCAATGGCGTCTTCGGCGGACGTTTCGGTGGTGTAACTCGCCATTCCGCCGAAGGAAATGGTATCAGCAGCATCTGGCAGCATGGGCCAATTCATCGCTTCTGGCAGTTCCTGGCCTTCGCAGGCGGCCGGCGGTGTAATCACCACGTCTTCGTTCACGTCAGTCAGATTCATTTCGATGTGGGTGGTCGCCGACTGAAATGCCTCAGTGCCCATGTCGGCCGCAAACGCAGAACTGCCGACAATGTCCATGATAGAACGCACCATGTAGCCGCCATCTTCTGCCACATAGATATGCCCTTCGGCGGATTCTATGCCAACAGCATCTTCGGCCTTCATGGCTGTTTCATCGTAAGTATAATGCAGTACGTCGATGCCGTTGATCTTTTCTTTACCGACAAAGGTGACATTGTCCAGGTTTTCCATGATGTCATCAGGCGAAAAGTTCTCGGTGAGTTCCTCTGAAGATATGGCTCCTTCACCTTCAGCCGGTAAAACCATGCAGCCCATGTCTGTCATGACAATGTAACTGGTGTCTCCGATTTGGGTGAATTCTATTGTTCCGACATCGGCCATATCGGCCGTGCCTTCTGCCGTCATCGTCATGCTGGTGGCCGGGGGATCGGTACTGACAGCCAGGTTCATGAGCATGGTTTGGGTGCTTTCCGTACCATCTGCGTTTTTGCCGGCTACTTCAATGACCATATCATAGCGGTAGCTGGTGAGTTCTTCTAGTTTGGCTATTTCCAACTCGTCAATGGCGATAGTGGTTTGTTGTGGTGGGGATTCTACTTCCGCCACATCTGTGGGGTTGGCAGTGGGTAGTACAGCGGGTTCTGGTTGAGAACTGGTCTCTTCCTCGGTAACGGCCGTTGGTTCCACGACAACTGCCGGTTCCTCTACAACCACTTCCGGCTCATCGCCGCCGCAAGCCGCCAGCGCCAGACTAAAAACTAACAACAAAATTAACCACGATACATGTTTCATTTTAAAATCTCCTTACTGATTTAAATAAAAAAAGAGCAAAGGTTACATTCCCTTTGCCCTCTTCTACAAAAGATACGCCCTCTACGTTATCAGAGGCGATAGGTTTCGTCAACCTCCAAAATCACCGGTTTGGCGTCTGTGTGCCGGGCCACCTGACTGGCCCAGGCATGGGCGTCGGCGTCGATAATGGGCCAGGTGGAATAGTGGCAGGGAATGACGACTTTGGGCTTCAAAAGCTTGACGGCTTCCAGGGCGTCCTCTGGTCCCATCGTGTAATTGTCGCCAATGGGCAGGATGGCAACGTCCAAACCAACACGGCCGATGAGGGCCATATCGGAGAAAAGCGCCGTATCGCCGGCAATATAGATGTTTTTGCCTTCTGTGGTGACGACAAAACCAATGGGGTCGCCGCCATAGCTGCCGTCCGGCAAACCGGAACTATGCAGGGCGGGCGTCAGTTTGACGCGGCCAAAGGGAAAATTCCAGCCGCCGCCGGTGTTCATGCCATGAATCTTTTCCACGCCCTGTTTGCCCAGCCAGCCGCCGATTTCCGGCACACAAATGACGGTGGCGCCGGTTTTGGCAGCCAGGGCAGCGGTGTCGGCGATATGGTCGCCGTGACCATGCGTTTGCAGGATATAGTCAGCAGGCACATCGGCGACGGACACGGTTGCTTTGGGATTTTTGCCAGCCAGGAATGGGTCTACGACAACGGCCGTTCCCCCAAAATCCATT
>JAWOGU010000227.1:0-4606 GCA_046496595.1 Chloroflexota bacterium
CGCCGACGCCCACGCCCGCCTGACGCGCAACGTGGGTGTGGCGGTGGTGACGGCCGGACCCGGAGTGACTGATGCGGTAACGGCCGTTGCCAATGCCTACCACGCCCGCAGCCCCCTCCTCCTCATCGGCGGCGCCGCTCCCCTTAACACCCGAGGCCAGGGCGCGCTGCAAGAAATGCCCCAAACCGACATGTTCCGCACCTTCACCAAAGCCAGTTTCACCATCGAAAAGACGCAGGAGATTCCGGCAAAACTGCATGAGGCGTTTCAGTTGGCCTTAAACGGCCGTCCCGGTCCCGTATTCATCGAAGTACCCATAGACATCCTCTACGGCATGGTGGAAAACGTCGACATCCTGCCCAAAGCCGCGGCCGAGCCACTGAAACCGCCGGTCAGCGCCATGCAGCAGATTTTTGACCTCGTACGCGCCGCCCAAAAACCCATCCTCATCGCCGGCAGCCAGGTGTATTGGGACGAAGCCCACGACGTCCTGCGCGAACTGACCGACCAGACCGCCATGCCCGTGTACACCAATGGCGGCGGGCGCGGTACGCTGCCCATGAGCCATGCCCACTGCTTCAAACTCACGCGCAGCAAAGCGCTCAAAGAAGCCGATCTGGCGCTGATCATCGGCACGCCGCTGGATTTCCGCCTGCGTTACGGCGATGGCTGGAACCCGGCCATCAAGCTCATCCAGATCGAAAATGACCCCGCCGAACTCAACCACAACCGCCAGGCGGACGTGGCGCTGGCGGCCAATTCGCGGCTGGTGCTGGAGGCGCTGGCCGAAGGCTTGCAAGGCATCCATTACAACGACTGGCTGGCCCATCTCAGCGGCCTGGAGCAAATAAAACGAGACCAGCAGGCCGCCTGGGAAGCGCTGCCCGACGCGCCGGTCAACCATTTCCGCTTTGGGGCGGAGGTCAACCAGTTCATCGACGACGATACGATTGTGATTGGCGACGGCGGCGACATTGTCAGCGCCAGCGCCAAAGTGATTGCGGTCAACAAACCGGGCCGCTGGCTGGACCCTGGTCCGCTGGGCTGTTTGGGCGTGGGCGCGCCATTTGCCCTGGCGGCGCAGTTCTTGCACCCGGACAAGAAGGTGTTGATACTCAGCGGCGATGGCTCTTTTGGCTTTAACGGCTTTGAATTTGAAACGGCCGTTCGTTTCAACCTGCCCATCGTCGCCATTGTGGGCAACGACGCCGCCTGGGGCCAGATCGGCAATCCCATCAAAAAGATGCTGGGGCAGGCCGTCGGCTCCAAACTGGCCTCCACCCGCTACGACAAAGTAGTCGAAGCGCTGGGCGGCTACGGCGAATGGGTGGAAACGCCTGCTGAGATTGGCCCGGCGCTGGCCCGCGCTTTCGCCAGCGGCAAACCCGCCTGCATCAACGTCTCGCTGGACCCGGATGGGCTGGCGAAGACCAATGCCAGCACGCCGTATATTATGTAGGAAAGGTGATGAGTGATACGTGATACGTGATGTGTGAATTCACGCATCACGTATCACGTGTCGCTCCGTCGGGCCACCTATGAAACGCCAAGTCATCCTCTCCCCCCACAACCCCGCCTGGAAACAAGCCTTTCGCGCTGAAATGGCCCATCTGACACCCATCTTTGGTGACAATTTGGTTGACATCCACCACATTGGCAGCACGGCCGTTTCCGGCATCAAAGCCAAGCCCACCATCGACATGCTGCCCATCGTGTGGGACATCCAGCAAGTAGACAACTTGAAAGAAGCCATGGCTGCGGCGGGTTACATCCACAGGGGCGAACATGGCGTGCCTGGGCGGCGCTACTTTCGCAAAGGCAGCGACGCCGAGCATACTCACCACATTCACACCTTCCAGGTTGGCAGCCCTGAAATCGCCCGGCATCTTTTATTCCGTGATTATCTCCGCACTCGCTCTACAAAGGCGCGTGACTATGATCGGCTCAAAACGCAGTTGGCGCAGGTCTACCAGGACGATCCCGCTGCTTATACGCACGCCAAAACTGAGTTTATTCTAGCAATAGAACGAGAAGCCTTTACCTGGCAGCGGGAACGGGAACGGCCGTTATGCACTCTCACCACCCCCCGCCTCCAACTCATCGCCCTGTCCATTGAACAGCTCTACAGCTTCCGGCAAGATCCGTCGCTCCTGGCTGCCAGCCTCAACCTGCCCCTGACAGCCGACATCACCCATCCCGTCGTCCACCAGGCAGTCAGCATCAAACTCTCCAAAATGCGGCTGGCAGATGCAACCCACCATCCCTGGTATACCTACTGGCTCATTGTGCGCTGCGATGAGAACCTGGGCATTGGCACAGTCGGCTTCAAGGGCGAACCTGACCTAAGAGGCAGAGTCGAAATCGGTTACGGCCTTTCGTCCAGCCACCGTAACCACGGCTTCATGACCGAAGCCGTACAGTCCCTTATCGCCTGGGCTTTCACGCGACCAAACTGCATCACCGTCTTCGCCCACACCGACCCCGCCAACATCCCTTCGCACCGCGTCCTGGAAAAAATTGGCATGAAGAGAACAGGGGAAATAAATGACGAATGGCGTTGGGAAATGAACGGGGAAGAATGATGAAGAATGAATATTCAACATGTGGACGAATTCAATGCAAAGTGTGAAAATACACGGCGCAATACAACCAACTCGTCTAGGAGAAATAATGAGTAAGGCAAAATTTCAAGAAAACAACAAAAGCGCCGTCAAAAAAACCGGCAATGGCAAAGGCGCCAATCAAGGCGCCAAACAAAACGCCAAACAAAACGCCAAACAAATCACCCCTAAAGAACGGCCGTGGTATCTTTCCCTGGCTATCCTGCTGGTCTTGATTTCCGGCATCTTCTCCACAGTATGGGCATTAAACGAAAAACGTCTGTTAGGCGTCTCTTTCGCCGAAATCCCCTGGTGGGCCTGGGCCGTTTTCATTACCAACGTGGTTGACATCGTGGCTGCCGCTGCTTTGTGGTATTGGAAAAAGTGGGGCTTGTGGCTTTACATGGCTTCCGTTGTCACCCGCACCGTCCTCCTGGTAGTAGCAGGAGCCTTCGGCTCCGGTTTTGCCTCTTTCTTACCCTTCGCCATCGTCGGGTACATCGTCAGCATGCATTGGAAAAAGTTTGAGTAGTGTCAAAGTGATAGATTGAAGATTAAAGATTGAAAAGGGGGGATCCCCAATCTTCAATCTTTAATCTTTATTCTTCGGTCTTTTATGAGTCAACATACAAACACCGTCGAACTGGTTAAAAACGAAGGCTGGGATGAGCGCATCCTGGTTTTACGCAACGGGGAACTGGTCGACACCTTCATCATCGTCACCAAACGCTACGTGGTAGTGGTAGATACGATGATTAACCCGGAAACGGCCGTTTCCCTCCTCCACCACGCACAACAACACCTGAAAAACAATCGCCAACTCCTCGTCATCAACACCCACGCCGATTACGACCACGCCTGGGGCAATCAGGTCTTCAACGCCCCCATCATCGGCGCCTACCAATGCGCCGAAATCTTGCGCGACGAAGAAACCGAAACGCGCCTGGCACAAATGCAGGCAAACGAACCCCACATTTTCAGCAATGTCAGTCTAACCCCGCCCACCCTCCTGTTCGAGGAGACCCTCACCATTGACGGCGGCGATCTCACCCTGGAGTTATTCGCCACGCCAGGCCACACCACCGACCACGTCTCGCTCTACATCCCGGAAATCGATACCCTGCTGGCCGGCGACGCCGCCGAACTGCCCTTTCCTTTTGCCCGCACCCCCAGCGACCTGCCCCACATGCGCCGTTCCTTAGCCAAACTGGCCGACATCGAAGCCGATACCGTGTTATACTGCCATGCGCCTGTCACCATCGGGCCGCAACTAATCCAAGATAACATTGCCTATTTCGACAAGTTAGAAGAGCATTGCCGGATCGCCCTGGCGCAAGGTATGTCCGCTCAACCGGATGCAGACGCCGACGTCGCCGCCCTCATCAATCTCACCTTCGACGCCGCCACACCCCACACCGCGCCCTGGCAAAACGTCCACGAATACTATCGCGCCACAGGCCACGCCCAGCAGATTCGCACGATACTGGCATGGATTAATTCCGGTAAACGATAAATAAGCTGTTAGCTTTAGGCTGTTAGCTGTTAGCTTTAGGCTGTTAGCTGTAAACTGTAAACTGCTATGGAACCAATCCGCATAGAACTGCCCACGGGCCTGGATGTGGGCGGCGTGAACGTCTATCTCTTCACCCAGCCCGAGCCGGTGCTGGTGGATGCCGGCATCAAGTCGGAAGAAAGCTGGGAAACGCTGCAATTTTCCCTGGCGGAACACAACCTCACCGTCATGGACCTTTCACGAGTGATCATCACCCATCCCCACATTGACCACTTCGGCGGCGCGGGCCGCATTCAGGCCAACAGCGACGCCGACATCTGGATTTGCGAACTGGGCGCGCCCTGGCTCACCATGACTACTGAATTATGGGAAGAACGACAGGTTTATTACAAAGAAGATCGAAGAGGTCGCCAAGGTCCCAACGGCCCCGGTCCTCGCCCCGGTCGCTTGCGGCCACCGCCGCAGTCGCACTCATGCATCCCCCCAACACGAC
>JAWOGU010000319.1:0-6971 GCA_046496595.1 Chloroflexota bacterium
GTCGCCAGAACAGATGAAGCTGCTGCGTAAGCAAGATATCCTGACCGGCGAAGAGGTCCTCCCCGGTTTCACCGTCGCCCTGACAGAGATTTTTGACGCGGAATAGGCAAGTTTATGCCTGAAGTTCAGGTTAACGGCGTTTCTTATTATTATGAGCGAACGAGTGAAAACCAGTCACTTCGACAAGCTCAGTGTCCGTTACTCATCCTTCTACATGGCTTTACGGGCAGCTCCCAAAACTGGCAGCCTCTCCTGCCCGCCCTCACAACCCACTTCCAAGTTCTCATTCCCGACATCTTGGGTCACGGCCGTTCTGCCAGCCCAGAAAATCCCACCCGTTACCAGATAGCGCAAGTCGCCGCCGACATCCTCACCCTGCTCGACCCACACGCCAGCCAACCCGCCCACCTGCTCGGCTACTCCATGGGCGGGCGTTTAGCGCTTTATCTGGCTGTGCATTACCCGGAGCGATTTACTTCTCTGGTTTTGGAGAGCGCTTCACCCGGTTTGAAGAGCGAAGCGGAGCGGGCGAAACGCCGTCAAAGCGACAACGCCCTGGCCGACCGTGTCGAGCGCGAAGGGATTGAGGCGTTTGTGGATGATTGGGAATCACTGCCGCTGTGGAGCAGTCAACAACACCTGTCGCCAGAAACTCGCGCCGCCTTACACCAACAGCGCCTGCAAAATAATCCCACCGGACTGGCAAACAGTTTACGCGGCATGGGCGCCGGTGCCCAGCCGTCACTCTGGCAAACGCTTCCAGAAATCACCATGCCCGTTCTGGTGCTAACCGGCGAATTGGATCATAAATTTTGCAGTATCGGGGAAGAAATGGCGCTGCTTTTGCCTCAAGCAAAGCACATCACTGTTTCGGGCGCGGGCCACACCATTCATCTGGAAAAACCAGCACAATACAGCCAAATTGTGGTATCGTTCTTAAAAGATAGGGGGAAGTGAATATCTGAAGGTGAATTATGGCAAACTACAACATGGACAATAAGAATTTGAATAAGGCGTTGCTAAAGGGAGTGGGAATAACGGCCGTTATCCTTCTAGTCGTCTTTGGTGTCATCTACCTCTTAACGACCTTCGCGCAGAGCACAAGCATACCGGTATTCATCATCGTAGGCTTCATTGTCATCGTGCTGGGTGGCACTTTGTACTGGTGGTATCGACGCGCACAGAAACAGTCATGATCATGCAGGGACTTTGGCAAACAACATGCTGTTTACATCCGTAGATTGAGCGGCATGTTCAAGTGTTAAGGAAACAACTTGCCCATCACGAGCATAATCAGCGTATGTGTTTTGATTGATTTTTACGGTTTCCCATACTTCGGCCTCATTAAATTCAATTAACAAAGTATCTGTCTCTTCAAAATAATGGATTTTCATACCCTGTCCTCTAAAGTCTCAACATTTCACAAAATCTGACCAAGACCAAAAGTAAATACGAAAACGAGTGTACTCAGGGATAATTGCTTGAGCATGGGGTTGAGTTTTAAGGGATCAGTCGTACGCCAAACGGCCGTTCCGTTTTTCACCAGCAGCGACACAGCCAGCACAAACAAAAACTGCCACACACTCTCATACGTCAGCCCAACATACAAAAACGCACCCAACACCGCACTGATCAGCAAAATCCAATGATAAATGCGAGCTTTGTGCGGCCCGATGCGGACCGGAATCGAGTTTTTACCTGCTTGCCGATCTGAATCAATATCGCGGATGTTGTTGACGTTTAGCACCGCCACCGACAACAACCCCACACTCGTGGCGGGCAATAAAACCAACCAGTTCCAAGCCTGGGCCTGCAAAAAATAAGTGCCCAACGTGCCCACCCAACCGAAGAAAATAAATACAAAGATGTCACCCAGACCGGCATAGCCATATGGCTTGCTGCCCGCCGTGTAACTAATCGCCGCCCAAATCGCCGCGCCGCCCAGCGCCACAAAAAGCAGCACAAAGGGCAGCGCCGCCACACCCAAGGCCACAATGACCAGCGTCAAACCGGTGACAGCCGAAAGCAAGGCAAAAATCCCCATCGCCCGTTTCATGGCGCTGGCGCTGATCAGGCCGGTTTGCACGGCGCGTTTGGGACCAGCGCGGTCGACGTGGTCTGCGCCGTGGACGGAATCGCCGTAATCGTTGGCTAAGTTGGAGAGAATTTGCAGGCAAACGGCCGTTAACACACACAACAGCGTCACCGTCCAGCTAAATACACCGTTAGCGGCGGCCAAAAAACCGCCCATGATAGAACTGGCTACCGCCAGCGGCAGCGTGCGCGGCCGCATGGCTGCCAGCCACGCCTGTTTTTTCGTCGGTTGAGTTATCGCTTCAGTCATGGTGGAGGATTATAACGGACGTGGGGTATGATGCGTAATTGGCATATACGCGGCGTGAAGAGATCTTTACGCATGACCAATCAGACACCATTCACCAAAATAAACTGTCTCCCTGATTCGCTGAATCTCCCCATTTCCGTTAGAATTCCCCGATTATCAGCCCACTTATGGAAAGCTAACCTCAGCGTTAAGGTTTTTTAACAGTTGGCGTGTATAACCAAAGAACATCACAAAGGATAACCACACCAGACAGCCTTTAGAAACCTGTCTGGTTTCCATGTTATGGCAGAATTGGAAGAAGGCATCGAGGCGTCACCGGAAACCACAACTGAAGCCATCTCGCCGGCAGAATCCGTAATTGAAACCCAACCGGAGAAAAAGCGCTTCACCTGGGAATCATTCACCTTCATTTTACTGCTCCTGATTCTACTCATCGGAGCCTATTTCCGCTTTACCGGCCTCAACTGGGACCAGGGCACCCACCTCCATCCAGACGAACGGTTCCTCACCTCCGTCACCGCCTCCCTGCAAGCTGAATACAACCCCCTGGCCTACCTCAAAACCTCAGAATCGCGCATGAACCCGTACAACACGGGCCACGGCTTCTACGTTTATGGCAACTTCCCCATGACCGCCACCCGTTTTCTCGCCGAATGGCTCACGCAGTTCTGTGCTCTTTTCCCCGGCGACGGCGCGCCGGACAGCGCCCTGTGCCCCTACGTTTTCACTGCTTATGACGGCGTACATTTGTTGGGGCGAGTGCTTTCCGGACTGGTCGATCTTATTTCGGTACTCTTCATTTTCCTGATTGGCCGCCGCCTGTATGGCTGGCGCGTTGGGCTGCTGGGGGCGCTACTGCTGACGCTGGCCGTGATGCCCATTCAGCAGAGCCATTTCTTCACCATGGACAACTGGGCCGCCGCCCTGACCACGCTTACCCTGTACACGGCCGTTCGCGCCGCCGGTTTGGGTGACGAAAAAGCAGGCTGGAAAACGCGCTGGTGGCTGCTGTTTGGCCTCGGTTTAGGGCTGACGGTTTCCTCCCGCGTCAACGTGGCGCCGCTGGCGCTGATAGCGCCGCTGGCGGGTCTCATCTGGCTGCACCAGCGCGGCCATCACCGGCGCGACTGGCTCACGCTTCAAGTTTTGATGCAAAACACGCCCGCCGCCGGCGACGTGCAGCGCCTGGTGCTGGGCCTGATCCTGGCGGCGCTGGTATCTCTCGTCACCTTCCGTCTGGCGCAGCCCTACGCCTTTGCCGACGCCGCTATCGCCCGCACCGAAGTGATGGCCACTACCGGACAGGAACCGGGAATGCTGGGAACGGCCGTTCGCAGTATCGTCGGTTTCAATCCCCAATGGCGCAGTAACATGGAAGAAATCCAACGCCTGCAAGCGCCGGAAGCCAGCTTCCCGCCCGCCCTGCAATGGACCGACCGCGCCCCCATCCTCTTCCCGCTAACCAACATGATCCTCTACGGCATGGGGCTGACAGCCGGTATTATGGCCTGGGTTGGTTTCTTCTGGGCCTTGTGGCGCATTTTGCGTAACCGGCCTGATTGGGTGCTCCACGCCATTCCGGTTGTGTGGAGCGGTTTGTATTTTCTATTCATGGGCACGCGCTGGGTCAAATCCATCCGCTATTTTCTACCCATTTACCCCACCCTGCTGCTGCTGGCAGCCTGGGCGCTGTTCGCCTTGTGGGACCGCGCTTCCGCCAGCCAAAAACGGCGCCTGCTCAAGCAAACGGCCGTTTTCGCCCTCATTCTCCTCACCATTTTGCCCAGCTTCCTCTGGGCCAACACCTTCGTCACCACCTATCAACGGCCATTTACCCGCCTGGCAGCCTCCGACTGGATGTATGAAAACGTGCCCACCGCCGTCACCATTTTGTACGAAACCGACGGCGAACAGCGCCAAATGCAGCTACCGCTCAAGGAATTCGTCTTCTACGAGGGCGCGCCGCCGCTTACTTTGCCTTTCCAACTGCCGCAAGATGGGGTGATAACGGCCGTTCGCTTCAACTATCTGAGCGACTTCGACTACGAGGCCAGCGGTTTTGTGGAAGATAGTGAGACTTTGCGCGTTCATATCAGCGGTCCCACGGTAGAAGTTCCGCTGCAACTGGACGAAACCCGCCAATCCGTGCTGGTAGATGTGGAGGATGTAGCCGTATCTGCCGATTCCTTCGTCCAACTCATCGCCGATTTGGGTGAAGGCGGGCCGATCAAAGCGGGTACCAGCCTCATCGCCAACGAACATTGGGACGACCTGCTGCCGGTAAGCAGTAACGGCCGTTGGGCTTACAGCAATTACTACACCGAAGTGACCGGCGGGCAGCGCCCTGTTACCCATCCCGACAGCTTTGAGAAACGGGAAGAAGTGGTCGCCTGGCTCGACGAAGCCGACTACGTCATTCTCAGCAGCCAGCGCGCCTTGTGGCATCTGCCGCGCCTGCCGCTCACCTACCCCATGATGGTCCGCTACTACGAGAGCCTGTTCAACGGCGACCTCGGTTTTGACCTGGCCTCGCAGTTCCACGCCGACTTCCGTATCGGGCCGCTCTACCTGAGCGATACCACCGGACAGATGGGCCTGGGTCAACTGCCCAACGTCGGCTGGCCGCCGCCCGGCGACCTGGCGGCTGAAGAAGCGTTCTCGGTTTACGACCATCCGCCAGTCTGGATCTTCGCCAAAAACGAGCGCTACAGCCATGAAAACACGGTGCAGGTACTGGGCGCGGTCGATCTGGCTAATGTAATCGTGCAGAATCCGGCCGAAGCGACCCAATCGCGCAACGCCTTGATGCTCACGGCGGCGCAGCAGGCGGCGCAGCGCGCCAACGGAACCTTCAGCGAACTGTTTAGCGTGGACGGCGCGCTGTCCAACAACTCGACTCTGGCGGCGGTGGTGTGGTGGGGAACGGCCGTTCTTCTAGGCCTGCTCGCTTTTCCCCTTACCTTCATCGTCCTGGGCGGCTTACCCGACAAAGGCTACGTCCTCTCCCGCGTTTTCGCCCAGTTGTTCCTCTCCTACTTCGTCTGGATCACCGCCAGCTATAGTCTGCTGCCCAATACCCGCGCCACAATCCTCATCGGGCTGGCGCTGCTGCTGCTCTTAAGCGCCCTGGCCCTCTGGCGGCGCTGGACCGAAATTAAAACCTTTGTCCGCGCCAACTTGAAATACGTGGCCGTGGTGGAACTGCTGGGCGTGGGCCTGTTCGTCATCGCCATTATCGTGCGCCTGGGCAACCCGGACGTGTGGGACATTATTTGGGGCGGCGAAAAACCGATGGACTTGAGTTATTTAACGGCCGTTCTCAAATCCACCACCTTCCCGCCCTACGATCCCTGGTACGCCGGCGGTTACATCAATTACTACTACTATGGCTTCGTCTACGTCGGCGTGCTCACCAAACTCCTGGGCATCGTGCCCACCATGGCCTACAACCTCATCCTGCCCATGCTCTTCAGCTTTACCGGGCTGGCGGCGTTTAACATTGCCTATAATCTAGTAGCTTACGGAAAACAAAGAACTCGTCCTGAGCCTGTCGAAGGATTAAAGATTAAAGATTGGGGGGCAGACGCTCAATCATCAATCTTCAATCTTCACTCCTCAATCTTCAGCCGACAGGCGCTTTTCGCCGGTCTCATCGCCGCCGTTCTGGCTGTGCTGCTCGGCAATCTGGTCGAAGTCGGCGTGATGCTGAACGTGTGGTACAAGGCGGGCAACGACGCCATCGTCACCGGCATTGGCGGTGTGGATACCCTGCTGCGCACCTTCGACGGCCTGCTCAATCTGGCAACCGGTCAACCCGCGCCCATCTACCCCGGCGATTGGTTCTGGACCGCCACCCGCGCCATCAACTACAACCCCGGCGAAGCCGCGCCCATCACCGAATTCCCCTTCTTCACCTTCCTCTACGGCGACCTGCACGCCCACATGATCAGCATGCCCTTGCAATTGCTGGCCCTGGGCTGGGCGGTGAGTCTCGCGCTGCTGCCAAAAATAAAGATTAAAGATTCAAACGCGCCATCTCAAAAAAGCGAGACAGAGTTGGTTGAGCCTGTCGAAACCAACGGCCTTCGACAAGCTCAGGCCTCGTTCTCTCCGAATACTTGGTGGGAAACGGCCCTGCTCTGGTTCAGCGGCGCTCTGGCCATTGGCGTGCTCTGGCCGACCAACTCCTGGGATTGGCCCACCTATCTGGTGTTAGGCGTATTGGCCGTGTTCTTCCACGCCTACCGCCAAAACGACGACCAGTTCTCGCTGCCGGTGCTGGGGCAGGCGCTGCTGCAAGCCAGCATCCTGGCGGCGCTCTCCATGCTGCTGTTTTGGCCGTTCCGCGCTAATTTTGGCTCCGGCTACAGTTCGCTCAAGCTCTGGCCCGGTACCTATACCAATTTAACCAACTACCTGAGCATCTACGGCCTGTTCCTGTTTTTTGTCGTTGGGTATCTGCTGTTGGAATTCCGCGCCTGGACCAAAACCTGGACTTTCCAGGGATTGGTGCGCTGGAAAACGATTGGCTGGATGGTGGTGGCGGCGCTGTTCTTGTTTGTACTGGTGCTGGCGCTGCTGCTGCTGCGTGGTTACAACATCGCGCCGGTGGTGCTGACATTGGTGG
>JAWOGU010000341.1:0-5726 GCA_046496595.1 Chloroflexota bacterium
GCAGTGGGCGCCTTCTGATGAAGGACCAGGCACACGAGGTGGGCCAATAACTGATTATCCGGCAACGGCCGTTTCCTTCTCCCTCCCTCCCGGCGTCCCCCTGCACGCCCCCGTCTCCGGTTACGACATCGGCGGCGGCATGGAAGTCGTCGTGCTCTTTGCCGACGCCGATACCGTGACCCTGCACTACACGCGAGAAGACACTGCCGCCGTGGGCTACACCCTCCACATCGATGGCATCTGCACCGACCCCAACCTGCTCAGTTTGTACAACGCCCTGGATAATCCAAACGGACCCCGCTACCAATATCCATCGCCCAGCTACAACCTGCCCACCCTGCCCGCCGGCAAAGTCTTCGGTACCACCGGCAGCCAAAACATGGTCGTCGCCATCGTAGATACAGGGGGCTTCATGGACCCGCGTTCCTGCAACGAGTGGTGGCAGTCCCGCCCCGGTTATGGCAAATTGTGCCCACCGGCATTGGCAGTGAACAGTGAACAGTGAACAGTTTTCAGTAAACAGAGAACGGTGGCAGGACTGTTCACTGTTCATTGAAAACTGTACACTATTTTTATGATCTGGAACCGCGTCATCAACCTGGAAGCAGGCATCGCCATGGTCGTCACCGATTTGCACGGCGACGGCGACGCCTACGCCCGTTACCGCGACCGCTTTCTGACACTTCGGGCGCACGGGCAGGCCGATACCCTCATCCTCGCTGGCGACCTGCTGCACCGCACCCCGCCCGACCCGGACGATTCGCTGGCGCTGATTTTGGATGTGCTGCGCCTGAAGGAAGAGTTGGGCGACGCCCTCATCTACCTGCTGGGCAACCACGAACTGCCCCACCGCTACAGCTTCACCCTGGAAAAAGGCGACGACCTGTTCACGCCGCGTTTTGAATGGGCGCTGACCCATTCGATGGGGCAACACCGCCCGGCAGTCATGGCCTTGCTGGACAGCCTGCCCATCTACGTGCGCACCCGGGGCGGCGTGGCGGTGTGCCACGCGGGCGCCTTTCCCGGCGTGGATGAACGGCTGTTTACGTTATCACATGAGAGAATTTTGGCGGAAACGGCCGTTTCCCTGCCCCCAGAAACACGCCCCGGCTATCGCGCCCTCCTGGCCCGCCCCACCGGCAAACCCTACGACCAGCACGTCCACGAAGCCTTCGCCATCACCGGCCCCGCCGATCCCCGTTACGACGACCCGCTCATCAGCACTGTCGCCCTCAACCGCCACCCCGATTTAAGACTCTTATGGGACGCCTTGTTCACCCGCAACGAAAATCAATACGGCCGGCAGTACCCCGCCTACCTCCAACAACTGCTCCGCGCCCTCTCCCAGGATTACCATCCCCAACACTGCCTCGTCACCGGCCACATCGACTGCCAGGGTGGTTACACCCTCGTCCACAAACAACAGCTCCGCCTCGCCAGCGCCAAACACGCCCACCCGCGCGAAAAAGGTCAATATCTATTGTTGGATGCCGGTTTGAAAATCAATCAGGCCGGGGAACTATTGGCCGGATTACACAGCGTATTCACCTGACGCCACGAGACGCCGCCTGGATGGGTTACGAAAAAAAGCCAGTCCGATGGCTCTGCTTCTGAATCGCTTCCAGCAAACGCTGCGACTTTTCCTGCATTTCCTTGTCATGCAAACGCGCATAAAAATCAGCGGCCTGCTTAGCGCTTTCCAATGCCTTGTCCCACTTCTCCTGACGATAGGCCACCAGCGCCGCCCGGTAATGCGCCCTGGCAATCGTAGAAGTTTTGTGGCTCTTTTCCGCAACTTTCACAGCGCGGTCCGCATACCGTGTAGCCTGCCACTGCTTACCCGTGAAATTGTAAGCAATGCCCAAATTGCCTAAAGTCCACGCCTCACCCACCAGATCGTGATTCGCCTGTGCCATATCCAGCGCCTCCTTATACAGTTCCAGCGCCATTTTGCCGTTATTCCCATCCCGCGACACATTGCCCATCTGATTCAAGCCATCCACCAACGCTTCCTGGTTGCCCGCCTTGCGCATCAGCTCCACATACTCTTCATACGAATGGTAAGCAGGCACAAGCTGCTTGGTTTTGCGGTAACGATCACCCAAGGCATAAAGCATCTCAGCCACGGCCGGCCAATCCTTTTCTTTGCGGGAAATCTCCAAATACATCTCAAAATAATCAATCGCCCGCGTGGGGTCGCCCCACATTTCATACGCATTGCCAATGCCTACCAGCGCTTTTTTGCCTTCTTCCCGGTTGCCCAAATTACGCGACAGGGATAACTGGCGCTTGTAGAAACTGGCCGCCTGCATGGAATCCCCGATGGCGATATACACGTTGCCCAGTTTACCCAAAATCTCAATTTCACTGGCCTGGGCGCTCATTTGTTTGGTCACAGCCAGAGCCTCGCGGTAATAGTTCTCCGCCAGCGCCAGTTCATTCGATTCAAAATGCAAATCACCCAACCGCTTCAATCCCTCGACAGCGCGCAGGCCGTTATTGCTCTCCTGCGCAATTTTAAGCGCCAATTTATAAAGCTCCACCGCACGGTCCATCTGGCTTAATGAAAAATACAAATCCCCCAGATCACCAAATGATTCTCCTTCCCCTAACCGATCCCCAATCTGGCGCGAAAGCTCCAGACTTTGTTTAAATAGGGCAGACGCCTCCTTGGTGCTGCCGCTTTCCAGATAAATGCGCCCCATGTGGCTCAGCACATTTTTCACGCGCACCTTGTCCCCGATGCTGTTGGCGATTTCCAGAGATTGTTTATTCAGGTCAACGGCTCTGTTAACCTGGTTGAGCTGATGATACGTCAGAGCCATATCATCCAACGCCGCCGCTTCTAAATAACGGTCGCCCAGTTCCTGGGCAATCATGAGCTGCTGTTCGTGAAAACGCACCGCGCGATGCGGATCACGCAAGGAGCGGTAGGCTTTACCCAACTCGCCCAGCGCCCGCGCCTGTTCGTTCCGGTATCCGGTTTCATGGGCGATGGTCAACTGCTCTTCATGAAATTCTACGGCGCGTTTGCCGTATCCCATCGCCCGGTAGGTGACGCCCAGGTTGCCCAGCCCGGCGCTCTCTAGCGATGGAAATCTTTCAGACCGGCCAATAATGACAGCCTGTTCAAAATACATCACGGCCACGTCTAATTTGCCAATGTCAAGATAAGACAGTCCCATGCTGTTGTAGGATTCGCCCAACGCCACCCGTTCATCCGAGGTAATATCATCGGGGCTGCGTTCGGTGGGTACATCTTTTCTGGTGACGGCCCGGTAAATGTCGGAAAGTTCATGTTCCACCGTTTTCCAGTCACGGAAGCGCTGGTCCGGATTGACCATGAGGCAGTGGAGCAAAAAACGAGTGAGTTCTTTGGGCAGCAGGGAAGGCGGCGGCTTGATGGCGCCGTTCATGTGGATTTCTCGAATTTCTTCCCGCGTTTCGCCATCGGCGGCAAAACGGCCGCTGACCATTTCATACAGAATGCAGCCCAGGGCGTAGATGTCGGCGCGCAAGTCCAGCGGCTCTCTGGCCCACTGTTCAGGAGCCATATAGAGCGGCGTGCCGATGACGCCGTGAGTGAGTTGAGTGCGCATGAGGTTTTGCTTGACGGGGGTGAGGGAAATGAGATCGGCGCCGACGCCGGTGAGGGTAGCGGCCAGGCCAAAGTCGGTGACGCGGGCCACTTCGTCATGGCCGACCAGCACGTTTTCCGGCTTGAGGTCACGATGGACCATGCCGGGGATTTTGGTGGTGGCGTACTTCATGCCACGGGCAATGTGGAGAGCAAAAAGCAGCGCCTGATTGAGGGGTAACGGCCGTTGCGGCCGCAGCCATGAGCGCAAAGACGGACTGCCTTTACCTTTGGGCTGCACAATCCATTCCAAAACCAGGTACACCTCGCGTCCGTCCCCAATGCGTTCCACGCGGTAGGCGCGCACGATGTTGGGATGGCTGCCCAGTTCCACCCACATCGTCCCTTCACGCAAGAACAAATCCCGGGCCAAACGATGGGAAAGGAATTCCGGCTTGAATGTTTTCAAGGCGACAAGTTGAGACGTGGTAATATCGCGGCAAAGGTAAACCAACCCCATACCACCGGCCAGTTTGTTAACAATTTCGTATCGTTCGGCCAGCATGGGTCTCTGGTTTTGGGCGGCTGGTTCCAGGGAGCCGGGATCTTCGGGTGGTTGGTTTAGCAAATCGTCCATGAGATTCCAGGTAACTATTTTGACAATGTTAAATTAGGCTCATGAGAGCCGTTTCCTGTAAAAATAGCAAATGAATAATCAAAAAAAAGAACCTTACTGCCCAATGGGGCCTAAATCTCGATGAAATTGATAACTTACCTGAACGTCTCGCAAATTTTCACCAAAGCTATTGCTCTTGGATGCGTAGTCGTACTCGGGACACCAGTCAATATGGACTGGATTATATCAGTGGCCTATTACGTATGAAAACGAAGCGCAATATCAACACCATTGCTCGCACGGCCGAGATACCAGAGCAAAATATGCAACAGTTCATTAGTGATTCGCCCTGGTCTGGTGCTGGTTTAATCTCTGTACTCCAGCAGGATATAAGCGCACATCCTCAATTTCAAGAAGAAAGTGTTCTCATTATTGACGAAAGTGCAGATGAGAAAGCCGGTGAACATAGTGCCGGTGCAGGACGACAACATAATGGCCGTTTAGGAAAAATAGAAATGAGCCAGGTAGGTGTTTTTCTCTCCTTGACCAATAATGGGTATCACAATTGGATTGATGGCGAGCTTTATTTTCCTGAAAAATGATTCACCGATGACTACGCTGCCCAACGAAAACGAATTGGGATGCCAAAAGAGCGCACCTTTGCCACTAAGTTGGAGTTGGCTTTGCAAATGACCAAACGCGCTTACGAAAATGGCGTGTCATTTTGTGCCATTGCCTTTGATACGTTATACGGCAGGTCTGGTGAGTTGCGCGATGCTTTTGACCAAGAAGGTTTTGAATATTACGCGGATGTCCCCAACAATACCCAAGTATATCTGGCACCGCCTCGAATCATCTATCCACTTACAAAAAATGGTATTCCCTCTAAAAATCATGAAGTGATTGGGCAGCCCTACACGGTTAAAGAGATTCTTGGCCTTGCTGAAATAGAGTTGGAGCAAATTATCTTGCGTCCAAACGAACGAGGCATGTTGTCTGCCAAATTCGGACATCGTCGTGTTTGGACCGTGCGTGATGATGGGTCATTACGCCAGGAATGGTTGCTCATCCGTCAAACCAAAGGAGATATAACCTACTCTTTGAGTAACGCTCCGCTAGACACACCTTTGTTGACGATGGCGCAACGAAAATCACAACGATATTTCATTGAGCGTTCCAATCAGGATGCAAAATCCGAGTTTGGCTGGGATGAATTCCAAGCCATCAAATACAACGCTTGGGAACATCACCTGGCGCTCACCATTATGGCAAATTGGTTCATCAATGAAACGAGGCTTGACTGGGCAGAAAAATATGAGCGAGACCCAGAGTTATTGGAAAAGTACGAAACAGATGTGTTACCTGCCCTATCCGTTGCTAATGTGCGTGAATTGTTGCGAGCCACCCTGCCTTTGCCACAGTTATCCCCGCAACAAGCAACCGATTTAGTTATCAACCACCTTGATAATCGAACTCGCTCTCGTAAATCTCGGCTGAGAAAGGCTCTCAGCCATTGAATCTAACATTGTCAAA
>JAWOGU010000421.1:0-4633 GCA_046496595.1 Chloroflexota bacterium
TCAAACGCCATCCCAATTTTCTCGGCGACGCGAATGGAGGCCGCGTTCTCCTCATCAATCAGGCAAACCAGGCGCGTGAAGCCCAGCGTGTAAAAACCGTAATCCAGGATTGCTTGCGCCGCTTCCGTGCCCAATCCCTGCCCCCAATGGCTGGGGGCAATCGTGTAGGCCACCTCCACCTCATCCTGCCCATCAATCGTCCACGGCAGCAGCCCGCAGCGGCCGATGAACTGGTTGGTTGGTCTGTAGATGGTGGCCCACAGTCCCAACTCCGGGCGGCGGGGATGACCGTGCAAAAACCAATCCAACTGCTCTTTGGTCTCGGCCAACGTTTGCGGCGCGTCAGGAATGTGGCGCACCACGTCCGGGTCCTGGTACAGCGCAAACAAGTCGTCCAAATCACCTGGTTCCAAATGGCGCAATAGCAGTCGGTTGGTTTCCAAAATTTTCATGCGTACCTCCAGGTGACAGTCACTTTTGAAGTGACTGTCACCCAAAACGATCTATGCCAAACGGCCGTTTACCAAACGTTACGAAACATCATCTCAGGTTACACTCTGTGCCACAGGGAAAAGCCGGGAATAATCTGCTACGGAATCAGTTCACCAGAAAACCAGGTCGAGGCGCTGATCCATTCACTGGCGCCACCCCATCCCTGATTAACATAGAAATAGCGAGTCGTCCGTGTAAAGCCCAGCCCATAATGATAGGTGCGGGAGGCATATCCCCAGGCTAACGGGTAATGGTTCAACCAGCCGGTGCCAATGACAGCCGGTGTTTGGTTAAAGATAATGGAATTGGCCGCATCATTCATCAGCCGATTTTCTGACCACCCAATGGAGTTGTATTGTGTATCTACCCAGGCATAAGTGCGGCCAGATAGATAGCGCTGGGCATCCGCCATGCGCCAGGGCACAGTTGGTCCCGCGCCAAGCACACAGCCAGTACCCACATATCCCCGTATTTCCCAGGTCATATTATACACGCCCACATCTGCCATAAACCGCGGCGCATCGGCATTGGGCGTTTGCGGGCCAGGGCCGCCAGCCACCCGGTAAATGCCCCAGCGCTGCGCCCACCGGGGGTTGCCAATCCACGCCTGATGATCCGCCCAGCCAAAAAGCATCGCCCAGGCCGTCGGGCCGCAGCCGCTCGGGCAACTGGTTTGGTTTTGTGCGGTACGCGCCCGAATTTGATGATAGAGGCGCTGATCGGCATCCCCCCCGGCCCAGTCATAACGCCAACTGCCCCAACCGGTAACGGCCGTTGGCGCATTCACCTGTAATGATGTCCTGGCCGATCCCGCACTCGCTGTTATCAGTGGTAAATAGATATTCGTCAGCGGCGGCAAAATCTCAAAATCCACCTGCTCGGCCGGTGTGCTGACATGCACCTGAAACGGTGCACTGCCCGTCTCCGGCCCATCCGTCACCAACAGCGTGATGCCGCGCCGCCCACCGGACATCTCGGTTTCCTCCATCGTTACCCAGGCCGCTCCGGCTCCGCTAACCTGCGCATCCGCTGCCGCATCAATCAAGGGCAGCAGATAACTTTCCCCTGGTCGTAAAGCAATTGGCCCCTGTGCCGCCAGCCATGCCTCTGCGGCTTCCTCCGCCAAATGATCCAGGTAAGGCTCATAGGTGACCGTATATTCGTTACGGATTTCCTGCCATGAAGCCCAACCGCCCAATTGAACGGTGGAAGAAATCGGACCCTCAGTAACCAGGTTGTAGGTCGTGTTGCTCATCACCCCATCAACAGGCGGTGTGTTCTCCGGCTGCCACGCCAGACGCGATAGCTCTACCACAGGCAGCGGGCCGGCAGGGCGAATGATCTTGTTAAAAGTAGAATCGCTCATCGCCGATAATCCCCCTTGCGTGTCTTCGGCGGCATAGGCCAGGGAATCTAGCCGGAAAAATTTGACAGGCAACGGGCTGCCCAATTCGCCCGACTTGCGCCGCAAGAGTTGTGCAGGGGCCTCGGCCTCATCACTCCAATGGGGAATTGGAAAGTCATGTGCGCCAGTGCTCACGATGATGAACCCGGCCGGTTCATAACCATGTGCGCCGGGAACCTCTATCGGGAATTCGTAATAGGCGGGCTGGGGTAAATCTGGTCGATAGAAGGGGGTGGCGCGCAGGCTGAGCCGGGCTTCGGCCCAGTTGGGCGCCATCGAACTGCCGCGCACCGATTCCAGATGATCCAGCGCCAGGCGGTAATGGCGGGGCAGAATCTGGCTTAAGGGTATTCCCGCCGCCTCTACTGCGCCAATGTCGCACAGGTCTGCTTCTGGACGCAGCAAGCCGCGCTGGTCGTGTAGATGATCGTTACTGCATGTAGCCGCATCCAGCAGCGGGCTTTCACCCAGGGGCATGTGCGTCAGGGTGGGACCGCCATTAGCCGCCAACGGGCCGAGTTGGGCATCGGTGTTATTTTGGTCGTCTGCGCCGGTCAGGTAGATGGCACAGGAGTCGTCGTCAGACAGGTTGTGTTCCTGGGTAGAGAAGTAGGGGATTGGATCGGGGGCGGGAGAACCGTTTACCACGCAGTTTGGGGAGCCGCCGACCACGGCCGTTTTGCTTAGATAAATGCGCTGCCGATCATCCTGGTTCCCGGCGGCGGCAATCTGGTTCAGATTGCCGCCCTGATTGCGGACTACCGTTACATATGAAAGCGTAGTTGGGCCAAGAAAACTGCTCAGGCCGCCGCCGCTTTCTT
Organism: Chloroflexota bacterium; assembly: GCA_046496595.1. GTDB lineage: Bacteria > Chloroflexota > Anaerolineae > Promineifilales > Promineifilaceae. Next base: position 2,719 of record JAWOGU010000421.1, read on the forward strand.
GGGCAATATTGTCGCTGAGAGTGCTGTTAACGGCCGTTAACGCCCCATACTTCTGATAAATCGCCCCACCAAACAACGCCGCCTGGTTGCCCATCAGTGTGGATTCCTCGACGAACAGATACGGCTCGCCAATACCAAACCCGTTTTGCAGCGCCCCACCCGAACCTTGCGAATGGTTGCCCCAAAAGGCGCTGCGGCTGATGGAGAGCCAGCCTTCATTGAGAATGGCGCCACCGCCCGTTTCTTCAGGAATCACGCCGTCGGCTTCATTTTCCGCAAAGGTGCTGCCCGTTACCGTCACCTGGGCAGCGGCTGTGATATACATGGCGCCGCCAATGGGGGCGCGGTTGCCGCTGATGGTGCTGTCTTCCAAGATCACCTCGCCGCCCACGCTGAATGCACCACCGCCGCTAGAGGCAGTATTGTTGCGTATGGTGGTGCGAATCAAAGTCAATGAGCCAGTGCTGTTCAGGGCGCCATAGGAAGAGTGGTTGTTTTCGATGAGACTGTCTACCAGAGTGACAACGCCGTTGAAATCAATAACTGCCCCGCCGGCCCAGCCGTTGGTGGCGCTGTCTTTGATGGTGCTGTTTTCGGCGAACAGTGTCCCATTAGGCGACACATAGATGGCCCCACCATAATTGGTTCCGGCGTAACCATTGCTCAGGGTGATGTTTCGCAGCGTGAGACGGCCGTTTGACAACACGCGGAACAGGCGGGTTACATCGCCGCCGCTGAGGGTAATTTGTTCCGCGCCCTCCAGCACCACTTCCGGCGCCGTGATCAGCTTTTCGCTGCTGAAGATAATGGTGGCTTCACCGCCACAGTCAAATGTGATAGTTCCGCCGCCGCTGCTTTGCACGGTAGAGAGGGCGGTGTTGAAGGCGGCTTCGGTGCAGCTTGCGGCCGTCCCTGTGCCCACCACAGCATCGGCGGCGTGCAACGGCCGTTGCCACACCACCAGCCATAAAAATAAACCAACCCCACAAACCGGCCATGCTATCTTGCGGATGCTATTTTTGCTCATCGTTTTTCTCCATTGTGGTTGGCCCCAACATCCTGATGTCAGGAGCCATGTTTCTCATATGAATTTCTACCAAGCCAAAACTCAGTACCAGACCATAAACCAGCAGCGCCAACGACCGTTCTCCCTACTTGATTACAAAGGGTAAATAGACCGCAAATAGACTATCCCCCAGCTGCCGCTCCCCAGCGCCAGCCACAGTACAGGGGTCAGCGTGGGCGGCAGCGGCGCAAGGCCATTGTTAAACGACCGGAAATAGGCGTCCACCAACACAAACGCCGATATGCCCGGCAGCAGCAGCAGCCAGCCCACGCGGTTGTCAGGCTGACGCGCCAGGATCAGCGCCCCTACCAGAGCAAACACCGGCGCCACCAGGTAGGGAAACCAGGGCTGGGGTGGGCCGCCCTGCCGCGCAACGGCCGTATCCAGCAGCGCCGCCCAAACGGAGATGAGGATGATCAGGCCGAAAACAGCCCAGGCGGCCAACGTTGTCCGTTTCATTTCCCTTTCCTTTCAGATGATCGCCGTCCACGAGCGTGAATTGGGTTCTGCTTGGGCGGTTCAACGGCCGTTACAGATTCAGGGCGTAAATCAAAAACGACCCCATCTCATCTTCGGCTTCCCGTTCAAAGCGCATCCCAATTTTCTGAGCCACGCCGATAGAGGCGGTGTTGTCCGGGTAAATCATGCAAATCAGGCGCGTCAGCCCCAATTGCCCAAAGCCATAATCCCGGATCGCCAGCGCCGCTTCTGCGCCCAATCCCTGCCGCCAATGGGTTTTGGCAATGAGATAAGCCACTTCCACTTCGTCCTGCCCATCAATGGTCCACGGCAGCAGCCCGCACCGGCCAACAAACTGCCCGGTCTCTTTATGAATGGTGGCCCACAAGC
>JAWOGU010000451.1:0-11339 GCA_046496595.1 Chloroflexota bacterium
TGTTTCATCTCCTTATCCTGGAATCCCCGCTGTTTTTGCAGGAATTTTAATCAAGAACTCTGGTAGACGCGAACCTGGGCAGTATGGTGTGGGTGAGACGATGAATTTACGAACCTTGGGCCAGCAGAATATTTTCAACGCAGAGGCGCAGACTTGTGCCGGGCAAAGCCGAAGTAGGCGCGGAGAAAAGAGAGAAGAAAGTCTGCGTCATCTGCGGATACTCTTTTTAATGGGTCTTTTAACCATCATAGGCTGCGGTCCTGTTGCCGGTTACGACGAGCAACTGCAAGCCGTCATCGAAGCGCGGCAAATTGAGCCGTTGGCGCCTGTACCGGCGCAAAACGCCGCCCTGGTTGAGTTAGGGCGCAATCTTTACTTCGACAACATCCTCAGCGGCAACAAAGACGTTTCCTGCGCCACCTGCCATCTGCCGGAAGTGGGCACAGGGGATGGCCTGCCGCTGTCGATTGGTACCGGCGGCATCAACGGCCTGGGACCAGAACGCGAACCGGGAAACGGCCGTTCCCTCGTCCCCCGCAACGCCCCTGATGTCTTCAACCGGGGCGCTGTCGAATGGCGCACCATGTTTTGGGATGGACGGGTCGCCATCAGCCCGCGCGGTTACTACAAAACCCCGGAAAACGACGACCTGCCGGGTGGTCTGTATAGTTTGTTAGCCGCCCAGGCCATGTTTCCCGTCACCTCAGTTGATGAAATGCGTGGTCTGCCCGGAGACGTGACAGTCACCGGCGAAACGAACGAACTATCCATCATCTCGGCTGAAGATAACCATGCCATCTGGGAGGCGCTCATGACGCGCCTGCTGGCCTTCCCCGAATACCAGGACTTATTCGCCGCCGCTTACCCAGGCGCGCCGCTGTCTGAGATGGGTTTTCAGCACGCCGCCAACGCCATCGCCGCCTTTGAGGCGGAAGCCTTTGCCTGCACCAACAATGCCTGGCACACCTACCTCAACGGCGATCTGGCGGCCCTTTCAGACGAGGCCAAGAAGGGCGCACTGCTGTTTTTTGGCGAGGCGGGCTGCGCTGCCTGTCACGCCGGTCCCTTGTTCACGGATCAAGCTTTCCACAACATTGCTTCACCCCAACTCGGTCCCGGCAAGGATGGAGAGTCGCCGTTGGACTACGGCCGTTATTATGAAACAGGCCGCCCTGAAGATAAATTTGCCTTCCGTACGCCGTCGTTGCTCAACGTAACCGCCACCGGTCCCTGGCTGCACAACGGGGCGTATGCGGATTTAACGGCCGTTATCAACCATCACCAAAACCCCGCCTCCGCCCTGAAAAACTACGATCCCGCCGCCCATTTGCCCGGCTATCTGCACGATACCGTGCAAAACGACGAGTCTGTCATCAATAAATTACTGGCAGCCGTTGATGAACAGTTAGCGCCCACGCGCCGTCTATCGCCCACGGAAGTGGGTTATCTCATTGCTTTCTTAGAGACCCTGACGGACCCAGTTGTGGAGGAAATGGAGGAGGTAGCGCCAACGGCCGTTCCCAGCGGCCTGCCCGTGCTAAACTGATGCCTGTTTACTAAACGTTGTCCGCTGCTTCTGGCGGGAGTGGATGGGAGTCGAACCCACCGCCGCTTGCTCCGCGCAACCGGCCACCAGTTTTGAAGACTGGGGCATCCACCGGGACACAACCACTCCCACAAAAAATTTTACCTGCAAACCAGAATTTCCGCACGAAAACTTGACAGTTAAAACGCCTTTGGGTAGAATTTCCTTCGCGTTGGTTAAAAAGATAAGAGATCTGCCGGGATAGCTCAGTTGGTAGAGCACTGCACTGAAAATGCAGGTGTCCCCAGTTCGAGTCTGGGTCCTGGCATCTGCTTTCACTTTTATGGATGTTATGCGGGCATAGTTCAGCGGTAGAACGTCTCCTTGCCAAGGAGAAGGCCACGAGTTCGAATCTCGTTGCCCGCTTAAGAAAACGGCAGGCTTTATGCCTGCCGTATGTGTTTATGGCGACGTGGCCAAGTGGTAAGGCAGAGGTCTGCAAAACCTCCATCACCGGTTCGAATCCGGTCGTCGCCTTTAGTGACTAAAAGCCCTTACTACATTCAGTAAGGGCTTTTTTTGGTACCATATCCGCCATCCTTACCCGTTTTTAGGAGGAGACTATGCAAAATTTGAACATCCCCACCACCATTGACGAAATCGATCCCCGTAGTTGGGAAACGTTTAAGCCTTATTTTGAGGCCCTGGCGCAAGCCGATATTGCCCATGATGAGCGTCGGGCATGGCTGGAAAGCTGGTCACACCTCCTGGCGCTTCTGTACGAGTCGAGCAGTTGGATCTACATCCAAAAATCCCTTGATACCACCGATCAAGAAAAAGAGCAGACGTTTCTGACTTTTTTGGAGAACGTGGCCCCGCTGGCTGAGGTGGCTGATCAGGCTCTGAAAGAACGGCTGCTGAAGATGGATTTTAGCGATATGCCAGACATGGCGCTGGTATTGCGTTCTCTGCGCAACGAAGCAGACCTTTTCCGCGATGAAAATGTGCCGCTCAAAATAGAAATAGCGAAGCTGGATAATGAATACGATAAAGTAACGGGCGGCTTGAAAGCGGAGTGGGATGGCGAGGAAAAAAATCTGAACCAAATTCAAGCGCTGCTCAAGGAAAAAGATCGCGCTGTGCGCGAACGCGCCTGGAAAACGATGATGGCCCTCTGGCTCAGCCAGCGGGAAACGCTGAACCAGATTTACGCCGATATGCTAAATCTACGTCGCCAGATGGCGGAAAACGCTAACCTGCCCGATTATCGCGCTTATGCTTTCCGGGAGTACGGCCGTTTTGATTACACGCCTGAAGATTGTTTTACCTTTCATGAAGCCATAGAAACGGCCGTTGTGCCCGCCGCCAGCCGCATTTATGAAAAGAAGCGCCAACAGCTCGGTCTCGATGTCCTGCGTCCCTGGGATATAGACGTGGACCCGTTTGCCGCGCCTCCGTTGAAACCTTACCAGGGGCAGGACGAACTTATTCAGGGTTCGCTGAATATTTTGAATCAGGTTGATCCGGGCCTGGGGCGATATTTCGCTATCATGGCGGAAGAGAATCTACTAGACCTGGATACGAGAGCCGGTAAAGCGCTGGGTGGTTATTGCAGTACCTTGCATTTGCGGAAACGGCCGTTTATCTTCATGAACGGCGTTGGCATCCACGACAACGTGCAAACCCTGCTCCATGAAGCAGGCCACGCCTTCCACGCCTTTGAATCTGCCAACCAACCGCTCATCTGGCAGACAAATGCTCCCATAGAATTTTGCGAAGTCGCCTCTATGTCCATGGAACTGATGGCTGCACCCTACCTCACCACTGATTATGGGGGTTTCTACACATCATCTGAAGCTGCTCGCGCCCGCATAGAACATTTGGAAGGCATTATCACGTTTCTGCCCTACATGGCGGTCGTAGACGCCTTTCAGCACTGGGTCTACACCCATCCCCTCGAAGCCCTCCAGTCCGATGCCTGCGACCAGACATGGACCAACCTCTGGCAGCGCTTCATGCCAGACGTTTCCTGGGCCGATCATGAAGATGCCTGCATGACTGGCTGGCATCGAAAACTTCACATATTTGGTGTTCCCTTCTACTACATCGAATATGGCATGGCCCAGGTTGGCGCCTTGCAAGTCTGGCAAAACGCCCTGCGCAATGCCAGCGCCACGGTGACCGCCTACCGAACCGCCCTGGCCCTGGGCGGCGCCAAAACCTTACCAGAACTGTTTCAGACGGCCGGCGCTGAATTTCGCTTTGATGCGGCTCTGCTTTCCAATCTTGTCTATTTGATTGAACAAACGGTTGCCGAGTTGGAAGCAAGCCTATAAAGTAGATGCGGTATTTGGGGGGAGCGATGGGAATACGATACTATGTTACTGCAAAGCACTGACTCATGTTAGGAGAGACCCGAATGACCCCCAGCGCGGCAATGCGTGAGTATCTGGCCGAGATCTATCGATTACAGGAAGATGCTCCCACTGTCAGCACCACCAGTTTAGCGGAGCGGCTGGAGGTTTCTCCCCCCGCTGTACCCCGTATGCTCAAGCGGCTAAAAAGCGCGGGCTATGTTAAACACGTTCCTTACCAAGGGGTGGAATTGACAGAAAGAGGCCGTGAAGAAGCGCTCAGAGAAATCCGAAGGCATCGTATTCTAGAAGTATTCCTGGTGAATGTGATGGACTTTACCTGGGACGAGGCGCATGAACATGCCGAAGAGTTAGGGCGAGGGCTTAACGACTCGATCACAAACCGCATGGCGGAAATGACAAATCAACCGCAGCGCTGTCCGCATGGGGAACCCATTCCGGACAAAAACGGTACCTTACCCCTTGTCAATGATATTTGCATTATGAATCTAACAGTGGGGCATAAAGGGACAATTAGTCGAGTGCGCACTCATGAACCAGAACGCTTGCAATATTTCGCCAGCTTAAATCTGATGCCCGGCACTGAATTTGAAATCGTGGGGCGTGCGCCGTTTAATGGCCCTATGCGGCTGCGTGTCGGGCTGGACGAAGTGGTTTTGGGCGCTGAACTGACAAAATCGCTTTGGGTGACCTGACCTAAATGTGTTACGGGAATAAGCGCCTTGTTTTTACCTCGGCCACGGCGTCATGCCGATAACAATACAACATGGCGGGTCTGCCTTCTCCCTCTTGTTTCTTGTCCCCGGTTTCCTCTAAAATTTCGGCCGATAAAATTTTGCGTCTGAAATTACGTTTGTCAAGCGTTTCTTCCAGAATGATTTCATACGCTCTTTGCAGTTCAGTCAACGTAAAGACATCAGGCAAAAGCTGAAAGCCAACAGAAGTGTATTCTAATTTGTAGCGCAGGCGGGTTCTGGCGTATTGCAGAATTTCATCATGATCAAAAGCCAGTTCCGGCAGCGCAGACATGGAAAACCATGCGGTTTCGGCGGCATCATCGCCAGGTCTGTGTTTAATCACATCTTGAGGCACTAATGCATAATAAGCAACCGTGATCACTCTGGTGCGCGGATCACGCCCTGGTGTGCCGAATGTGTAGAGCTGCTCAATATACACACCGGTTACGCCCGTTTCTTCCGCCAGTTCTCTGGCGGCAGCGTCTTCCAGAGATTCGTCAATGCGCACGAAGCCGCCGGGAATTGCCCAAAAACCAGCAAAAGGAAGGTATTTTCGTTTAACGAGCAGCACTTTCAGGTCGTTGTCTATCAGCGAAAATATAACCACATCTACAGTCACAGACGGCCGTTCATAACGATTGGGGTCGAAGCCAAAAAGTGTATCTGTAGTCAAAACATCCTCCGCAATTCTTTACAATAAAAATCCCCAGATAAACTGGGGACTTATCATATCACGTTTTGTGAAAAACGGTTGAGTTAATCGCTACTCTTCTGTTTCATCATCGTCCAAAGATGGCCACGGTAAATCATAAAGAGATTCGGAAATGTCGTAGTTACTTTGTCCCGGTATGCGCAGTGCCCCATTGTCTACCAGCATTGGTAAGGAGACGCTGTTTGTAGCGAAAACTGTTGTGTCTCCAGGTGAACGGAGTACCAGATCAATGTCCAGACCTCGTTCTAATGACCACTTTAAAGCCAGGGCATCTTGAGCAGACATACTTAAGATCACAACATCCGGTCTGGCTTCCAGGCGTACTGGCAACGGTGTAGGTGTTGGTACCGGAAAATCATTTGTTTCGGCTGCCAGGGCTGCCTGGGCGGCGGCTTCAGCAGCTTGCTGTTCTAACTTTTGCGGGTCTTGCCAGGTGCCTACCCACAGAACTGTCGCTTGTTGAATAGCCAATTGGGTAATCCGGCGGGAAACTTGCGTACTCTTGGAGTTTTCATCATCGCTGAGAGGCCCACTGACTTCGCCTACCAAATTCAATGGCTCAATCAATTCCAGCCGCCCTTCTAATGCGGCGGGGAATAAGAAGTCACGGCCTTCTGCCAATGCCAGGTCATCAACCCGTTGTGTAACATTGGGTAGTTTTGTGTTGAAATCCGGGTCTAGTTCTACCACAGGCAGGGACATCAGAACATCAACATGATCCCCAGGGCGCATGGCATAGGCTGCCCCAGAATAGCGGTTAATGGGAAAGGCGACAGCGACTTGGCCTTGATCCACGTAAAGTGAAAGGTCGGAGCCGGTTGCCGATAAATCTGTTGGATCCAGTGCCAGCATGGGTGCCAGAATTTCTTGACCAGCAGCAATATTGGTTTTAACAATGCGGTCAATCAACTCTGAAGTATCTGGAAAAGTATATCCGCCCTGTAAAGCGATGTTGGAATTTGGGCGAAGTTCTACTAACAGTAGATCTTCACGCAACCGTTCTCCCAGGGGTATAGAACGGGCAGCAACAACAACAGGTTCATAACGTACAGCAGGTGTTGGCGTGGGAGCCGGTAAGCCAGGCTCTTCAGCGCCCTCCGTCGCCGGCTGCTCAACAGTTTCTCCAGATGAAGCGTTTCCACCTGGTAAAATACCGGCAATACCGCCACCAGAAAATCTGGTGTAGAGTAGTATGGCGACCACAGCAAATACGATGAACACCACAATCAGGAGAATAAAAGTTCTTAGGCGCATGTTAATTTTCCTAATTCTTATCCTGCTAACTTTCGTCAGAAGGAGGCGCCGATTCTTCTTCGGTTGGGGGTTCAGGTATCGGCGTTGGCGTTACTTCAATAAACTCAGCAGTATATTCGTAATTTGACGGAATTTCGATGTTGAAACGTTCTTTAATGTAATTAAAGTCGACGTTTTCGATGGTATAGAGTTGTCCGTCATTGATGCCGCGCAAGGCAAAGTCTATATTTGCGTCTGCCTCAACGGCATATTTCAACAGGAGTTGATCTTGTGGTAAAAGCGCCAGGAGCAGGGTGTCTGGTGGCCGGGGTGTTGATGTGGGTGGTGGCCCAGCCGCCGCTACTGTGGGGGTGGCGTCTGCCGGTATATCTTCGGCTGCAGGTTCGGGTGTGGGGGTCGCGGCTTGAATTGGACCTTGCGGTATCCATTCCCCAACCTGAATGACTTTGGCATTTTGTAATATCATGGAGACGAGTATGGGCCGACGGGGGTTTTCAGAGGGTGCAATGTGAGTTTTTTCGCCGGTAGGTAGTTCTTCAAAACGGCCGTATGGATCCACTACCAAAATGATTGGGTTGCCTTCCTCATCTCTTAAATAGAAACTGATGCTGTTTTCCAGTAATGTTTGGAATTGGGGATCGATTTCTTTGAGTACAAAGGAGACCATGATATCAACGTAATCACCCTCGCTCATGCCATAGGCTACACCGGAAAGGCGATCCATGGGCACTGCCTGGGCAACAAAACCGGGCGGAATCAGTGAAGAAGGGCCAACTTCTTCTTCTGCCACCTGGCGAAGATCTCTAACTAATATATCTTTGGTAAGCGTTTGTCCTTGATAGATGTCGGAGCGGGCATAAAGGCCAACGGCTTCTTGCACGTCAGTGATGACGTTGTTACCAACGTCTTCTGGCAAGCGCAAGTCTGTCGTTAGCTCTGCTTCTGTCATCAGCCAACCTCGGGGCACTGTCTGGAGAGAGACAACTACTTCGATCATTTGTTGATCGCCTTCTACTGGTTGAAAGAAGCTGGAGTCGGTATCTTCCAAGTCCAATTCTGATGAAATTGGCTCTCCGGGCAACGGCTCTACGGGAGCGACGCCCTGTGAATCTATCGGCTGACCATTTGCATCGAGGGCTTGCCCATCTGGAGGTGTCTCCCCTTGATTCAGAAGGAAGAAAGCCACTACAGTGACAAACATGAGGATACCGATTACAAGAATTATGATTGCTAATGTTCGACGGCCCATCGTTTTATCCCTTTAGGTGATATCGTGACCCGGTTGTGGTGTGTGGTAAGGTGTTTTGAGGTAGGCAAAGGCCAGCATCCCGGAGGTGTGGGCAGGGAAACTGACTTGTGTACAGATGGTTTGAAGATATTAATTTTAACAATATGTAAACCTCCTGATGGCGCATATCTTATCATATGTCAAGTTGATTGGCAACCAACTAGGAGTGTGGTACTTGAAATTTGCAGTTTTCAGGTGGAATGAGGGTGTTATGGGAGCAAATGAGGGTAGGATAAGGGGTTTGGCTAACTGGTTGGGCGGCGAATGTTTTCTTCTGGCTGTTTGACTGGCAGCAGCAGGAAGAAGGAACTACCTTCGTGTGGTTTGCTTTCAAGCCAGATACGGCCGTTATAGGCGTCGATGAGGGAGCGGACAACCGAGAGACCCATGCCCATGCCGCCGGCGCGAACCTGAGTGTCGTTCATGTCTGGGTGATAGAACTCATCGAAGATATAGGCTTGCATTTCTGACGGGATACCGACGCCATCGTCGCTGATAGAGATGATGGCGAATTGGGCATGATTGGTTGGGTCGGTTTGCAGCGCTGCATGGATGCGCACTTCGCCGCCGTGTTTGTTATATTTGATGGCGTTGTCGATGAGTTCTTCCAGGATGGTGGCGATGTGCATGGGATCAGCCTGGATGGTGGGGAAACGGCCGTTTACCTGCACCACTATCTGCTGTCCATTTTCGGCGGCGGTAGGTGTCTTTTCCCGGCTGATTTGTTGGAGGAGCTGGGGCAGGTCGGTGTGGTCTGAGGTGAATTCCAGACGTCCGCCTTTGACGGCAGAAGCGAAGAGCAGACTGTTGATGAGCTGCACCATGCGCGTCACGTTGCGCTGGATTGTTTTGACGAAGTGCTGATGCTGGGGCGTTAAGTCACCGCCTACGCCGCTGCCCATCAGTTCCACATACCCTTTGATGGCGGTCAGCGGCGTACGCAGTTCGTGCGAAATCGTGGTGAGAAAAGTGTCGCGGCTGCGTTCGGCGTAATGCTCGGAGGTGATATCAAGCAGGATGGCGACAGTGCCCTGGGCCGTGCCCTGATCGTCGTAGATGATGGTCAGGCGCCCCTCGATGATCCGCCCGTTTAGCTCAAAACTGCTGTTAGGCGCTTTAGTGGCTGCGCTTGTGAGGGAGGCCAGCATGGGCAGATGGATGAGAATGTCGGTGATGGGTTGCCCGATTAGATTAGCCGCAGCGCTGCCGATGATGGCGCAGGCGGCTTGATTGGCGTAAGCGATGTTACCTTCTACATCACTGGCGATAATGCCTGAAGCCAGACATTCTAAAATGGGCTTTTGAGCCTGCAAAGCAGACGGGGAGATTTTGCCAATGATTGTTTTTGGCGGCCGGTAGCGGGTCATTTTAGGAGGCGCAAAGATGGGGATGACGGGTTGTTCCCGGTTTAACATGACTGCGGCCAGGGGAACGGCCGTTACCAAACCCCAGCTCAACAACTCTAGCCCAACCAGCCCAGGTAAAAATGACAGCAGCCCCAGCAGCAGTACAAATCCGGCCAGCCAGCGGCCGTCAATGGACAAACCCCACAGAAATACGGTCCAGGCAATCAGTTGCAAAATTAGCACAATCGTTGGCGGTAAGGGGCCAACAGCCAATGACAATACCAGACCAAGCGCGTTTAGACCGACCAAAACATAAATCGCGTTCAGGAACGAGCGTTCTTTAAAACCTTGCCGCCGCAAAACGAGTAATGTGATGCTGCTCGTCAGGAAAGCCAACAGATAAAAAACGAGCATGACGCCTCAATTGTTACAGACTACAGTCAGATAAGTGTGCCCTAGCGCGATGGCTGGGGGGAATCCGATAAAAGTCGCCACCATGCCTGCCAGGGACGCGCCGCTGCGGCCGGGTCTGGGGTGGGTGTTGCCAATGAGGAACTGTCTGGTGGGACTTCGACCGGCATGGGGACGATGCGTTTTTCGCCAGGTTTGATATAGCCGCCTTCATCACGAGCATATGCTTCTACATAATCGTCGCTTTGCACATACTCCAGGGTAGCTTGCAGTTCAACGTGACGGGTGGATTCGATGCTGATTTCTTCCAACAACGATTCTTCTCCCACGCCGACCTCACGCCCAGCCTGTGCCCGGCGGGTAAGGTCCAGGCCCACGAACAAAATACCCACCACCCCGAGCAGGATGATGATTTGGGGGATGGTGAGCAACGGCCGTTGTTGGAATAGTTTCTTACGCATCATTCGTAAAATCTTAGCGGCAATCGGCGCGGCGCGCAATAAGAAAAAAGAGTTCTTCGAGTGTTGCCGCCCGCCAGATACAATCATTCGTTGAGATTCTAAGATTTGAAGGAAATTTGACATGTCATCGATCAGACACACCCTGAAACAACTGCCGCGCAATGTTTGGGTCGTTACTTTCACCAGCTTTTTCACCGACATCTCGAGTGAAATGATTGTTAACCTCATGCCCCTGTTTCTGGCGAATATCCTGGGCGTGCGCCTGAACATCGTGGGTTTGATTGAAGGCATTGCCGAAAGCACCGCCAGTCTGCTCAAAATTTACTCCGGTTGGTTTTCAGACCGGATGGGTAAACGCAAACGGCCGACAGTGATTGGGTATGCGGTTTCAGCGGCGGCCAAGCCATTTTTGCTGCTCGTCACTTCCTGGTGGGGTGTGCTGGCGGTGCGTTTTGCGGACAGAGTGGGCAAAGGCATTCGCACCGCGCCGCGGGATGCGCTGATCGCGGACAGCGTGCCGGCGGAACGGCGCGGCCTGGCGTTTGGCCTGCATCGGGCCGGTGATACCGCCGGGGCGGTGATAGGGCTGCTATTGGCGATGGGCATTGTGTGGGCCAGCCAGTCTGGTTCCCTGACGCTGACCCGCGAGACGTTTCAGCGAGTGGTGCTGGTGAGTATTGTGCCCGCGTTTTTGGCGGTGCTGATTTTGGCATGGGGGGCAAAGGAAACGGCCGTTTCCACCCAAACCACCCTCGTTAAATTCTCTTTCAAAGGCTTCGACATCCGTTTCCGCCGTTATCTGCTGGTTTTATTTTTGTTTACGCTGGGCAATTCCGCCGACGCTTTTTTGATTTTACGGGCGCAGGAACGTGGCCTGGGTGTGCTGGGTATTTTGGCAATGCTGCTGACATTCAACGTCATCTATGCGCTGACATCCGGTCCCTTGGGATCGCTGTCCGACCGGATTGGTCGGCGTCCCCTCATCCTGGCTGGATGGCTTTTTTACGCGCTGTTATATGCCGGTTTTGCCCTGGCAACGGCCGTTTGGCACATCTGGCTTCTCTACGCCTTGTATGGTTTGTACTATGGCGCTGTGGAAGGCGTGGCCAAAGCTTACGTGGCAGACCTGGTGGGCAAGACGCAGCGCGGCACGGCTTACGGTTTATACAATGGCGTCATCGGGATGGCTGCCCTGCCTGCCAGTTTTTTGGCCGGGGTGCTGTGGCAGGG
>JAWOGU010000486.1:0-19876 GCA_046496595.1 Chloroflexota bacterium
GCGGCTAAAGATTTGAGATTGGAGACGGGAGATTGACCAGTCTCTCATCTGCAATCTGCAAGCAGGCTCTGTGTTGTTTTACAAATTTTTATGATGTAATTGGAGGCTAAACAGATGAAATTGACGATATTTGGCGCAACAGGTGGTACGGGACAGGAATTAGTGCGGCAGGCGTTGGCCGCGGGTCATGAGGTGGTGGCTTATGTGCGCACTCCGGCGAAATTGACGCTGACGGACCAACGGCTACGCGTGGTGCAGGGAGAAATGAACGAAGGGGCGAAAATCAGCCAGGCAATAGCGGGAGCTGATGCCGTATTGAGCGCTTTAGGGCCGACAAGCAACAAACCGGAACGGCCGTTAACCCAGGGTATGCAGCACATTGTCGCCAGTATGAAGGAAGAGGGAGTACGGCGGCTCATTGTGGCAACAGGAGCGGGTGTAGCCGATCCGCAGGACAAACCGCAGTTGGTTGGCAGGCTGTTTGGGTTGGCGCTGCGCCTCTTTGCGCGGAATGTGCTGGCTGACAGCCAGGGCATGGTGGCGGCTGTGCGCGGCAGTGGTCTGGATTGGACATTGGCGCGGGCGCCTCGTTTGCAAGACAAACCTGGGACCGGCAAGATTAAGGTGGGTTATGCGGGGAAGGGTATAGGGTCACAACTGGCGCGGGCTGATTTTGCCCGTTTTATGCTCGATCAAGTGGCTTCAGATGTCTGGGTGGGCAAAGCGCCCATGCTCAGCAATTGAGGTAAATTGAGAGCTGACAGCTTTTCAGAAACTTGTCAGCTCTTTTTAGTTTTTGGCAAACGCGCGTTTTAAAATGCGCAGCCAGTTGTCCCCCATGATGCGTGTCACATCTTCCGGGTCATAGCCGCGTTCCAGCAGCTTTTGTCCAATTTTTGGCAGGTCGGCGATGGTGTCCAGTTCAGCCGGAATGTGTTCGCGGCCAAAGCCGCCATCCATGTCTGAGCCGATGCCCACATGCCGGGCGTTGCCCAATACCTGGCAGATATGGTCGATATGGGCCACGACGTGATCCAGGGTAACGGCTTGTTTATGGTCCCCTTTGCGCCAGCCTTGTTGCAAAAAGGCGTTGAAGAGCGCCATGCCGATCACGCCGTCTCGTTCGCCCAACAGGCGAATTTGGGTATCGCTTAACTGGCGGCCGCCCGGCACGAGCGCCCGGCAGTTGCTGTGGGTGGCTACTACCACGCCCTCATATCGCTCCAGCGCCTGGATGGTTGACTTTTCACTCATGTGGGTCAGGTCCAGGATGAAGCCGATGTCGGCCATGATTTCCAGCAGACGGAAACCTTCGGCTGTCATGCCTTCGTCGGGGTGAGACCAGCCGCCGGTGGCGTAGCGGGTGTCGTCCCAGGCCAGACCGATGGCGCGCAGGCCGTGGCCGTACCAGGCCTCTGCTTCTTCGGGCACGCGGATGGGGTCCGCGCCTTCCATGAGCGGCACCAGACCAAGCAGGGGCGCGGCGTTGTTGTCTTCATGGCTGCGCAGCACTGTTTCCAGGCTGGCAGAGTCGGTGACGAGATGCAAATAGTCCACATCATCGGCCAGGCGGCGGTAGTAGTCTAGCTGTTTCATGGCATATTTGTGCGCCTGATCGGCGTTGTGGTAGACCATTTTCTCGCCCATGATGGGGATTTTGGCGTGGCTGGGTGTGACAAAAAGTGTGCCCCAGACCAGGCCGACATTTCCCTTTTGCATGTCGGGGAAGGAGACGGTAATCTGACCGCGTTCCCGGTCTGGCTGTTCCAGTGGGCGGCTTTCGGCGGCGGAAATGAGGGGAGAACGGCCGTGGTTGATGGCGTTATAGGCAATATCCAGGTGGGCGTCGATTATAATCATGTGGGTATTATGGCGGAAGTTGGCGCGGCGGTCCAATGGGAGAATGGAGCGGGTGGCTGGTGAGGGGTGGTGGGTGGCGTGTGGCGAAGTGGTGGGTGGCGGAACGGCCGTTCTTGGGGCAGAATAGCGGTCTATAAGTGAGAGCGGGAGCGACTGGCAAATGATGCAAAAACGACGGTTTTTTTTGTGGAAGACAGTTTTGTTTTGTTGTTTGGCGGCGG
The DNA here is from genome assembly GCA_046496595.1 of Chloroflexota bacterium. Lineage (GTDB taxonomy): Bacteria > Chloroflexota > Anaerolineae > Promineifilales > Promineifilaceae. Next base: position 2,082 of record JAWOGU010000486.1, read on the forward strand.
GTGTATGGGGCGCTGCCGCAGGGCAGGCGTTGGCGCATGGCGGCGGTTTGATTTATGTGGCGGGGGAATCGGCGGGGGCTTACCGGGTGACGGTGTGGGTGGCGCCCAACGTAGTGGAAGCCGGTAAGCAGCTCCATTTCACGGTGGCGGTGGTGGAAGATGAAAGCAATGACATGATCCTGGATGCGGCTGTGAACATTGAGGTATGGGCAGCCGGTTCAGAGGCGCTGGTGTTGTCAGGTCCGGCGACGACGGAACAGTCGGTGAATAAGCTGTTTTATGAGGCGGATTTTCAGGCGCCGGATGTGGGCATGTATAGAGTGGTGACGCAGGTAAACGGCCGTTCCGGTGCCGGTGAGGTGGCGTTTGATCTAGAGGTGGTGGAAGCGAGAACGGCCGTTAACTGGCTGCTGGTTGGGTTGGGCGGGCTGGCGCTGGTGACGGTCATTGGCTTTATCATGTCGCGGCGGTCTGCCGGCTGAAAACGGACAGGAGGCGGCCTGCCATGGAGAGCCATGCCGATATAATTTCCGCTGAAATTGTCGTTAGAAGTTGATAAACGGCCCTGCGAACTGCAATCCGTTCAGGATGAAAGGCGTTACAATGGGGACCTATCATGCAAAAACCTAAAATCAAACTAGAAGAAGGGTGGTCTACCCTGATTTTATTGCTGGCGCTGATTGTGATTACGGCGATGGCTATCATGCAGGCGGATCTGACGGATGGGACGCATGTGTTGGCGCTGGTGGGCATAACGGCCGTTTTTGTGGGCTTATTGCTGGCTAAAAGCCGTTTCACGCCCAACACGGCGCACTTCATCGGGTTGGCTTACGGTTTTGTGGTGGTGGGTTATCTGGTGGGCGCCACCCTGCCCGGCGACCAAACCTGGCATGAGCGCACTCTGGACCTGTTCGCCCGGCAGGTCGATTGGCTGCAAAAAGCGTTTGGCGGCGGCACCAGCCGGGATGGCGTGGTGTTTGTGTTGCAGACGGCGGCCGTTTTTTGGCTGTTGGGTTATACGGCGGCGTGGTACACCTTCCGCAAACTGCGCATCTGGCGGGTCATCCTGCCTACCGGTCTGGTACTGCTAAGTGTGGTGTATTACTATTACGGCCCTAAACCGCTGTTGTACTATCTGGCGGTTTACATCATTTTGGCGCTCATTTACATAGCCCGTACCTACTTGATTGAACAGGAAGGTATCTGGCGGGCGGCGGCGGTGCGCTATGAACGGGGCATCTGGTTCAACTTTATTCGCGCCGGGTTGGTGGCGGCGCTTTTGCTGTTGTCTGTAGCTTATGTCATGCCCACTTTTGCCGCCAGCACGACGGTCAACGATATGTTCCGCGACACACGCGGTCCCTGGCAGGATTTTCAGGAAACGTGGACACGTCTGTTTGCCGCCTTACGCGCCTATGGCACCAATACCACAGACCCTTATCAGGATTCAATGGTTTTGGGCGGGCCGCGCTCTATCAGCAATGATCTGGTGATGGATATTTATGTGCCGCGCGAACTGCCGAATCTCTACTGGCGGGCGATTGCCCTGGATACCTATAATGATGGCGGCTGGACGGCTAAAGAGTGGGATACCACTTTGCATTTTCCCGATGATGGTTTTTTGACGGTACCGGAGCTGGCGGCGCGAGAGGTGATTACGCAGACGGTTGTGAACTACATCCCCAATTCCAGCTTTCTTTATGCCGCCCCGGAGGTGATTGGCTCCAGCCGGCAGATGTTTGTGGACGCGAATTTGGATGAAAATGAGGAGATGCTTGTAACGGCCGTTCGTTCTCGTTTTGTGCTGAATTTGGGCGATCAATATGCAGTGGCGTCGCGCATCTCCAACGCGGATGTGGAAAGTTTGCGTCTGGCAGCCACTACGTACCCAGACTGGGTACGAGCAACCTATTTACAGGTGTCTGACGACCTGACCCCGGAAACATTGGCGCTGGCGGCCGAACTGACCGCCGGTTATGATAACCCTTACGACAAGGCAACGGCCGTTCAAAATTATCTGCGTGAAAACATCGCCTACAACGATCAGATCGCGGCCCCGCCCCCCAATGTCGAACCCATTCACTATACCCTGTTTGAAAGCAAAGAAGCGTATTGTACCTATTACGCCTCAGCCATGGCCCTGATGCTGCGTTCTCAAGGCATCCCTACGCGCATTGTCAACGGCTACGGGCAGGGCAGTTTTGACGAAGAAACCAATTCCTACCGCGTCCGCGCCAGCAACGCCCACACCTGGGTCGAAGTTTATTTCCCGGACTATGGCTGGATTCAGTTTGAGCCAACCGCTTCCATGCCGGTGGTGGTCCGCCGCGAATCGCTCAACGTGGCGGAAAGCCCCCCGGCGGCTCCGGAAGGGCCGCTCCTGGACACGGAAGCTGAGGAACCACTCTTTGACGGTGAAGACATTGAGCGCGGCAGCGATGTCTTGGGCGAGAATTCACCCCTGAACGAGAGCGCGGCCCCCTGGTGGCAGAGATTGTTTGGGTGGCAAACGGCCGTTGCCCTCCTCATTCTCCTCACCGCCTTCATCCTCCTCAAAGTGGCAAATACCCTCAATAACCGCATCGAAAGTGATGTCATCCGCAGTTACACGCGCCTGGAAACCTGGTCCCGTTGGCTCGGCCTTCACTACCAGTCTGCCAACACCCCCTACGAACGCGCCGATACGCTCGCCGCCGAAATGCCGGAAGGCAAAGATCAGGTTCGCAGCCTCACACGCCAATACGTCTTGCGCCAATTCAGCCCTGCCCATGAAAACGAAAACGGCTTCGACCCCCAAAACGAATGGCGCACCCTCCGTCCGCTGTTTATCCGCAAGGCCATTCACACACGCTGGCAGGGATGGCAAACACGAAAAAACAGAAAACGGTAGACAGCATTCCAACTAACCACAGCCTTTGCTATAATCTAAAGAACTGGATACAGGCGTTTTTCGGCTGCCACTGACAGAGGCGGTTCGCGAACCGCCCTTTAAGCTTTCGCCTGACTCCATCACATGATTTTTTCCGGTTGATCACAGTTCGTATCTATACAGGCGTAGCCTTAGCTTGTCGAAGGCGAAACCGGGCTTCGACAGGCTCAGCCCTCGACAGGCTCAGCCCTCGACTGGCTGTATAGTTACCACAGTTCAAAGGAGTCACCCTTTTGAGCAAAGAAACAAATCAAACACCAACAACCACGCAGGTTCACCGAAATCTGAAACACTTGCGCGAAATGGTTGATCAACTGGGCGGTGCAGTCAATGAACAGCAAACCCTGATCACCACCCGCGACCAGCTTAACCGGCAGGCTGCCTTGCAATCCACCGATGAGTTGGCGCGTTTGTTCGTTGATGTGCGGCGCACCCTCGAAGAGTTGGAACGCCGTATCGAAGCGCAGGAAAAAGAACACGCCCAACTTAAAGCAATGCAAGAAATTGGCGCCGTCATCAACTCATCCCTGGATCTCAATCAGGTGCTGAGTTTTGTCATGGACGCCATCATCAACCTGACCCAGGCTGAAAGAGCCATTCTGCTGCTCACCAACGAAGAAACCGAGCAGCTTGAAGTGCAGGTAGCCCGCAATGTAGATCGTGAAACCATCGAAAAGTCTTCATCCTTTGAAATTAGCCGCACCATCGTGCGCGCCGTGGCTGAATCCGGCGAGCCGGTTGCCACCATGAACGCCCAATCAGACCCGCGCTTCTCCGCCACAGAAAGCATCATCAGCTATAACCTGCGCTCCATTCTCTGCGTGCCGCTCAAAATTAAAGACAATATCATCGGCGTCATTTATGCCGATAATCGCATTGTTTCCGGTATCTTTGGCGATTCGGATCGTGATTTATTAGCTACCTTTGCCAACCAGGCGGCCGTCGCCATTGAAAACGCCCGCCTGTTCCAGCAAATCCGGCAGCACCTCATCGAAATCACGGAAATGAAAGAGTTGATGGACAACGTGTTTGAGTCCATCGCCAGCGGCGTGATCACCATTGACGAAGAAGATAGAGTGGCTCTATTTAACAGTGCGGCCGAGCGCATCTTAGGCGTCCCGCCCCAATCCGTTCTGCGTCAGGCATACGAAAAGGCTATGAGCATTTTAAATCTGCCTGTGGGCATGTTTGTGGAAGACGTGAAAGCAAATGGCGATCAGCGAAACGCCGAATTGGACATCGTGGTGGGTCAGCGTCCCGGCACTACCACCTTAAATCTCACCTTTTCTCCCCTGCGAGACATCGGCCAACTGCCGCAGGGGGTAGCCATGGTGCTAAACGATATTTCGGAAACAAAACGCCTGGAAAGTGTGCGCCGCTATTTACCGCCCGCTCTGGTGGATCAGGTGCGAGACGTGGATGCGGCCCAACGCCCGCAGCGGCGCCTCATGTCTGTTCTGTTTGCCGATGTGCGCGGGTTTAGCACGTTCAGCGAGAATCTTTACCCGGAAGAACTGATTGAAATTATCAATGGCTATTTCACCGAGGCCGTAAAGGCCATTTCCTACTTTGGCGGCATGACGGATAAGTTTATGGGGGATGCAGTGATGGCGCTTTTCAACACGCCGCTCAATCCCCAGGAAAATCATGCAGAACGGGCTATTCGTACGGCGCTCATGATTCGAGAAAGCATGGCAGCCTATCACGCCACCTTGCCCCAAGACCGCCGCCTGTATTTTGGCACAGGCATTCATCTGGGCGAAGCGGTTGTGGGGAATGTGGGCAGCGCTCTGCGTAAGGATTATTCTGCCATTGGGGACGCTGTGAATCTGGCAAAACGTGTGCAGGAAACGGCCGCGCCCGGCCAAATTTTACTAAGTTTTGCAGCGTATAATGCGGTGAAAGAATGGGTCGATGTGACGGCGCTTAATCCTATGCGGGTAAAGGGGCGCGCCGCTTTGGAGCAGATTTACGAGCTGCATGGAGCCAAAAGCGGGTAGGTTTTTCTTAGAGGTCTATTCCCGGTAAGCGGATTTTGAAGGTTGTGCCTTCGTTCTCTCTGGAGCGAACGGTTACTTTTCCCCGGTGTGCTTCTACAATTTCTTTAACCAGGGCCAAACCGAGGCCGGTGCCTTTGCCTTTGTGGTGCCCGCTGGAACTTGCTTTTGCCTGGTAGAAGCGCTCAAAGATGCGCTCCATTTCTTGTGTGGATATACCGGAACCAGTATCGGAGACTTCTATCAATACTTCATGGCCTTCTCGCCAACTGCGGATGGTGATGACGCCTTGAGCAGATGTGAATTTAAAAGCGTTGCTCAATAAATTGTCGAAAACGCGCCGTAAATGGAAAGGATCGCCGTAGATGAGCGGCAGGTTTTCTTCAATTTCTGACCGAAGTGTAATTTGAGCTTTTTGTGCCTGGAGTTGGAATTCGTCTGTAACAGATTCCAGCAGGGAGGCCGGCTGAATTTCTTCGCGGCGGAATTCCTGTGTTTCGGCAGCTAACAAGACGGACAGATCATCAAGCAGGCTGATAAGCATTTTGACTCGTTTGACGATGATGCTGATTGAGTTTTGTTGTTCGTTGGTAAGGGGGCCTAAGCCGCCGGTATGCAGCAGTTCGGAATAGCCGTAAATGAGGCCGATTGGGGTGCGCAGTTCGTGGGATACATTGTGGATGAAGCTGTTTTTGGCTTGATCTAGCTCTTCTTGCCGGGCCAGGGCTGTGGTAAGAGCCTGGGCGCGTTCGGTCAGTTCGTGGTAGAGCCGCCGATTTTGAATGACGATGCCTGCCTGCCTGCCTATGGATTCAACCAGTTCTTTGTCGCGGTCGCTGAATTTTTTGCCGGGCGTGAGGCTGAAGAGTTTGAGCACACCCAGGCATTGATCCCCGGCGACAATGGGGACGCCGATGAAAGCGCGCACGCCGATTTTAATGAATTTATGCTGGGCTTTTTCATGGTCCTGGTATTGGTCAGCGAGGATGCTTTCTCTGGTTTCGACAATCTGCCAGGCGATGCCGCTGCCTTTTAGGGTTGGCCGCAAGTTGACGCTTATGGGGATGTTGTAGGGATAGTAAGTCATGATTTGCTCGTCGATGACGAGACCGACAAGACCGGCGTCGGCGCTGACCAGTTCTGTGGCGCTGCGGATGATGGCGGCGAGGATACCGGGCAGGTTTGGGGTGGTGTTGAGTTCGCGGGTGATGTTGTTGAGCTGCTGTTCTCGCAGAAGTGTGTGGTGGATTTCGGTGAGCAACTGCACGTTTTGGTAGGCGACGGAAACGATGTAAGCGAGCGTTTGGCCGATGGCCTGATCGATGCTGTCGAAGGGCGCGATTTTATCGCGGTAAAAGACGAGCGCGCCGAGTGGAATGTCTGTGCCGGGCAGTTGGAAGACGCCGTAGGAGCGAAAGCCTTCGTTCTGGATCTGTTTGCGCAGCGCTTGCATGGCGGGGTGGGTTTGGGCGTCTTCGACTAAGATAGGCTGTGGGCTTTGCAGCAGGGTGGCGCCGGGAACCTGGCGGAATCGTTCGTTGAGCGCGTCTATGTAGTCTGAGGAGAGGTTATGGGCGAAGGGGCAGGTGACGGTGTCTGTGTCTGGGTGGTATTGGTAGAAGGCGATTCTGTCGGCGTTGAGGATTTCCTGGGCAACGGCCGTTACCGCGGGCCATAGTTCTGCCAGATTGCGGGTACCCAGCAGGGCGATTCCCATTTCTACCAGCTTTTGTTGTTTGGCGGTTCGGGACTGTTCGGCAGCGAGCAGGTGTACTTTTTCCAAACCTACCGCAATTTGGCGGGCAAAAGTAGCCAGGAATCTCTCGTCGGCCGGGCTAAATGCAGCCAGCGTTTCGCTTTCGATGTTGATAACCCCGACAGCTTGCCCACTGATGTTGATGGGCACGCAAAGCGCTGATTGGATGTTGTCTCTGATTTGGCTGTAGGCTGGCACCTCGTGGACGTTGGGGATGTTTTGGGTTTCGCCATCCAGCATGACCCTGGCGATAATGCTCTGGTTGATGGGCAATTCGTTGATGGGCAGTTCCTGAGGGGCGTCGGGGTGCAGTCCGTAACCGACCAGGGTATTTTTGGTTTTGTCCAGGATGAGAATGCTGGTGTGAGCGGTTTGGGTAATTTTTTGGGCCAGGGCAACGGCTTTGTTGAGCAGGGCTTCTTCTTGTATTTCTTTGGCGGCGGCGGTCGCCATTTTATTGAGTACGGTCAGTTCTTCTAGCTGGCGGCGTTCGGCGGCAAACAGGCGGGCGTTGTCGATGGCGACGGCTGCCTGGTCGGCCATGGCGGTTAGCAGATTGAGGTCAGATTCCAGAAACGGCCGTTCCGTGCCCCGTCTGGTCATCACCATCACCCCAATAACCTGCTGCCGGATGGTCAGCGGCGCCAGCGCCATCGCTTCCGGGACGACAGATGTGCCTGGAATTTGCAGCATCCGGCGGTCTGCTAACGTGTTGGGGATGATTTCAGGCAGCCCGCTTATTGCCACACTGCCGGTAATGCCCTGACGAATGGAACTGATAAAGTTGTGAATACCTACCTCTGGCCGATCAGAGGCCACTACCACGCAGCGCATTGTTTTGCCATCCGGTTCAATGAGATGAATACGGCTGGAGTTTACCTTAAATAGATTTTTTGCTTCCTGGGCAATTGTGTTCAGGACATGTCCCAATTCTAAAGAAGAGATGGCCTTACTGGTGGCGCGCAAAGCGGCCGTTTCGGCGGCCTGGGCCTGGGTGCTTTCAAACAGCGCGATTTTTTCGATAGCTGTAGAAATATAGCCAGTAATGGTTGTCAACAGATGTTCTTCACGGTCAGAAAAAGCACTCAGGCGGGTGCTTTCCGCGTTGATGATGCCTATCACATGGTCCTGCACCTTGATGGGTACACACAGTTGGGAACAAATCAGCGGATCACCGATGTAGGCCGGCTCCAGCGACACATCCGCTACGTTCCACAATTTTCCGGTATTGATCACATGACCGGCTATGCCTTCGCCTGCCGCCGAGACGGTTAAAGCGGCAGACTTATCCCGGTAATGATACGCGGCATGATCACGCAGCATGTTGGTGCCTGCCTCTAAAAGACAAAAACCAATAGAGTCTGCATGGGGCAGCGCTTGCTGCAAGACCTCGGTTATCCGGGATAAAAGTTCGTCTTGGGTGGCTGCTTCTGTAGCCGAAACGGCAACCTTTTGCAAAAGCGACATCTCTTCAACCAGCTTTTGGTTGCGTAGGAACAAACCCGCCTTCGCCAAGGCGGTAGAAAGTTGATGGGTAATGATTTGCAGCGTGCGGATAGCATTGTCGTCAAAATGATAAGGATTGGTATGCTGCACATCCAGGCAGCCAATCAGTTCCTGTTCACTGATGAGGGGAAAGGCTACTTCGCTGCGCGTGTGCGGCAGGGCCGGATTGGGCAGATGGTAATCAACCTGGCGTACGTCATCGACGATGATGGTTTCATGGGTGCGGGCGGCGCGGGCGACAATGCTGCGCGGCGCGGCAAGCGGGATGGCGTGACCGCGATTTCTGAGGCGGGCGCCAATATCACCGGTGCCGGCGTAGAGGATAAGCTGTTTCGGCTGGCTAACTTTTTGGCCGGAGTTAAAGATATTTTCAACGAGATAGACCTGAGCGTGATAATAACCGAAAGTGTTACGCAGTTGGTTGATAGTGTGGTAGATCAGATCGTCGATGTCGAGCAGACTGGCTAACTGTCCGCCCAGTTCATAGGCCAGTTTTTCGTGTTTTTCTATTTCCTTTCGCTTAAGGACGTTGGTGATCATCTCGCCGGTAATTTTTAGGATGGAGATGTCTTTTGGACGCCAGACATGGGTTTGCTGAAAGGTGTCTATGCCCAGAATGCCAATGAGTGTGTTTTGGTAGATCATGGGCACAGCCAGTAAGGATAATACGCCCAGTTTCGTGAAGAGGGTTTGTTCTTGCCTGGCTTCTGGCGGCAGGGCAGCCACGTTGGAAATGTGGATGGTTTCAGACTGGTTCAGTTTTTCCGTGAGCCAGGTCAGGTTGTTGTTGTATAAATCGTCAGTAAATCTTATTTGTTGGTAGTGGGGATCCTGGCAAAACACATGAGAAGCGCATAGTGAATTGTTGGTGTAAAGCAGCACATAACTGCGATCGGCGTGGGTGTATTCGCTGATCTGGCTGAGGGCATGGTTGATCCCGCTGTCGATTTCTTCCGGATTCAGGTTGATGAGTTGGGTGGCAACGGCCGTTATCAGTGCTTCAAATGACATGCGTTGGTCCCATGAATGCGAGCTGTCCGGGGTAATGGTTTCCGGCACGACAGATAGTTCGTTTATTTCCATAACTCTGATTCATATCGGCTGCGGATGTATTGCGCTGGTCTTTATTTGTCAATATAGGCCATGGCGCGTAAGGCGAAAGTTACCATGTCTTTCAGGGCAGCGTCTGCTTCGGCGTCCATATCGCGCTGGTTGATGAGATTCAAGATCACTTCATCAAAAGCGCCAGCCAGCCCTTCGGCGGTGCGCCGGGTGTTTTGCGGGATGATGGATTCCTGGTCTAAGGCGGCGTCTAACGGCCGTTGCCAGGCAGCTATCAACCCTTCGCGGAACTCGTTTCTTTTTGTGGTCAGAGAGGGCACAGCCCCGACGCCGCCCACCAGCAGGAGCTGCACCACTGCCGGTTCATAAACCGCAATATTTATGTATGCCTGCAAACCAGCCATCATTTGCTGCGGCAGAGAAGTGCGTGCATGAATGCCCTGCTGAATGGTCTGTAATAAAAACTGCGCCGTTTCTTCATACAAATGGACAAACAGCGTTTCTTTATCCGGGAAATAAAAATAAAAGGTGCCCACAGCCACATCGGCGGCCTGCACGATGTCGCGAATGGTGGCGGCGTAATACCCTTTTTCCGCGAAAACCCGAATGGCAGCCTGCATCATGGCCGTTCGTTTGGCATCTTTTTTCTGACGTGTTTTTTCGCTGCTTTGATAGGGCATATATTCGCTGCCTGTTCCCGTTTGTATGAGCATATAATGGGCAGTGACGTATGTCAATAAACCGTTACGACTAGGAACAAGCCTCTTAATTGTAAAGTAGGTTTTTATTTTGTACAGTCAGGTCAGGCCTAAACAGGGATTATGATCGTTTTTTTTACGGTGTACTCATGGATATAAATAAACCGGATTGGGTGTTGGATCGAAACGGCCGTTTACCCCTTTATCGCCAGATTGTACAGGCCATTCAGGAAGGCGTGCTGCGCTGCCAGTTGGAACCGGGCAGCAAATTACCCTCCAGCCGCCAGTTGGCAAAAGATTTGAGCGTGGCGCGTATCACCGTAACACAGGCATATGAACAACTGCAAGCGGAAGGGTACGTGGTCAGCCGACCGGGCGCAGGCATGTTTGTGGCCGATAATTTGCCGCTGCTGGGGGAGAAACGGCCGTTTACGCCCGCTCTTTCCGATTGGGGACAGCGGGTTGTAGCGGCTGCTCCGGCGGACACACCTTCCGGCAGCCGTCCCGCCATTGACTTTAGCCTCGGCCGTTCCTTCGCCCAGGTGTTTCCGTATGATGTCTGGCGCCGCCTCCTGGCGCGTTATCTGAGCACGGATGACGCTATGCTCTCCCGCTATGGCTCCGCTGCCGGCTTTATGCCCCTGCGGCAGGCGCTGGCAGACTATCTGGCGCAGCATCGCGGCGTTCACTGCACTCCGGCGCAAGTTGTCATCGTCAGCGGCGCGCAGCAGGTGCTGGATATTTTGATCCGGCTGCTGCTGCGCCCTGGTGACGAGGTGCTGGTGGAAACGCCGGGCTACACGGTGGCCTTCGACTTATTCCGCGCCTACGAGGCGCAGTTAACCGCCCTGGCGGTGGACGATGAAGGTTTCCCTGTGGAAAATATTCCTGCCGCTAACCAGGCGCGGCTGGCTTTTGTGACGCCCACGCACCAGTTTCCACGCGGCGGGGCCATGTCGCTGGCGCGCCGCCTGCGGCTGCTGCAATGGGCGCAGCAGTGCGACGGCCTGATTATTGAGGATGATTACGATGGGGAACTGCGTTACAACGGCCGTTCGCAATCTGCTTTGCAAGGGCTGGATAGGGAAGGCCGGGTGATCTACCTGGGTACGTTTTCCAAGGTGCTGTTTCCAGCGCTCAGATTGGCCTACGTGGTGCTGCCGCCTAAGCTCGTGGAACCGTTTGTGCAGGCCAAGGCGCTCATCGACTGGGGCGCGCCTACCCTCACCCAGGCTGCCATCGCCGATTTCATCACCGAAGGGTACTTTGAACGCCATCTGGGTCAACTGCGGCAGGTGTATGGTCAGCGGCGGCAGGCGTTGGTGACGGCCTTGGAGCAGTTCATGCCGGGACAGGTACGTTATGCGGCGGTGGCGGCCGGCTTGCATGTGATGGTCTATTTGCCGGCGGGGTGTGACGAAACGGCCGTTGTACAGCAGGCGGCCGCGTATGACGTAGGCGTCTATCCGGGCGCCCCCTACCACCTGGAAAAACCGGCGCCGCCCTCTATTTTGCTCGGCTTCAGCGCCTTAAGCGAGGCGGAAATTGAAGAAGGGGTGCGCCGTCTGGCTGCGGTGCTGGCATGTGGCGGGGAGTAGAGGGGACCCGTGTTCCGTAATCCGTAATCCGTGTTCCGTAATCCGTGTTCCGTGTTCCAGAGGCCCAGGTCTGTAAAATCTGTCGGATAACGGGTTACGGACTTCGGATTACCGACTTCGGGTTACGGACTACGAGTTACGGACAACGGGTTACAGTCTTCGGGTTACGGATACTAAAGTCCGGGTTTCATGTTTCCTCTCGCTCTCGCTTTTCCCCTTCACGCGCCGTTCACGGTGATTTTACGATTCGCATACGGACGCAGACGCCGCGGTAGCGTATGCTACCTACAGTCTTGGCACAAAGCTGAGTGATGCCGAATTTTTGACTGTCCCTAAAGCAGCCCGGCATTGCTGTCGTACCCATGGAATGAGGAAACAGGACCATAATGGTAAACTCAATAGTGGAAGAAAAGGCTGAAGTATCCGCTCAGTTTTTTGCCCACTTACTGCAAAACATGTCGTCCGGCTTAATTGTCATTGATGAGAACGGCATGGTTGCTTCAGCCAATCAGACAGCCGCTTCCCTGTTGGGGTACGATCTCGACGAGATGCTTGACCTGCCTTACCAACAGTTTTGGCCGGAAAACCTGCTCCCCTTAAACTTTCCCCTTGAGACAGAGATTTACCGGGAAACCTTGCTGCGGCACAGCAACGGCCGTTCTCTGCCGGTCGCCCTCACCATTACCCCCATAGCCTCTAAACAAGAAGGTCACAAACTCATCACCCTGACTGATTTGCGCGCTGTGGAGCGCTTTAATGATTCCCTGACCCACACCCAGCGGCTGGCAGGCATGGGCACGCTTACCGCCAGCATTGCCCATGAATTGAACAATCCCATCAGCATCATCACCGCCGCCTGTGCCAATCTGCACTTTGACATTGACGACAACGTGCTGAGCCTGGAACGGCTCCAGCATTACGTGCAGATGATTGAACAAAGCGCCTGGCGCTGCGTGCGTATTGTGGAAGTGCTGCGCAACTATTCCTCGGATGGTTCACTGCAATTGGCCGTGACGAATTGGAACAAGATTGTGGAGGATGCCTTAACGCTGGTGAAGCAGCAGTTTCAAGGCAAATTTAACGTGGACATTCAGACTGACCTGTCGTCGGATTTAAAAACGGTGGTTTGCGACCATAACCGCATGACGCAGGTGCTGATCAACCTGCTCACCAATGCTCGGGATGCCATGCCCACCGGCGGCGCCATCCACATGAAGACCTGGATGATTCCTTCCGGGCAGGTGCTGCCGGGTTCACATATGGAAACCTATACTCGCGAATTGGCTACCACAGATTTTTATGCCGTATCGGTGAGTGATAAAGGTTCGGGTGTGGATGAGGAAATCATGCGCCAGATCTTTGAACCGTTTTTCACCACCAAAACCAACGGCTCCGGCACGGGTCTGGGGTTATTTATTGCCAAACGCATTGTGGAACAACATAACGGCCGTTTATGGGTCGAAAACAATCCCCAAGGCGGCGCTACCTTCGTGGTCCTGCTTCCCCGGCAGGTGCAGTAAACGGTGAGCAGTGAACAGTTTACAGTAGGCAGTATCCGCGAACCATCAACCGCTCCATCTCTACACTCTACACTCTAACTCCCCGCCAATTTCAAAAAGTACCGGTGAAAACGATTGTCATTTGTTAGTTCCGGGTGGAACGCGGTGACCAGCCATTTGCCCTGCCGGGCGGCAACGGCCGTTCCATCTGCCAACCGCGCAATCACCTCAGCCTCACCCTTCGCCGCCACTAACTGCGGCGCCCGGATAAACACCGCCGGAAACGAACCGCCATCCCCATTCTCAAACACCTTTACCGTCAGACCCGCTTCAAAGCTGTCCACCTGGCGGCCAAAAGCATTACGCGCCACCACAATGTCCATCACCGCCAGCAGCGGTTGATCCTGACCTGACGAGGCGCTTTCCACTTCCTTTGCCATAAAAATCATGCCGGCGCAGGTGCCCCACAGCGCCTTTTCGGCGGCAAAGGTTTGCAGCGGTTCCATAAAATGGTACATACGCGCCAGCTTACCAATCGTCGTGGACTCGCCGCCGGGGATGATCAGGCCATCCAGCCCGGCAAGCTGTTCCGGCAGGCGCACTTCAACCGCCTCCACGCCCAGACTTTTCAGCATCTTGATATGCTCAATAAACGCGCCTTGCAGCGCCAATACACCAATTTTCATACGTCTTATCTCAATGGCTCTTAACTGTACAGGTCGTTGCCTGAGCCTGTCGAAGGCAACCGGGCTTCGACAGGCTCAGCCCTCGAGAGGCTGTATAGCTCTCGAGAGGCTGTTATAGTTACAAATTGCTCAATGGTTTCCGAAAAGAAACGGTACGCTCCACTTCTTCAAAACCTAAGGCGGCGTGCGCCTGATGGCTCAAGGTGTTGTGCAGCTCCGCGTCGGAGGCGATTTCATAATAGCCCTGCGCTCTGGCCCACTCCTCTACTGCATCAATGAGGCGGCGTCCAACGCCTTGCTGCCGTAAGTCCGGGTCCACGTACCAGCCTTCAATGTAGGGAACCGGGGTGGTATCACAGCCGGCGGCATAACTGCGCAGCCCGGCTTCTACAAACCCGCCAAGACTGCCAAACGGCCGTTCTGCCACAAATACCGGCTGCGTATCCAGATTCGCCGCTAACTCCGCCATCTCGGCCAGGTGCGGCGCGTCCGTTTCTTCAGGCCATAACGCCTGACGCAGCCGCAGCCATTCACGCCAATCCCGCTCAGGGTCAAGCAAACGGATATTCATGGAAACTGCCAGGTGACAGTCACCTCTAAGGTGACTGTCACCTTTTACCAGCCGCGCACGGCCAACTGTTCCGCTTCCGGCAGGCTGCTGACGTTGATGCCCACCATCGGTTCGCCCAGGTTCTCACTCACCTTCGCCAGGATTTCCGGGTTGTTAAAATGGGTGGTCGCCGCCACGATGGCGCGGGCGCGGGGTGCGGGGTCCGCACTTTTGAAAATGCCGGAACCGACAAACACGCCATCCACGCCGATTTGCATCATCAGCGCCGCATCGGCCGGAGTGGCAATACCGCCCGCTGCAAAATTAACCACCGGCAAACGTCCCAGTTCCTTCGTTTCTTTGACCAGGGCGTAGGGGGCGCCGATATTTTTAGCGTAGGCCATCAACTCTTCATCCGGCATCAATTGCAACCGGCGGATTTCGCCCAACACGGTACGGGCGTGGCGCACCGCTTCCACCACATCGCCGGTACCCGCTTCGCCCTTGGTGCGAATCATCGCCGCGCCTTCGCCGATGCGGCGCAGCGCTTCGCCCAGGTTGCGGCAGCCGCAGACAAAGGGCACTTTGAAGGGATGTTTGTAAATGTGGTGTTCCTCGTCGGCCGGCGTCAGCACTTCGCTTTCGTCGATGTAGTCCACGCCGATGGCTTGCAGGATTTGCGCTTCCACAAAGTGGCCGATGCGCGCCTTCGCCATCACCGGAATGGTGACGGACTGGATGATCTCGCGGATCAAGCCGGGGTCAGACATGCGGGCGACGCCGCCCTGCACGCGAATGTCGGCCGGCACACGCTCCAGCGCCATAACCGCGCACGCGCCCGCTTCTTCAGCGATGACAGCCTGTTCTGGCGTCACCACGTCCATGATCACGCCGCCTTTTAACATTTGAGCCAGGCCCGCCTTCACTTTGAAGCTGCCTACCTCGCCTTGTCCATTTTTACCGTCTGTACTCATGATTTACCTCCAGATCTACACTTTCTTCAAGATGTCAGGGGGCTGACTTCCTCCAGGGCGGTTCGCGAACTGCCTCTACGGGAGGGTTGGTCATCCCACATATTCACAAAGAGCTGATTTAAACTGCCTTTTTTGTTGGTAGACATTCATTTTCTAACTTGATTGTAATAAGATGACCGCCGTATTACAAGGAAACTGGTCTTAATGAAATTTCATAAATTGAACTAACGTTAAGGCCGGTTTTGTTTCTGAGTTTGTTCTGGCTTGACCGTTTTGCCTCAATACGTTATTGTTTAACATCAAACTACTTGATATTAACTTAACCACCAACGAGAATTTGCAGAAGAAGCCGTCAAAGAATAAAGCCGCAATTTATCAGAGAGTAGAGATTAGAGATGAGGGGCAGCGCACTCTCCAATCTCTTCTCTCTAAAAGCGCGGAGTTGTTTTTTACGAATCCTAAGTGAGGGTTGAGATGACACAAATTAGTAGAAATTCAGGGCCACATCAGGGGCAGCCGGTGTTTACGGCGGGTAAACCGCTGACGGAGGCGCAGGCAGCGATGATCTTGGTGCATGGGCGGGGGGCAACGGCCGTTTCCATTCTAGAATTGGCGCGTGAACTGCATCATCCGCAGTTTGCCTACCTGGCGCCGCAGGCCGCGGGCAATACCTGGTATCCCTACAGTTTCCTGGAACCGATGGCACGCAATGAACCGGGTCTTTCTTCTGCTTTGCAGGCGGTGGCTGACGTGCTGGCGCAGGTAGAGGCGGCTGGTATTGCGGCGCAGCGCATTGTGCTGGCGGGGTTTTCCCAGGGCGGCTGTCTGGCGGCGGAGTTTGTGGCGCGGCGGGCGCGGCGTTATGGCGGACTGCTGGTCTTTAGCGGCGGTTTGATTGGGCCGCCCGGCGCGCTGCGGGATTATGCCGGTTCGTTAGCGGGCACGCCGGTATTCCTGGGATGCAGTGACGTGGATTTCCACATTCCGTTAGCGCGGGTGGAGGAAACGGCCGTTATCCTCACCAATCTCGGAGCGCAGGTCAACAAACAAATCTACCCCGGCATGGGGCACACCATCGTGCAGGATGAAATTGAGCAGGCGCGGGAGATAGTTGATTCCGTGATGCTTGATCCGTAGGGGTTTTCACGTATCACGCATCATTTTTTTTCCAGCACTAACAAGTGTGAGATACCCAGCACTGAAAAAGGCGTTTTTTCGGCGGTATAAAGGGCGGTTTTGATCGCTTTGCCCAATTTGGGGCGGCGGGTTTCGATGTTGTCGTAACCGCCAAAAATGCGGGCATGATGCACGATGCGCACCGGCAAGTTGGCGAATAAGCGCAGCAGTTTGCCTTTGGTGTAAGTGCGCACGTGGGGGGCCAGTTTGTCGCGCCAGACGTTGGGCAGGTAATTCACCAGGGGGATGTTGCCGAACTTGTACTCGCCTTGCCAGTAGATGCCGTGCTGCTCCACCGGATACCAGCGATTGGGACAGAAGATGAGGATGCGGCCTCCCGGTTTGACCACGCGCACCATTTCGGCGGCGGTGGCGGCGTCATCCTGCACATGCTCGATGACTTCGTTGCTGAAAACGAAGTCGAAGGTGTCGGCGGAGAAGGGCAGGGTTTCCCCGACGCTCTGGACGATACCGGCGGCGGTGGGCAGCGCCTTGACGGCGCGGTCATGCTCCAACTCCAACCCAAAGCGGCGGTCGGTGAAGGGAGCGAAGGCGTGCAGGTAAGTGCCGAGGCCGCAGCCGTTGTCCAAAATAGTGGCATTGTCTAACTCAATCCACTGCTGAATCATGTGCAGGCGGCGGTCTTGCCCGGAGCGCCAGACGTATCCTGGTTCGCCGCGCAGAGCGGCTTTATCGGAATAGGTGTTTGTCATAGGGCTTTTAGCTGTTAGCTGTTGGCTGTTAGCTTTTTGTGCAGTCCAATTAACATGCGTTTGGCTTCTGTGGTTTGTAAGGCTAACTCATTGTAGGTGTTGGCGTTGATATAGCCAAGATCCCTTGCCAGCAGTGTTTGATATTCTAATTCAGAGATGGACCCGATGGCAATTTGTACGAATCGGGCGAAGTCTTTGTCACTGCCCCGTCCACTGCCCTCGGCAATATTTGATGGAACAGACACGCTGGCTCGGCGCATCTGATTGGTCAGTCCATATATTTCGTTTGCCGGAAACGCCTGAGTCGTCCGATAAACCAGCAAAACCAACTGATGACTTTTTTGCCACACCTGCAACTGTCGAAAATCCTGCACTTCCCACCCCCTAATCCTGGCTAACGATCATAGCCAATGGCTAACAGCCAACAGCTAACAGCTAACAGCCAACAGCTAACAGCTAACTGTCGTACATCAATACATCGTACGGAAAGCTAACTGAAAAACCATCAATACATCATACGGAACCTTAACAACCAAACCATCAATACATCGTACGGAAGTGGTTACATTTGCTTATTCCATCTGGAGGAAAAAGCAAATGACAAACATATTATTTAGTGAGCGAAAGTTAGCCATCATGCAAATCAAACAA
>JAWOGU010000520.1:0-6480 GCA_046496595.1 Chloroflexota bacterium
TCAGGCCTCGTCGTCCACGAAATTTTGAGAAGATACGAAAGAACCGTCTAAAAATTACGTGGTGCAGATTGGACCAATCTCCAAGATTGGTCCAATCTAAAAAACGGGATGCTCCCTAAGCCTGGGGGCCAGCCGTCAAATCCAGCGCCAACTGCTCAATCTCCGCTCGCCTCACCAGCTTATCAAGCCACGTTTCCGGAATACCCGACTTGCCGTAAAACGCGCCTGCCACTTGACCGCAAATCGCCGCCGTCGTGTCGGCGTCGTCGCCCAGATTGGCAGCCATTAAGACAGCTTCCCGGAAGTTAGCCGTGGTGTAAAAGCACCACAGCGCCGCTTCCAGCGCCGGTACCACGTAACCCGTGCCCTTGATTTCGTCACGCGATTTGGTCCGGTATGCGCCACTGGCAAGGGCCTGGATTTTGGGCGTGGTGGGAGTGTACCCGGTGTAAGCCAGGATTTCTGCTTTCGTGCGTCCTGACAGCGCCGCCCACACCATGCCGCCAAACAAGCGGCTGGCGTCCACGGCTTCTGCTGCGCCATGCGTGGTGCGCGCGCTTTCGCCGGAGAAGTGAATCACCTGCGCCTCGTCGGCGTGGTAGAACATGGGCACAGGCGCCAGCCGCATAATCGAACCGTTTCCCGCTGAATAAGGATCCGTGGAACCGCTGAAGGGGTCGCCGCTCATTTTGTACCGGCTCAGGGCGGCTGAAACCGTATTGCCGATGTCGAAGCAGACGCCGGTGCTGCTCAGGTAGCCCTCGTCGCGCCAGGCGCAGTAGCGCTCCATCTGATCCACGGGGTCGAAACCCTGCTTTTCTACCAGACTGTAACCCAGGCAGAGCACCATCGACGTATCGTCGGTCCAGGCGCCGGGCGGCAGCCGGAACGGACCGCCGCCTGCCATGTCGGTGAGCGGCTGAAATGTGCCGCGCGCCTTGAATTCCACTGTTGTGCCCACAGCATCGCCCACTGCCAGACCCAACAAGCAGCCAACAAACCGGTCAGATTTATCTTTTGCTGTCATACCGTCAATTCCTCCAAATACGGTACTAATCGCCCTCAGCCGTCAGCGCCAGAAAATCGTTTTCAATGTACGACAGGCTTTGGTGGCGGAAATAGGTGTTGTACAGATCGGCGTAATGGCCGCTTTGTTGCATGAGCTGCTCGTGGGTCCCTTCTTCCAGGATGCCGCCGTTTGCCATGACGATGATGCGGTCGGCGTTTTTGACGGTGGAGAGACGATGGGCAATGACAACGGCCGTTCTCTGCGCCATGATCATATCCAGGCCTTCTTGAATCTGCGCTTCCGTGAAGGGGTCCACACTGGCGGTGGCCTCATCCAGGATAAAAATAGCCGGGTCTTTGAGGATTACCCGCGCCAGCGCTACCAACTGCCGCTGCCCCATCGAGAGATTACTGCCGCGCTCGCCCACCTCCGTATCCAGGCCGTTGGGCAGCGCTTTCAACCAATCGCCGTTGTCAATTTGTTCGGCGGCCCACTGCACGCGCTCGTCATCGGCCTGGGGCAGGCCGTATTTGATGTTGTGGCGCACCGTGCCGTCGAACAAAAATGGTTCCTGCGGCACCAGACCAATCTGCTGCCGGTATTGCCCCAGGTTGAGGGCGCGGATGTCATGCCCGTCCACCAAAATGTCGCCGCCCTGAAACTCGTAGAAACGGGTGATGAGTTTGGCGATGCTGCTTTTGCCGGCGCCGGTGTGGCCCACCAGAGCGACCGTTTCCCGCGCGGCGATGTCCAGCGTGAAATTAGGCAGCACCACTTCCTTGTCGGTGTAGCTGAAGGCGACATGTTGGAACTGGAGGCGGCCTTGCAGCTTGCCCACCGCTTCGTCGCCAGTTTGTTTCACTTTGGCTTCCGCGTCGATCAGGGCAAACGAGCGCTCGGCCGATGACAGCCCATCCTGGAACTGGCTCCAGAAGGAGGCCACGTTGAGCATGGGCCACCAGAAATAACCGATGGACTGCATAAACAGGTACCATTCGCCGGCGCTGATGCCGCCGGTAAGCCCGGCAAAGAAGGAGTCGGGCAGGGTAGCCATGCCGCCGGCAAAGATGAGCACGGCGGTGCTGATGCCGGAAGCCATGCCCAGCACGGGAAAGATGGAAACGAGGGTCAGGCCGCGTTTGAGGCCGGTGTCATAGCCGAGGTTGTTGTTCTCGTTGAAGGTCTGGTAAACGGCCGTTTCCTGCCGAAAACCCTTCGCCACAATAATGCCGCTCACCGATTCCTGAATCTGGGCGTTGATCGTCGCCGTTACCCGGCGGGCATTCTGCGTGACCTGCCGCGCAATCTTGCGGAAACTGAGGGCAATGCCGATGGCAATGGGCGTCATCACGATCAGGATCAGGGTCAGCCAGACGTTAATGCTAAAGAGAACGGCCGTCATAATCAGCACCAGCAGCACCTGGCTGAGCAGGTTCATCGTCAGCGTCACCGTCTCCGAGAAATCCTGCGTATCCGAGGTGATGCGACTCACCATCTTGCCTGAGGGGTGTTCGTCGAAAAAGGACATATCGTGGGCGACGGTGGCTTCAAAAACGTCCCGACGCAGTTGCAAGACCACGTTGCCCACCACTTTGGCCGAGAAATATTGGCGGATGAAGTTAAAAAACCAGGCCGCCACACCTAACAGCAGGATGCCGGCCGTGATCAGCAGCACCGCTTCCAGCGTCGGGTTGCTGGCAAGCATGTCAATACCCAAGGCAATGAGGAGGGGGCTGCCGATGCCCGCCAGCGAGTTGAGTGTAATCATCACGCCCACCAGCGCCATCTGCTTGTTATACGGCCGGAAATAAGCCACAATGCGCTTCAGCAGTTCCTTGTCGCTGTACTGCCGGTCGTAATCTTCTGTATCGAGTCCGTCGAGTATAAAGCCCATAATGTTTTTAGTTCTTAGCTGTTGGCTTTTGGCTTTTAGCTTTTAGCTTTTAGCTTACAGCTTACAGCTTTTAGCTTACAGCTTCTTGCCTTTAATCGTATCTTGCAAAGATGCGTTGGTAGGCTTCGCTGCGTTCCAGTAATTCTTCGTGCGTGCCCTGGTCTACCAAACGGCCGTTGTTCAGTACCAAAATGTGATCCGCCCAGCGAATCTGGCTGAGGCGGTGGGTGATGAGAAAGGTGGTGCGCTGGCTGCTGATGCGCTTCATGGCGCGCTGGATCTGGTCTTCGGTGGCGCTGTCGATGGCGCTGGTGCTGTCGTCCAGGATGAGAATGCGCGGGTCGGTGAGGAAGGCGCGGGCGATGGCGATGCGCTGCCGCTGCCCGCCGGACAGCGTGACGCCCCGTTCGCCCACTTCCGTGTGGTAGCCCTCGGCAAAGCTGGTGATGAACTCATGCGCCTGCGCCTCTTTGGCGGCTTGTTCGATGGCTTCCTGGTCGGCGTCGGGGCAGCCAAAGGCGATGTTCTCCGCCAGGGTGCGCGAGAAGAGGAACACGTCTTGCTCGATGGTGGAAATTTGGGAGCGCAGGGATTCCAGGTTCCAATCGCGCACATCCACGCCATCCACCAGCACACGGCCGTTATCGGCGTCAAAAATGCGGTTGATGAGGCGGGTGAGGGTGGTCTTGCCGGAGCCGGTCTGGCCCACAATCGCCACCGTCTGCCCGGCTTTGGCGGTGAAACTGATGCCGTCAATCACGGCGTTGGCCTCGTCGTCATCCTTGTTCCGATTGACGAGCGCTTCCCGGTTGTAGCCAAAGCTCACGTTTTCAAAGACGACGTCGCCCCGGATGGGCTGCGCGTGTCCGCTCTCGTTTTCGTCCAGGTCTGTTTCGGCGTTGAGGATTTCCAGAATGCGGCGGGCGCTGGCGATGCCCAGTTGGAGCAGGTTGAAGGTGAAGATGGAGACGAAGGTTGGAAAACGCAGCACGCCCAACAGTCCCATATAAGTCACCACCTGGCCCAACGTCAACTGGCCCAATGACCAGAGGTAGATGCCGTGCAGAAAGCCAAGAGCCAGGCAGATGGCTAACATGAGCATGGGCAGGTACCAGGCCTGAATGATCCCGTTTTTGACAAAATACTTACGGTATAGTTCGGCGTTGCTGGTGAATTTGCGCAGTTCTTCCAGCTCTTGGGCGTTGCCTTTGACGACTTCGATGCCGTTGATGGATTCTGCCAGTCCGGCGTTCATGTCGCCGAACTGTTCGCGCATGGCTTCGCTGACCGGGTTAAGGCGGCGGGCGTAATCCCAGATGGTGATGGCATACAGCAGCAGGTAAAGAAAAGGGACAAGCAGGAGTTGGGGGTCGAGCCGGGCAATGAGGACGATGGGCGCCACGATGCCCATGAAGCCATCGACCATCAGCATAACGCCTGGGCTAAACATAATGTTGAGCATGCGCACGTCGTTGGTGGCCCGCGCCATAATGTCGCCGATGCGCTGCCGCCCGTGGAAGGTCTGGTCTTTACCCAGCAGGCTGATGTAGAGTTCGTCGCGGGTGTCGCGTTCCAGGCGCTGGGCGATGATTTCGTTGGACCAGTTGCGCGCCATGCCCATGGAGGATTGCAAGGTGGCGGCCAGAAGGGCGGCGAGGGCCAGCAGCAGCAGGGATGGTACAGCCCAATTGGGGGTTGTGATCAGGTCGAACGCCTCTCCGATGATGACCTGACTGTAACTGTAGGCGAAGTTGTTGATAACGGCCGTTACCAACACCACAATAGGCAGCCAGGGGTAGCGGAAAACGTGGGCGTTGATCCAGCGCCACGGGCCTTTGCGGTTGTACTGGTATTCATTTTCGATGCGGAATTCGCTTTTAGCAGCAGTCATGGGTTTTGCGTATGTGTTATCCATTCGATAATTATCTAACGAAGTGCAATTATACCTTGTTTTGGCAGGCGAGAAGGGGGAAATTAGTGTTGTTTATGGGTGGAGGGTGAGGGTGGAAACGGCCGTTCCTGCTTCATCATAGGCCGTCACCTGCGCCGGTTCCGGTGAGCCGTCTACCGGCGACCAGCTCTGAAACCAGAGGAACGTGCCTTCTTTGACGACAGCCTCCTGCTCCCAGCCGTTGGGCCAGGTGATAACGACGCGGGTGATGGCCGGGTTTTGTACCACGCCATATACCGCCACGTCAGAATCGAGTGGATTTTCATGAATAAACGAGGCGGCGTTTAAGTTTTCATCCTCAGCCGCCGGTCCTGTTTCGGCATGTTCGTAGAAGAACTCGCGCCCATTATCGCGGGCCAGCAGCAGCTGGTAATGGGGGGCCAGTTCGCCGGCGAGTTGGTAGTGCATCAAGACGGCGTGCAAATTGTCACGGGACTCAATTTTCTGCTCCTGTACGGCGCGGATGGAGGCGGGATCGACGTCTGGGTAGTGGGTTTCGTAGAGGATATCGTAGGCCAGCGCCTCGGCGGAGGAGAAGGTGGGGCCGATGGAAACGCCGCGCAGTGTGAACCACCCTCCCAGAACCAGCAGCCCGCTCAGGCAAAGACAGGCAACTAAAAAAACTGCGATGATGACAAGAAACGGCCGTTTGTTTTCAACTTTAGACATAATCAAACTCCCTGTAAAAAAAGCGGGGATTCGGGGATTAAGGGATAGGAGAAAAATCCCCGAATCCCCGCTCTGCTAGAGGGCTGAGCTTGTCGAAGCCCGGTTCCGCCTTCAACAGGCTCAGGCTACACCTGTATAGTCACACATCTTCCTTGAAATCAAGCCGCATCTTTCCCCAGGATTATCCGCAGCGCTTGACAAGCGCAGCAGGATTCTTATAATTCCCCGCAATTGTATAGCGATCTGCCAAATAAACGCAGGTCCAAGAACATGATGACCGGGACGAGTAACCGTGACATCTGCACCAGAGAGCGCATGGCCGATAGGCTGCAAGCCAGCGCAGCGAGAGTCATCGTGAACACCACCCGGGAGTGGTTTTCTGAACATCAAATTGATCAGTAGGGAAATCCGGCAGGCTCCGTTAACGGCCGTTACAAGCGTAATCAGTAAACAGGCAGGCTTGAATCCCGCACACTGATTGCTAAATTTGGGTGGAACCGCGGTCGCCATCGCCCCAATGTGGGTGGTGGCGTTTTTATTTTAAAAATTGTGACTATACAGCCAGACGAGGGCTGAGCCTGTCGAAGCCCGGTTCCGCCTTCGACAGGCTCAGGCTACACCTGGATAGTTACAAAATTTAAAGGTTAAAGATTGGCGGTAGGCAGCCCGCGTACCATTCAATCTTTAATCTTCAATCTTAATCATCATTTTCGGAGGTTTTTATGGCCCGCTCCGCCAGGGCCAGGGCGGGGAAGACGTGGCCGCCGGTGCCGCCGGTGGCCAGCCAGAGCGAAGGCACGGGGTCGGTCACAGCGGCGCGCCCCGTGCGCGGGCCTCGCGGAAGGCCGCGTGGACGAAGCCCAGCGCGACCGACACCGACAGCAGCGAGTTGAGGCCGTAGCTGACCATCGGTAACGGGACGCCGGTGACGGGCAGCAGGCCGGCCGCCACGAGCAG
>JAWOGU010000597.1:0-4632 GCA_046496595.1 Chloroflexota bacterium
TGGCGTTCCATGAGCGCCGTCAGGCCCTCTAGCAGCCGGCTGCCTGCCTGCCAGGCGTTTGCCTGCAAACCTTCCATCTCGATCACGTCGAGAACGGCCGTTCCCACCGCACATGACACCGGATTCCCGCCATAGGAATTAAAATACTCCATGCCGTTGGCAAAGGAGTCGGCAATGGCGCGGGTGGTGACCACAGCCCCTAACGGATGCCCGTTGCCAATCGGCTTGCCCAGCGTCACGATGTCCGGGACCACACCTTGCGTCTCAAAGCCCCAGAAATGAGAGCCGACGCGGCCAAAACCGACCTGCACCTCGTCGGCGATGCACACTCCGCCGGCGGCGCGCACGTAGTCGAACACGTCTTGCAGGTAGCCGTCTGGCAGCACAATCTGCCCGCCGCAGCCCAGCACCGATTCCACGATAATGCCTGCTAACAAACCGTTTTTATCCGCAGATTTCGCAGATTCCGCAGATTTTTTTGTTTTTTCTCCGCGCACTCCGCGCTCTCCGCGGTTCAATTCTTCAATGAGTTGCGCCACGTGGGCGGCGTAGAGGGGACCGGAGTCATAGCCCTTGTAACGGCCTCGGTACGGGTCGGGCAGGAGCGCTTTGTGCACGTGGGGAGGCGCGCCTTTGCCGCCGGGACCGTCGTGTTTGTACGGACTGATGTCGATGAGGGCGGCGGTATTGCCGTGATAAGCGCCGTCGATGACGATGAGGTCTTCCGCGCCGGTGTGGGTTCGCGCCAGGCGCAGCGCCAGTTCGTTGGCCTCGCTGCCGCTGCACACAAAAAAGCAGACCTCTAGTTCCCTGGGGAAGCGGGCCAGCAGCCGTTCAGCATAGTTGACGATGTTGTCGTGGAGGTAGCGGGTGTTGGTGTTGAGCACCGCCGCCTGCGCCGCCAGCGCCTGCACGACGTGGGGGTGACTGTGCCCCACATGGCAGACGTTGTTGACCACGTCCAGGTACGGACGGCCGTTTTCGTCATACAAATACTGCCGCCAGCCGCGCACCATTTTGAGCGGGGTCTGGTAAGAAATGGAGAGGTTGGGGCCAAAGTGTTTGTGGCGGCGGTCCAGGATTTCTCGTTTGGATAGGGGCGGCTCTGGGAAAAGCGCGTCGGGGATGCCCAGAATCAGGTTGGGGTCGGGGCAAATGCTCTTCCAGACTTCGCGCTGGCTGGCAGGGGCCACGCCGATGAAGTCGCCTTCTTTGCCCAGCATGTCGAGCATAATCTGGAAATGGAGATGGGGCGGCCAGCCGCCGTTTTCGTGCATAGCGCCAACCGTGGCAATCTGCTCCCCGGCGGCGATTCGTTTGCCCACTGTCCAGTCAGCCATAGATTTTCGGCTGAGATGGCCGTAAAGCGTGTAGAAGGGCACGCCTTCATCGGTTTCGTGCGCCAGGATGAGGGTAGGACCGTAGTCCAAAGGCAAATTGTTGTCATGAAAACTGTGGATTTTGCCAGGGAGCGGGGCGTAAACGGCGGCTTCGACAAGCTCAGCCAGCGCTTCGACAGGCTCAGCCAGCGCTTCGACAGGCTCAGCGACCCCGGCAGAAACGTTCACTGAGCCTGTCGAAGTGAACGTTTCTGCCGGGGTGAACAGGTCGATGCCGATGTGGATGGTGCGCCATTCGCTGCTGTCGGTGCGGAAGGAGTCGGCGGTGTAGATGAGGCGCGGTTCGTCATAGCGGCCAATGCCGACGCGGGCGTTGGCGGTTTTCAACCGCATTTCGATGCGTTTGGCGGCGGCGGGCAGATTCCCATAGTCAGCAGGGCTGCCCAGTTCCAGGCTGCCTACGCTGCTGTCGAAGACGCGCGGGTTGAGTGTTTGCCAGTCGGCGCCCAGGATGGGATGAAAACTGCGCTGATGGGAGAGGAGGTACCGGGAAACGGCCGTTGCCTGCGGTACGGGTTCCAGTCCACAAGCATGGCGGAATACGGCGCGCGCCAGGGCGGAGGGCACGCCATCCAGTTTGCGCAGCAGCGCCCAGGCCGGCTGCTGGCTGACGACCAGATAGGGATCGTCGGGGTGGAGCGTTTGTTGGTAGGCCGACATGGTGACGCTGGTGGCGAGCCGGGCGCGGATAAGCAGATCGAGTAGTTCCAGTTCCAGGTCGGTGAGAGGCAGGGCGGCGTGATAACCGGCGACCATGTGGGCGGCGACGGCCAGCGGATCGGGCTTGTCGAGCATGGCGTAGGCGGCGGCAATCGCCAGTTCAAAAATGGTGGCGGAGTGGACCATGTCGCCAAAGTCGATGAGTCCCGCGATGCGCCGCGGCTGCTGGCGCTCTGCGGTGATGAGCACGTTGTAGTCGTTGGCGTCGCTGTGGATGACGCTCTGGCGCAATGCAGGCAGGCGCGGCGTGACCTCGTTCTCGAAGCGGGCCAGCACGTTTTCGACCAGGGCATGTTGGTCCGGCTCTTGAATGTATTCTAGGCGCTGGCGGATGGTGGCGGCGGTGTGGGCCATGTCCCAATGCAGATGGCGGTGCATGGCGGGATGGCTGAAATCGGCGAAGGCGACGGTGGTACGCGCCAAAAAGTGGCCGAAATCATAGAGCAGGTCGGGGCTGTGGGGGTTGACTAGCGCCAGGGGGATGCCGGGGAGGTAGGTGAGCAGGCGCACGTCGTAGGTTTGGCCGTTGACATGAGAAACGGCCCCTTCGACAGGCTCAGGCCAGGCCCCTTCGACAGGCTCAGGCCAGGCCACTTCGGCAAGCTCAGTGCAGGCGGTTATCGGTTCCCCTTTTTTCGATAGGACAACTTCTGGAATGTGGTCAGCCAGGTCTGGCTGGCGGCGCAGGTGGGCGAGCGCCTGATTCTGGTAGTCGAGGATGTCGCGGCTTTCAGTTTTACCGGAGATTTTGAGCACGTAGGAACGGCCGTTTTCTCCAATAAGCCGGTAGTTTTGGTCACGCTCACTGGGCAGAGGTTTGACGCGGCCGGTTATTCCGTAGACATCTTGGGCAATCTGGATGGCTTCTTGGGCAGTAAATGAGGGGCGCTGTAGCATGGTGGTCTCCTCTCCTGAAATGATGAAGGATGAAGGATGAATTAAGATGAAAGGAGTTTAGCTTTGGGGAGGGGAGATGGCAAGATCAACCGGACAAGACGTAAACGGCCGTTGTCGCCAACAAATTCTTAAACCAGCCCGCCGGCGCTTTACGCCCGCCAGCCATGTAGACCGCTTCCAAAATTGAGATGTCCAGGGTACGGCACAATGTCGTAAAATCCGCCACCGTCATCGCCTGCCAGCGTGGGGGCGCATACCAGCTTTGCGGCAGTTCCGGCGCCGGCGGCATGTTGCCCGTGAGCAGCAAATCCAGGCGGCAGCGCCAGTAGCCCCAATTGGGAAAACTGACAATCGCCTTTTGCCCGACGCGCAGCATCTCCTGCAAAATCATCATGGGGTCATCCAAAAAAGGCAGCGTCTGGCTCAACACCACATAGTCGAAGCTGTTGTCGGGATAATCGGCCAGCCCCTCTTCCAGGTTGCCCTGGCGCACGCTCAGGCCGCGGCGCACACAGGCCAGCACGCCTGCTTCCGTCAGTTCGATGCCTCGTCCCCGGACCTGATGTTGGTGTACCAGGTAATCCAACAGTTCCCCATCACCGCAGCCCAGGTCCAACACGCGCGTTTTAGCAGGGATAAGCGCCGCCACTACTTGAAGATCGGGGCGGAGTGACGTGGAAAGATTGAAGATTGAAGATTGTTGATGGGTCATGAGGCAGCTCCATAAATCTTTAATCTTTGATCTTCATTTTCTTCCTGCCATAAACGGTCCAGAAAGCTTTGCAGCAGGGCGGTCATGGTTTCTACTTCTAATAGGAAGGCGTCGTGGCCCCAGGTGGAGGCAATATCGAGAAAGGTGACGTCGGCGCCAACGGCCGTTAACGCCGCCACCAGATCCTTGCTGTGATAGGTCGGATAGAGCCAGTCGCTGGTAAAACTGACCACCAAAAACTTAATCTCCGTCGCATGAACAAACGAGCCTGCCAGCGTACCTGTCGGTTCTGTCAGGTCCAGGTAATCCATCGCCTTCGTCACGTACAGGTAGCTGTTGGCGTCAAAGCGGCGCGTAAAATTGTTGCCGTTGTACTTCAGGTAACTTTCCACCTGAAATTCCGTCTGGAACTCGTAGCCAAACTTTTCCCGGTCTTGCAGGCGGCGGCCAAACTTGTGCTGCATACTCTCGTCGCTCAGGTAAGTGATGTGGCCCACCATGCGCGCCACCGCCAGGCCGGCGTCCGGCTTTTGCGCTTTATCGTAGTAGTCGCCGTTTTGCCAGTGCGGGTCAGCGTAGATGGCCTGCCGTCCCACCTCGCTCAGGGCAATAAGCATCGGGCTGTGGCGGCCTGTGGTCGCCAGGGGAATGGCCGCTTTGAGCCGGGTAGGATGGTGGGCCGCCCACTCCAGCACCTGCATCTCGCCCATCGACCCGCCCGCCACGCAAAAAAGCTGATCAATGCCTAAGTGATCGATCAGCTTTACCTGCGCCCGCACCATGTCGCCAATGGTGATGACGGGAAATTGCAGACCGTAGGGTTTGCCCGTAGCCGGATTGGTCTCTGCGGGACCGGTGGAGCCATAACAACTGCCCAGCACATTGCTGCAAATGACAAAATAG
>JAWOGU010000165.1:0-13014 GCA_046496595.1 Chloroflexota bacterium
TAACTGATTGGTATTTCCGCAGCAGTTTGCCAGACCAGAGTGGTTTGTAGATTTTCAGGTTGACTGGCGATGTTAACGCCAAGCAGCGTGATCCATTCGCTAAACTGCGCGTTGGTTTCTATGTCGAGTGCCGGCGGCGTAAAAAGACGCTCAGGGGCAGTGAGAGCAAGATTGCCGAGAACGGCCGTTGAGCCTGTCGAAACGGCCGTTTCCCCTTCACACACATCAGCCACACACCACTGCAACGTCCACTGGTAGTCACCGCTGTCCAGCGCCACCGGCAGACGGAAGGCGTGCTGGCCCAGCCAGACATCGCCTGTTTGCCACTGGCTGGTGGGAAAGTCAGCGCGGACGGGGGGCAGCGCTTTGCTGAACACCACAATTCCCGCTTCATCAACCAGAGACAACTGCACGCTGGCATCGTCTGCTGGCGTCTCGTCAACCTGCCAGTACAGCGTCAGCAAAAACGGGTCGCCGGGCGCCGCTGCTTCCCGGTCTAAACTGACGCCGGACAGCAGCACACCATCCCAGGATTGGCTGAGGGCATATTGCGGTTCGAGAACGGCCGTTTCTTGTGGTCGTGTCACTTGCACGCTGCCCAAATCGTAAGTCGTTTGCCCGCCAACCAGCGGCACAGGGGCCAGCGTCTCCTCGTCAAACAGCAGCAGTTGAATGGTGTACAGACCGGGCGGCGTGCCGGGAATCGGCTCAATGAGAAGCTGCGAATCGGCAAACTGCTCAGGCGTCCAGGCAGTGGTGGGGGTGGGTTGGCGGTACCAGCGGGGGGAAACGGCCGTTTTCTCCGACCACAGCAGTCCATCCGGCCCAATCAGGCGCACGGTCTCGCGGAAATCGCCAGTAATGGGCTGCGGCGCTTGCCAGTTCGACTGCACCAGCAAGCTGCCATCACCCGCCATCTCCCGCGCCGCGATGGTGTAGTTAAGCAACGTAAGATTGTTCTGATAAACAACAGCCGCCTCAGCCGCCGGAATCGTGGAACGACGCAGCGGCGTTTCTAGTTTCGGCAGTACCCACCCCACCAGCACGAACAACGCCAACCCAATGAGGAAGAGGTGTGGAGGTGATGGGGTGTGGAGGTGATGGGGTGTGGAGGTGAATTTGCCGCTCTGCCACTCTGCCACCTGCCACCTGCCACTCGCCACGAGTACCAACACCCCTAAACTGAGCAGCGATACCAAATTTGCCAGCAAACGCAGCGGCGTTTCCCGGAAGGTAATGGTGAGGTCGTGGTCGCCAGCCGGGACGGGAATGGTGATAAGTCCTGTGCCCTCGCTTGGCGTTATGTCTACCTTTTGACCGTTGAGTTCAGCCTGCCAGCCGGGGTAGGTGAAGGTATTGGCGGTGAGTGTGAAGGGTTCCGTTGCAGAAATAGAGGCGGTAAATTGTTTGGGTGTGCGGTTGCCGGAAACGGTCACTGAGCCTGTCGAAGTGACCGTTTCCGGCAGCTTTGCAAACGGCTCCACAGCGGGCTGCTCCGGCATATATTCAACCGTCAGCGGCAGGTACTCCCCCTTCGCCGTCGTGCCAATGGTCAGGCTGGCGCGTTCAAATTCCTGCATGTCGGCAATCGTCGGATTTTCCAGGCCAGGGCAGTAACGCGCATCCAGCCAGTAAAGGCTGCCCAAAATCAAAACGATGCAATAGAAGGAAACGATAAACAGCGTGAAGCGTGAAACGTGAGGCGTGAGGGTATCTACACTGGCGCCTATTAAAATAGCCAGACAGAGCGCCGCCGGACCGAGTAAGCGCCAGGGGAACTGCACGTATTCAATGAGCGGTAAGTTGGCCCAGATGGGTTCAGAAACGGCCGTCATCAAAAACACGTAAACGGCCGTTGCCACACCAAAAAACAGCACCTGCCGCCGACGGCCGTTTTGGAACCGCCGCCAGCCTACCAACAGTGCGGGCAAAGCCAACAGCAGCGGTATCAACCCCAAAGCCCGCGCCGGTGACGGATTGATTAAGTTGACATAAACCGTCTGCGGCAGCGTAAAAATCTCCGCCAGCGTCACAAAATTGCCCCAATACACAAAAATCGGCGGCACCAGCAGCCGGTCGCTGTGAACCAAACTGCGCTCCATCATGGCCGGCAGCCAGAAAAAGGCGGACAGGCCGAGACCGAGGAGCAGAACCAGGAAGACGAGGGACACCCTCTCCCTAACCCTCTCCCAGAGGGAGAGGGGACTGGCTCCCTCTGGGAGAGGGTTGGGGAGAGGGCTACTCTCAACCAAACCATACAGACCAAGCAGTGGGCTAAAAATCAGAGCAAACACGTTGTGGGTGAGCAGGACGGCGGCGTAGCTGAGGGCGGCGGCAGCCAGCCAACGGGTTTGGCCGGTGCGGGCCAGCCGCCCCATCGTCCACAGGGAAAGCGGCAAAAAAAGCCACGCTACAGATTCGGCCAGATTGCCGCGAAAGAGGATGTCGTAGGCAAAGTAGGGGGCGAACATGTAGGCAACGGCCGTTACCAGCGCCGCCGGTGTCGAGAAATGGTCACGCGAGAGACGGTAGGCAGTCAGCCCTGCCAGATAGACGCTCAGGGCAAAGGTGAGGCGCAGCCCCAGGTTGAGGTTGCCCGCCAGCAAACTAACCGCTTCGGCCAAATAATAAGAAAGCGGCGCGTAGAAGTTGAAAAACGGGAAGCCGTAGCCCTGCGCCATGTCGGGCGCCCAACGGCTGTAAACCACGCCCTGCCGCAGCAAATGGTCCAACTGCGTCAGGCGCAGCAGGTGGAACGCGGCGTCGTCGGAACAGGGCAGCGACGGCCGCAAAATCGCCTGCAAAGCCACCAGGCTGAGCGCCAGAATGGCGGCAGGAACGAGCCAACGCGGTGCGCGATGCGTCCACTGTCCACTGTTTACTGTTGACTGTTCACTGTTCTTCCCGCTCATTCGGCTGTTTTTACCTCAATTGAAACGGGAAGGGTAATGGCGTCGCCTGAGCCAGCGGTCAGGGGCAGGCGCTGCCCGGTAGCGGGGTCGTAAAAGCCGGTGATGAGCTGGGTGCGGCCGTTTGCGGCGTCGGCTGGAATGAGGAGTGCGTAGTCGTCAGTGATAATTTCACCGGGAACCCAGCCGGTGGTGGGACGTGAACCGTGCGCCGGAATCTGGTCTTGTTGGGTGAGTAAACGGCCGTTTTCGTCCAAAAGCTGCACAAACACCTGATAGCTCTTGTCAATCGGCGCCTCTGGCCGCCAGTAGAGCGTCAAGGGAAGGGTCTCGCCAGGGGCGATGCTGTTCTGGTTAAGGGTATAGCCAGCCAGGGTAATCAGCGGCGCAGCAGAGTATGGCAGGGAAAGGGTCACTTCGACAGGCTCAGTGACCGCTTCGACAGGCTCAGTGACCACTTCGGCAGGCAGGGTGACCGCTGTTTCCGGCAGCGTATACCGGCGCTCCGGCGCGGTGACTGTAAACGTTTCCAGGGCGATTCCGGTTGAGTCTTCGCCGGCAGTCAAACGCAGGTACAGGGTGCAAAAGCCGGGCGGAAGCGGACGGCCTGCCTGGTCCACGGGCCGCAAGGTCAGGTCATACTCGGCGCGCTGCACTTGGCCGGGCCGCCAGGCGGTGTTGGGCGAGACGGTAACTGAGCCAGCGGTCACTTCGACAGGCTCAGTGACCGCTGGCTCAGTTACCACTGGCTCAGTAATCGCTGGCTCAGTGATCGTTACGCCACCTTCGCAGCTTACCCAAATCTCCGCTGTATAATCGCGGGTGGGGGTTTGCGGCGTGTGCCAGTACAAGGTCAGCGGCACAGTCTGGCCCACTGCAACACTGTCCAACGGCGCATCGTAGCCTAAAAGCTGCACGTTGTCGGCCAAAAACGGCGACTCGCCGCCTCCTTCCGTGTTTGTGTGGGCGATGGTCAGGCCCGCCGGATCTGGAAACTGCGTGGGCGCAGTCAGGGTGATGCTGCCTAAGTGATGCTCATTGCCGATGGGTAGCCCGGCCTCGTTCAGCGTCTCCAAGCGCCGTCCATCCGCCGGATTGTAGACAAAGGCGACAAGTTGGTATTCTCCCGGCGGCGTGGCGGGTGAGACAGTCAGGCTGTGGGCGTCGAGACCGTATTCGCCTGCCTGCCAGCGCGGCAGGGGCAGCCCCGCCGGATGAAAACTGTCGGACTGGGCCACGCGACGGCCGTTTTGCCCCAACATCTGCACACTGACGCTGTACTCTTCTGCAACGGGCGGCAGCGCCTGCCAGATGAGCGTTATGTCAAGCTCCTGGTCCGCGGGCAGGGGGCCAGCCGCAAAATCAGCGTCCAGCAATTTGATGACATTGCCGAAATTAACGGCCTCAGTCGCTGCCAGCCTTTGTTCGTCAAACTGCACAGTCCGAAACGGGGAGTTGATGTGGTCAAGTATGAAGGTTTTGAGGATGAAGAGGATGAGGACGGCGGCGATGGGGTAAAGAATGAATTGTGAATTGTGAATGGTGAATGGTGAATTGTGAATGGGAGACGGTTGACGGGTGACGGAATATGCAATTAAGGCAAGGAGCAAAACGAAGCTGATGCCGGAAATGATGTTGGCTGTGGTGCGCAAGGGGGTGCTGGCGAAGGTGAGGCTGAAGGTATGTTCGCCTGGGGGCAGAACGGCCGTTATCAAGCCTTCTGGTTTGCTGGGAGAAAGCGGGAGAAGCTGCCCATCCAGCTTTGCCTGCCAGCCGGGGAAGAGAAATTGGTGGAAAACGGCCGTTGTTGACTCATCACTTGCATAACTAAATTGAATACCGGTGAAATCTGCTTGCAAATCCGCCGCCACCCATTCAATAGGCAGCTGACTGGCCGCTAAACCAGAACGAGTCATGTCTGGCTTAGGCAATATTTCTACGGAACGCGGCAAATAATCAGCAGCCGCAGTCGTGCCCAGCCAACCCGTCTCCACTTCAAATTGAATCGTGTCCGCAGGCGACAGGTCAATCGGCAGGGCAGTGGCGCGGCTGGGGAATAACCAGGGCAGGGCGAAGAGAAGGATGAAGGCGGCAATAACAATTATGAATTGTGAATTGTGAATTGTGAATTGTGAATGGAGCCGCGCCCAGAGCTGCATGGCGCCGAGGCCGGCGAGCATGGCAAGGAAGAGGCTGGCGGGGCCGAGAAGGCGCCAGGGAAACTGCACAAAGGCCAGTAAGTCCACTGCTGCCCACAACGGCTGGCTGAGTGGTGACGCCATCAGTAAACACAGCAGCGCCGCCAACGTTAACCCTAAACGCTGCGCCTTCACCATTCTCACTCCTTCAATCTTTAATCTTTTCGTCGGCAGCCAGGCTAACAGCGCCAACACCAATACCGGCCAGCTTAAACTGCGCGGAATGGCTGGGTTCACCTGCTGCGGATCGGCAGTCTGGGGCCAGGCCAACAAATCGGCCAAGGCCAGGAAGTGGTTAACATAAGCAAAAGCGGAGGTCGCCGTCAGGTTCTCAATTTGCACCAGATTGCGTTCAAAAAAGGCGGGCAGCCAGAAGAAGGCGGATAAACCCAGGCCGAAGAGCAAAGCTAAAAGGCAAAAAACAAAAGGCAAAAGAACGTGTCCTGAAACTGTCGAAGAAAAGAATGGTCGGTGGTTGAACAGCAGAAAAAGGGCATAACCCAAAATGAACGGCGTGCCGATGAGGGCGGTGATGTTGTGGCTGAGGATGAGCAGAGCGTAGAAAACCGTAATGAAGATTAAAGAACTTGTCCTGAGTGTGCCGAAAGATTGAAGAACCTGTCCTGAGCGTGTCGAAGGATTGAAGATTGGTTTAGACGCGGCGTCTTCAATCTTTAATCTTTGATCTTCAATCAATCTATTCACCCCCCACAACACCAGCGCCAACCACGCCAGTCCCCACAACTCGGCCAGGGCGGCGCGGTGGTAGAGATTGTAAAGGATATAGGGGGCGTAAAGGGTGGCGAGAACGGCCGTTATCACCCCCAGCCAGTTCCGCCACACATCCCGCGCCCACAAAGCCGCGCCCCAACCCAGCGCCCACAACGCCAGCACATAACTCACCGCCATAGATACCGGCAGCGAGAAGCCAAGCAAACGTGGGACTAAACCGACATAATAGCTAAACGGGGCGTAATAATGAAAAAGCGGAAAGCCAAAGCCATAGCCCAAATCCGGTGACCAGCGCGGAAACAACACCCCCGCCCGCACCGCCCGCTCCAGTTCCGCCAGCCGCACAAGGTGAAGCAGCCCATCGCCGCGCCAGGGTAAAATCCCCGTCAAAATCGGCTGAATCGCCGCCAGCGACAGCAGCGGCACGATGATAAACAACAAAAGCGACGTACTTTCAAAAGCAAGTCGCTTCTTGGATGGCACTATCTTCTCGGTTTCCATAAAAAATAAACCGCAGACTTCGCAGATTTTTCTCCGCGCCTCCGCGTCCTCTGCGGTTAACGAAAATTATGCTTCATGATCCGGCGATTTTTGCGCCTGACGGCCCAATACTTGCTGCACGTAGTAAGTCGTTTTGCCCTGGGTTTCATAATAGGTGCGCGTAATGAATTCAGCCAGCAAACCCATCAGCAGAAACTGCACACCCAAAATAATGAGCAAGACGCTGAGAATGAGTAACGGCCGTTCCCCAATCTGCATGGCGTGAAAACCCTCCCGACCGCCGGTCAGCCCGGCCCATATCTTGAGGCACACCAGATAAAACATCATCAGACCGCCAAGCACCCCCGTTGGGATGCCAATCAGGCCAAAAAAGTGCATCGGCCGGTCCATATACTTGCGCAAGAAAAGAATCGTCATCAAGTCCACGATGACGCGGAACGTGCGCGAAATGCCATACTTGGTCTGCCCCGCCACCCGCGGGCGATGGTTAACCGGCGCCTCCACCATCTTAAACCCGGCAAAATTCACCATCTCAGGAATAAAACGGTGCAGTTCGCCATACAAATTCAGCTCCTCTATCACCTCCGCCTTAAACAGCCGCAAAGAACAGCCGCGATCCTTTAACGGCACGTCAGACAGGCGCGCAATCAGGCGGTTGGCAATGTAAGACGGCACCTTGCGCATCAACAGCGCATCCTGCCGGTTCTGCCGCCAACCATTCACCACGTCATATCCTTCATCCATCTTCGCCATCAGCTTAGGAATATCGGCCGGGTCATTCTGGCGGTCGGCGTCTATCGTCAGAATACGCGCTCCCTCAGCATAATCAAAGCCGGCGGCAAAACCGGCCGTCTGCCCATGATTGCGCCGGAAACGCACCACCACAATGCGCGGATCTGCCTCCGCCATCTCCTGCAACACGGTAAAACTGCCGTCCTGGCTGCCGTCATCCACAAACAGCACTTCATAGTCCCAATTCTGATCCGCCAACGCAGCCGAAATCTCAGCCATTAACGGCCGTACATTCTCAACTTCGTTATACACCGGCACTACAATACTTAAATCTTTCATAAGGTTCCGATTCTAACACGGGCAAAACCAAAAGACATCTGCAACGGAGGCGCTTCATTGGGGTTTAGGTAGTAGTGCAGCAGGTTGTATGCCGCTGTTCTGAATATAGAGTACAATTTACAACGCATTGCGTCATAAAAACAATGGATTGTTGAATTGTTGAACGAGTTAACCTTTAGCCGAATATTCCCACAACCCCATTAACTCAACCATTCACATATTAAGCGATTAATCACTAGAAAATCTTTATGAACATATCGGTTATCAGCACAGTCAAAAATGAAGGGGAAGCCATACGGCCGTTATTAGACTCCCTCATCCAGCAAACCATTCCGCCCGACGAAATCGTCATCTGCGATGGCGGCTCCACTGACAATACCCTGGAAATCCTGGCCGAATATAAAGAATGGCTGCCTATGCACATCATCGTCGTGCCGGGCGCCAACATCAGCCAGGGGCGCAACCAGGCTATTGCCGC
Source organism: Chloroflexota bacterium (assembly GCA_046496595.1). GTDB lineage: Bacteria > Chloroflexota > Anaerolineae > Promineifilales > Promineifilaceae. The sequence goes on from JAWOGU010000165.1 coordinate 7,890, forward strand.
CGCCCAAGGCCCCATCATCGCCGCCACCGACGCCGGCGTCGTGCTTTCCCCCTGCTGGCTCGAAGAGCTGACCCGGCCCATCCTGGCAGGCGAAGCGCGCGTCGTCAGCGGCTGGTTTGAGCCAGACCCCTATACCGACTTTGAAGTGGTCATGAGCGCCACTGTGCTGCCCACCCGCCAGGACGTCGATCCGGAAAGTTTCCTGCCTTCCAGCCGCTCTGTCGCCTTCCTCAAAGAAGCGTGGGCAGAGGTTGACGGCTACCCGGAATGGCTCGACTACAGCGAAGATTTAATGTTTGACATGGCTCTGCGTGAGAAAAACGGCCCCTTCCCCTTTGCCGAAACGGCCGTTGCCTACTTCCGCCCCCGCAGCAGTTTACGCGCCTTTTTTAAGCAGTATTACCTCTACGCCCGCGGCGACGGCAAAGCCAACCTCTGGCCCAAACGCCACGCCATCCGCTACCTCACCTACCTTGTTGCTCTTCCCTTCATCCTGCGCCTCGTCTGGAACGAGAAACGAGCGGGCTGGCTGCTGCTCTTCCTGGGCGCGGGCGTCTACAACCGCCGCCCCGCCGAACGATTATGGCTCAGCACCTGGGGCTGGCGTCCCCCTTCCCGCGCCCGCGCCTTCGCCCTCATCCCCATCATCCGCCTCGTGGGCGACGTGGCTAAAATGCTTGGCTATCCCGTCGGCGTCATCTGGCGGCTGCGCCATCGGACCTGAGTGACAGGCGGCGTCCATAGAGCGCCGCGCCCCGCCATCCGCCAATCCAACCTGCCGTTCCACCACAAAAAAGACCTGCCTATGTCCAACATAAGCAGGTCTATCAAACTAAACCTCACGTCAGGCTGACGTAACTATATAGGTGGTTTGCAAAATCTTGGAGAAGCGGCGGCTGAGCTTGTCGAAGCCAGAGCGGTGCGAGCGACCCGCCTCCGCCTTCGACAAGCTCAGGCTACGGCTACCTGAATAGTTACAAGCTGACGACATCGTTAACGAAGTGTTTCTGAATTTCCATGACGTTGTAGCCGTGGTTTCTTACCGCGCAATAACCAAGAGCGCGATAAGGATACCAGGGCTACAAACCTGGTGAAGCACTAACGCACGATCATGGGCAGATAAACCGACCTATCCGTGACGCCGGGAGCGGCCCAAAAACCGCCTGAAACCGCATAACTGCCGCCGCTTAAAGCGCTGCCCGCATCTGCCTGCCCCACCGTGCCGCTGAGGGTATAGCTGCCGCCGCTGCTGGCGCCGCCCCCTCCATCCGCCGTCCACCAGGACAAGTCAAACGGTCCGCCGCTGCTGGCGATGACCGGTCCGCCAACCAACAGCAGCCCTAAAAATACCAGGAGAAGCAGCCTGCCGGGCGAAACCCACGTCGAGAATTTTTTATGACTTTGCATTGTTCTCTCCTTTACGGCTGTCCGATCAGGACGCTGCCCACCGGCGCAACCACAAACATCGATTTGGTGTACAGTCCTGTATCGTTATAGGCGCCGGTTACAACACTTACCTTGCCGCCGGCCGGAACCGTCGTCGCTGCTTCGGTAAACGTATCGTGGGGATGGAAGATAGTGCCGTTTTCCGTGGCGCCAAAGCGCGTTTTATCAGCGTAGATGGTGTTAGAGCCGGGATGGTTGTCGATGGCGTTTTCCAGGGCGTTCACCTCAAAAGAAGTGCCGTTATTGGCGCCGGTGCCGTTGGCTGCGCAGCCGGCATTGGTATGGATGCCAATGGTGAAACCGTTGTTATTCCAGATGATCGGGCTGCCGGAATTACCGCCGGTAGTGTCGACGGCGTAACGGTGCCAGATGTCATTACCGGAAATGGTTTCGCCCACATAACCGCCGGTATCGGTCTGGTTGGTGAAGTTTTGGGCATTGCGGTTGCCGGTGCTGCCGGGCGGCGTATTGTCGAGACCCATGCCGGTAATGCGAATGGTGCTGCTGCCCACTGTTGGGTTTCCGTTGGTGGTGCGGAAAAAGCCGCCCTGCGCCTGGAAGGGGGTTAAGCCGGTGTTGGCGTTGGGGCCGACGGTGAACACAGACCAATCCTTGCCCAATCCCTGCCCTTCACCGTCAAAGCGCCAGACGACGCTGTTGGTGTTGATGGGGTATTGGTCTTCAGGGTCGGCGGCGACGGTAGTGCCATTCGCCAGAGAGGGCGGCACGTTGAATTCCACCACGCCGTTCAGGTCCAGGATGCCATCGGGCAAACCGGGGCCGCCCTGGTCAGGATCGGTATCCACGCAGTGCCCGGCGGTGAGCAAACGGCCGTTTGAGATCAACCATGCCGTGCAGCCGCCAAAGTAGAGGCGGCCTACCCGCCCATCGGTGGACGCCACTCGATTATCGGCAGCACACAAAGATTCTATGCCCGTCGGCTCGCTGCCATCCGGCGCGTTTTCGGGCGCGGGTACGTCTTGCGGGTCCGCTACCACGACCGCATCAACGACAAAATAAACGCCTTCGTCGAAGGGATTGGCAAAGAGTTCAATTTCCACGGCGTCGCCATTGAAAACGGCCGTGGCGTTTTCCCACTGCGGCAGGCTGCGGCTGTCCAGGCGCTGGTCGCCGCCATCTTGCCTGGAGGTGATGACCAGGTAGCTGCTGCGGCCCAGGTTGTATTCGCTAAAGTGCAGGCGCAGCGCGACCGCCCCAGGTATGTGGATGACCTGGCGGAAATTGTCGGAAACGGCCGTTTCCAAACTCCTGTCCTGTCGCGAATCCAAATCATAGGGTTCCACATGGTAAGGTACAGGTTCTATCTGGTAACTTTCTGCCGTCTCGACGGTTTGCGCCGTGGCTGGCGCCTCCGTTTTCGCTTCCGGCTCCACGGTCGAACCGCAGGCTGCCAGCAGCAGCAGGCAAAGCAGTACAATCGGAATCTTAGCTTTCATGTTTGCCTCCTGTCCTTATTGTAAGGAAACCAGAACCAGAACCAGACCGCGTCCTGAGGCCAGACCGGTCATGGCCTTGCCCAGCACCGCGCCCTGCGCCTGATCATAATCAGTCACTTTCATGGCATGGCCCGCCGTGTCTGACGTGGTCAACAAATCGCCCGGCTCAACAGCGCCATATGAAGCGTCTACCCAGACATACACGCGCCCGGTCAACGCCACCGGATATTGACCATCGGCCTCTGTGCCTTGCTGACCCATCAACATGCCGGGCTGCACATCGCCGGCGCCGCTAACCACGCCGGCCACCGTGCGGTCATATGCCTGGCTGCTCACAACGAGTTCGCCCGGATTATCTGCATCAATGCGCACCACATAACCCGCTTTCGGCGCTGTTCTATTGACGCCGCTGCGAATATCAAACTGCTCAGAGAGATCAGAGCCGCCGGTAATTTGCAGCACTTCGGTGGTGATACGGCCGTCCCCACCCGCGTTGAATTCCGCGTCCAAAATGATGGTGGCCTGCCCGGCAGCATTGCGCAGGGTGAGTTGGGCGCCATCATTACCCAGTTCGGTGGTCACAATTTCCACCATTTCGCCCACTCCCGGCTCAAACATGGCAAACTCACCGCTTTCATCAAAATTGAAAATGGTATTGCCACCTTTATCCTGAATCGTAAAATCAGCGTCTTCAGCTGGTCCAGTATCCGCATCCAACTGCACCACCACGGCGTCATTGCTGATGAGGAAAATATCACTCCCGGAATAATTGGGATCGGATCTGATAACGCCGTCATCATTGGTTGAGCTGTTGCCCCCCAAAACAATGTCGGCGTCTGTGTTAGAACCGGCGCGAACGTACAAACCACTCCCACCGGCGCTGGAGGCTGTTAAATACCCGCCGTAACCGGTAACGCTGGTGCCATACAAGCCCCAACCGCCGCCGTTTTGGGAACCCCACACACCAATACCATTGCCGCCGGTCCCTTCGTTCACACCGCGCACGCCGGCCGAAAACCCGCCAGGGCTGGTAGACGTAATCCGGCCATAAACGGCCGCGGCGGAACTGGAGGTTGTATTCGTTTCACCGCGCAGGGCGTAGGAGGTGGAACCACTGGCGGCGGTGTTGTGCGCCCACAATACAGCGTCGCCAGCGACAGCGCCCACCACGTCTGCGCCGGGACGCAGGGTATGAGCATAGGGAGCGGTGGTCAACGCCTGGCGTGGGGTAAGCGGTGTGAAGGGGTCGGGGCTGCCAGCGGGCCGCACGCCAATTTGCAAATAGAGGGCGGCGCCGTTGAACACACTGCCAAAATCGAGGCTGGCTGTAAACAAACCATCCGTCACGGCAATGACTTGTGTGAGTGTAGCGCCAACCTGCGCGCCCGCAGCAGCGGCGTCAAACAAGGCAAAGGAGAACTGATAATCGCCGTTGGCCGGGCTGCCATTTTCAGCCAGTTCACCCTGGTAGGTGAAGGCATTCCCAATGTTAGCCTCAGCAGCCTCCGGGTTATTTACGGCATTGCTTTCGCCTGCATCTTGCCCGGGGGGCACACCCAGGACTGTTGACTCCGCATCCACACCTTCGCCGGGTTGCTCATCGGGATTATTGGGCGAAAGGGGTTCCTCTTCCTGGGTGAGGGCGATGGCTGCACTGAACAGGGCCATGATGCAGACCAGGACGATCAATAACCAATGTTTTTTCTTCATGACAGGGTTCTCTCCTGAGACCAACTTCGTTCTATCAGATGCTTACAGCACGGTCTGAACGAATCATTGGCTGTGGGGCAAAAACCGCATGACGGTTTTTGCCTAGGCTCAATAAATCTTTGGCTCCTGACTCCCGAAGAAAAAATATGTGTGGTGGCGGTGACTCTGAGTGGTGTATATGCCGCCGGGGACTACTGGCAACATATCTTCTACTATAAGCTAAGAGGGGAGAGAAATATGTTAAATTACTTGATGCATAACTTGCGAAAAAATTAACAGGCTGAACGTGTAATAGTTAGTTGAAATGTGAAAATTAAGGGTAAACGGCCGTTTCCCCATCCCCCTCTCTGCTGTACAATGACGCTTATGAACAATACACAACTCATTCAAGAAAAACTGGCGCAGGCCACCGCTATTTTGCACGAATTTAACGTGGACGTGTGGCTCACCTTTGTCCGCGAAACCACTTTGTCTCCTGATCCGGCGCTGGAACTCATTGCCGACGTGGATGT
>JAWOGU010000230.1:0-5233 GCA_046496595.1 Chloroflexota bacterium
AGTTTCACGTCGTCGGGGCGCACCATCACACTAACGGCCGTTCCCGGAGCCAGCCCGCTCTCCTGCGCTTGAAAACCGAGCGGGGTCTCGACGCCGCCAGCCGCGGCTGCGCCGGGGATGAAGTCGCTGTGGCCTAGAAACTGAGCTACAAAGCGGGTACGCGGCTGGTGGAACAGGTTTTCCGGCGTGTCGATCTGCTCCAACCGCCCGGCATTCATCACCGCCACCTCATCGCCCAGGAAGAGCGCCTCCTCTTGATCGTGGGTGACAAAAACGGCCGTTGCGCCGCTGGCCTTGAGCAGATCCTTCACTTCCTGGCGCACGCTGTGGCGCAGGGCGGCGTCCAGATTGGAGAAGGGTTCGTCCAGCAGCAGGACGGCGGGACGGGGAGACAGCGCCCGCGCCAGGGCCACCCGCTGCTGCTGCCCGCCAGACAGTTCGTGCGGCATACGCTCTCCCAACCCCGCCAGCCCGACAAAAGCCAGCATCTCTGCCACGCGGGGCTGCTGTTCTTTGCCTTTGGGCAGGCCAAACCCTACGTTTGCGGCGACGCTGAGGTGGGGGAAGATGGCGTAATCCTGGAAAACCATGCCGGCGCGGCGTTTTTCTGGCGGCAGGTGGAAACGGCCGTTTGCCACTTCCTGCCCGTCGATCCAGATGGAGCCGCCGTCAAGCTGTTCAAAACCGGCGATCAGGCGCAGCGTCGTCGTTTTGCCGCAGCCGCTGGGACCAAGCAGCGCCAATATCTTGCCGGTCGGCACGCTCAACGACACGTCATCAACGACAAGTAAGTTACCAAAAGATTTCACTAAATTGCGGCAAACAACAGCAGGCATCATAACGATATTACTTTAAGTGAAAAATTTTTTTACGCAAACCTGTGCTGAGCGAAGCGGCAAGCAAAATGGATGCGTTTTCAAAGTCAAAAAATCATTAACGCAAAGGATGCAAGGAAGCCAAGATGCAAAGAAAAGCAAAAACCTTTGCGCCTTCCATCCTTTGCGTCTTTGCGTTGAAAAATAACGTTATTTTTCGCGGAGGTTGAGCAGGGCCAGAGGCACGGAGGAGAGCAGGAGCAGGAGCAGGGTGGGCGCGGCGGCGCGGGCGAAGAAGGCTTCACTGATGCTGCCCCAGATTTGCACCGACAGGGTGTTGAATCCGAGCGGGCTGAGGATGAGGGTGGCGGGCAGTTCCTTCATGGCTGTCAGGAAGACGAGCGCGCCGCCGGCCAGCAGACCGGGCCGGACCAGGGGCAGGGTGATGGCGCGGAAAACGGCAAACGGCCGTTTGCCCAAACTGCGCCCCGCTTCTTCCAAACTCGACGACACTTGCAGCAGGGAGGCGCGTTCAGAGCCGACTGCCTGGGGCAAGAAAAGGATGACGTAGGCCGCCAGCAGCATGGGCAGGGTCTGGTAAAGGGAACCGGCGTAATTCGTGCCAAAGAAAACCAGCGCCAGGGCGATGACGATGCCGGGTAAGGCGTAGCTGGCGTAGGTGGTCTGCTCAAAGAAGCGGCTCAATTTACCCGGATGGCGCACGGCCAGAATGGCGATGGGCAGCGCCAGCGCCATCGTCAGCAGGGCCGCCAGCAGGGCCGCCAGCAAGGAGTTGCCCGCCGGCTGGATGAGGTTGAGGAGGGAGGCGATATTGGTCGTAGGGGCGCTGAGGTCGCGCACGCCCCAGTCCTGCCGCCAGCCGCGCCCAAACCAGTAGAGCAGACCGGCGGCGGGCACAATCAGGCTGGAAAAAACCACGCCGCCCACAAAAAACAGGGCGGGAATTTTCCAGAAGCCTAGTTTGACCGGCTGCCGTTGGCGCGCCGCGCCGATGGAGAGACGGGCATATTGCGCCCGGCCCCGGCTGCGCTGCTCAAACAGGAGAATAACGGCCGTTACCCCCACCAAAATAAGCGCCATCGCCGCCGCTTCCGTCAGTTTGTAACCGACGTAACGGTTGTAGATGATGCGCGTGAAGGTGCTGTACTGCATCATCGTCACTGCCCCAAAATCGCGCATGACGTAGAGAGCGGTCAGCAAACCGCCGGCGGCGATAGCCGGGCGCAAAGTGGGCAGCGTGACCCGCCGAAACGCGCCCCAGGGCGACACGCCCAAACTGCGGGCCGCTTCGGTGAGGGCGGGGTCCAGGCGGGTGAATGCAGCGCGGGTGGTGAGCAAAATGTAGGGATAGCTGATGAGGGTCAGCACTAAAAATGCGCCGGGAAAACCATAGATATTGGGCAGTTTTTCGATGCCGGTAAGAGGATATAGCTGTTGTTGCAGCAGTCCTTTGGGCGTGAGGATGGAAGCATAGATGAAGGCAGCTACGTAACTGGGTATAACCAGAGGCAGCGCCGCCAAAATGGCCCACAGGCGGCGTCCAGGAAGATCGGTGCAGGCAGTGAGCCAGGCCAGGGGCACGGCAATGGCAATACCTGCCAGGGTGACGCTGCCTGCCAGGAGCAGGGTGCTGCCCAATACGCTCCAGGTGCGCACTTTGAGCAGGGTATCCAGGGTATCTTGCCCGGCGCTGGCGGTGCGGATCAGCAGGTAGGCAGGCGCGAGCAAAATGAGCGCCGCCGCCAGACCGGCCCCAGCCATCAGAATGATGTGGAAAGGAGACCGGGAAGGAAGGGAAAACGGCCGTTTGCCGATTCTATGCGCTTGTGGTTTTGCCCGGAGGCCGATGTTGTCTATAACACTCATATTGATGGGAGATGTGCAGTTGTAGTTTACAGTTTACAGTGTTCCGTAAAATCTACGGAACACTGTAAACTGTAAACTGTTCACTGAATTGTTATGACCCACGCATTATTATGGCAATCCCGAAATTGGAAACAATGGCAGGCGTTAAACTGAGGATTTACATGTGCATAAAGTAAAGTTAACAGTGGTTCAAAAATGCAGAGTGGCAGAGTTGCAGAGTGGCAAGGTGGCGTCACTCCATCACCTCCACACCCCATCACCTCTACACCTCTACACCTCCCCCCCATCACCTCTACACCTCTTACTCAATAATCCCCAGGTCCAGGAGCATATCCTGGGTGCCTTGCAGGTCGGCCAGGTCGGCGAGGCTGATGTTGGCGGCGACGGCGTCGAGGTCGGACAGAGGAGGCAGGTCTGCGGTGGTGGTAACGCCGTCGGTTACGGGGTACTCGAAGGTTTCGTCGGCGAAGTACTGCTGTCCTTGGGCAGAAAGTAAGAATTCAATGAATTTTTGCGCGTTTGGGGCGTTTTCAGCGGTTTTCAGGATGCCGGCGCCGGACACCATAATGAGCGAACCGGGACCGCCGCCGGGCAGGAAGTAGTTGCGGGCGGCGAAGTTCTCGCCTTCTTCCGTGAGGAAGCGGTAGAGATAGTAGTGGTTGACGAATCCGGCGTCCACTTCACCGGCAGCCACGCCGGCGACGATGGGGGTGTTGTTGGAATAGACCACCGGGTTGTTGGCCTGAATGCCTTGCAGCCACTCCCGCGTTTTGTCTTCGCCCCAGATAGAACGCATGGCTGTGACCATGGCCTGGAAAGAACCATTGCCGGGCGCCCACCCTAAACGGCCGTTCCACTCCGGTTCAATAAAGCCCCACATGTCGGCAGGCAGTTGGGCCGCAGGGTCGGTAATCACGTTTGGGTTGTAAACGACGGTGCGGGCGCGGCCGGAAATGCCCACCCAATCGCCTGTTTCTGAGGCGAAGCGGGCCGGTACTTTAGCCAGGATTTCTGGAGACAGCGGAGCCAGCATGGCGGCGTTTTGCAGCGCGCCTAAGCCACCCGGGTCTTGGGCAAAAAAGAGGTCGGCGGGCGAATTGGAGCCTTCTTCCAACAACACGCTGGCCATCTCTGCGGTGCTGCCGTAGCGCACGGATACGTCGATGCCGGTGGCTGCGGCGAACTGGTCGATGATGGGCTGCACCAGGCTGTCCGCCCGCCCAGAGTAAATAACCAGGCTTCCGGCCTCGGCTGCAATTTCGGCGGCTTCGGCGGCTGGTTGGTTTTCGGCCACGGGTGCAACGGTTGGCTGGCTGGCAGGAGCGGGTTCGGCCGCAGGCTGGCAGGCTGCCAAGGCGGCGATAAACAGAATAAGCATGGCAAATAATACATGACGTTTTGTATTCATTTTAGTAAGAAACCTCCAATGGTTTTGATGTATGGAGCGATTATGAGGGAAGCGGTGGCTAATTTCTACACTGCTCGTTAAGTTAAAACTTGACCATCCCGCAAAAGAAAATGTACGCTTGTTAAGTGCGGGATTGGGCATGGATTCAATTCAATGTTAACCGGGGGAAACTTTCGGGATATTGATAGCGGTTCAGGCAGGTCAGGAGGCAACCTGGGCGCGCAGAGCTTCGGGGTCCAGAATGGTAATTTGTCCCTGGTCCATGTGGATCCATTGCTGGCGGCGGAAATCGCGCAGGTTTTTGTTGATGCTTTCCCGGGTAGCGCCGACGAGACTCGCCAGATCGCTTTGGGTGAGGGTGATGTTGATGGTGACGCCGTTGTGGCAGATCTGGCCGTAGGTTTGGGCCAGTTCCATCAGTTTGCGGGCCAGGCGCTGGCTGACGTCTAAGGAAGCGAAGGAGTCCATCTGAAGCGTGTTGTAGCGCAGGCGCTGGCTGAGTTCTTGCATGAAGTTGAGGGCGATCTGCGGGTAGCGGCGCATGTGCTGGCGGAAGGCGGCCCGGTCGAGCGTGCAGAGGGTGGTGGGAACCAGGGCAACGGCCGTTGCCGAGCGCGGCAGGCCGTCGATCACCGCCAGTTCACCAAACATTTGTCCCGGATGGCCGACCAAGATCACGGAGGTCTCGCTGCCATCCAGGCCATTGACAAAAATACGCACCGAGCCGCTCTTGACCAGATACAAAAGCTGCCCGGGGTCGCCTTCGTGGAAGATGATTTCACCTGGTTCGTAATGGCGATCCACCATGTTTTGACCGATTTGCGCCAGATCCGTGTCTGGCAGGTTTCCGAAAAGAACGGTTTGTTTGAGGAAAGTCAGGTGATCCATGATGTGCCTTTTGGGTCTCAGCCAGATTGGGCCAATCCAGTACCCGTAACCTGAAGTCCGTATACCGTTCTCCGACGGATTTTCCAAGGGCGCTGCCTTTGGGTGACGGATTGCGGATTACCGAATACGGAGAAGAGCAAATTGGTCCAGTCCATATTAAAACATGATAGCGCCTGACAGCAGTCTGAGCAAGACGCCGACGACGACAGCCAGGGTGATGCTGGAGAGCAGTTCC
>JAWOGU010000290.1:0-11440 GCA_046496595.1 Chloroflexota bacterium
CCGCCCAGCACGGCCGGTGGCCTGACGGGTACGCCGCCTGTGGTCATGGTTGATCTGGCTGGCGGCCTGGCGCTGCGTGATTATGTGGTCGCCAATACAGGCGCCACGGTTCGCATTAACGCTGCAACTTCCTATATTATTGATCTGGATTGGGAAGACATCGTCGGTGGCTTTAGCTCGCGCGGTCCCAGCCAATTCGAAATCCTTAAGCCCGATTACATTGCTCCAGGCGTTAACATTCTGGCGGCCGTGGCGGCCGATGGCCTGAACGCCGTGCAGTATGGCTTCTACCAGGGCACGTCTATGTCTTCTCCGCATGGCGCAGGCGCGGCGGCGCTGATGGTAGCCTTGCATCCCACCTGGTCTCCGGCCGAGGTGAAATCGGCGATGGCCACTACTGCCGTCGGCGGCCTCTTCAAAGAAAATGGCGTGACCCCGGCCGATCCGTTTGATGTGGGTTCCGGCCGTTTGGACCTGTCGTTGGCGAGCACCGTCGGTCTGGTCTTCAACGAAACGGGCGCCAATTACGCTGCGGCCAACCCGGCCATTGGCGGCGATCCCAAGACGTTGAACCAACCGAGCGTGGTCAACTACAACTGCACCGATGAATGTTCCTGGACGCGCACGGTGAAAAGCACGCTACCCACCAGCGCCTCCTACACTGCCTCCTTCTCAGGCCCGGCCGGGATGACGGCGACTGTCACCCCCAGCAGCTTCACCATTAACCCAGGCGCGACACAGGTATTCACCATCACTGCTGATGTCTCGGCTTTGGCTCCTGGTGGCTATGCTTTTGGTAGCGTCACTCTGTCCACAACGGCCAACTGGCCTGACGCTGTTTCAGTAGCCGACACCCACATCCCGGTGGTGGTTGTGCCGGCCTTGGCTATCCCCGTGATCACTGTGGATGCCGACGAACTGAGCGCGATGCAAACCCCCAACAGCCAGACCACCCAGACCTTCGACATCGGCAACGAAGGTGGTGTGGACCTGGAATGGGAAATTGCTGAAGCGCCCGTGTCCATGCGCCTCGGTTTGACGCTGGACGCTTCGCCAGACGCGGCCCTCACTTCGTCGCCTGCCTCCTTCATCCTAGATGATGGAGTTGGCGATGATGCCATTGGCTTGACGGCTGGCGGTCAGTTCGTTTGGCTGAATCGGTTCACACCCGGCGCCTTTAACTTCCCCATCACCATTGACCAGGTAGACGTGATGTTCGGTTATCCGGGCAACACGGGTGGCGTCAATGTGGGCGAACTGGTTGACATCTACCTTTACGAGGATGCGGATGGCAACACGGCTAATGGCGCGACCCATGTCGCTTCCCTGACCGGTCAGGCAGTCCAGGCCGTAGATGGGACCACCTGGTCTACCTACACGCTGGCTACCCCGGTGACCTTCAATGGCCCTGGCGACATTCTGATCGCGGTGGTCAATCGCACGGCCGGCGTGGCGGCGGGTACCTTCCCGGCTGTCATTGATCAGACGCCGCCAAGCCAGCAGCGTTCCTGGGCAGGTTTTGGCGCGGTTCCGGGTGATCCGCCGGTATTCCCCCTGCCCACCTTTGGCATCATTGACAGCTTCGGGATCGCTGGTAACTGGCTGGTTCGTGGCTTTGGCACGGCCAACTTCCCGTGCGAGAACCCGGCCGATGTGCCCTGGTTGAGCGTGGATCCGACTACCGGGACGACGGGAGCGGCGGGAACGACCAACGTTTCTGTTACCTTCGACTCCACCGGACTGACGCCGGGCGACTACAGCGCTTTCCTCTGCATTGAAAGCAACGACCCCGATACGCCGTTGGTTGAACTGCCGGTGATGTTGGAAGTGTCTGCCCTGCCCAGCATCGAAGTGGACATTGACGAGGTCGAGTCTACCCAAGAGACCGACACGCAGACGACCCACACCGTAGTTATCTCCAATACCGGCGAAGCGAACCTGAACTGGTACTTTGAAGAAGCGGAAGGCATGATGGCTGGGCCAGTCCCGGCGATTATGAGCAGCCTGACGGTTGGCAGCGACCGCGCCAACCCGCAACCGAACGCGGCTCCGGCCAGCGCTTTGTCTGCGGCCGAATCGACCTCCGCCAGCATCCTGCCTACCAGCAGCAACGTTATCAACGCTTCCTGGTCCGAGGGCTTTGATGATATTACCCTGCTGCCCGGTATGGGTTGGGCGATTATCAACAACAGCACCCCGGTTGGCACGGCAACCTGGTTCCAGGGCAATACCGCTGTCTTCTCGGCTCATTCCGGCGCTGCGAACTCCTACATTGGAGTGAACTTCAACAGCACCACTGGCGCGAACACTATCAGCAACTGGCTGTTGACTCCGGAAATGACGATGGTCAATGGCGACGAACTCACCTTCTGGACGCGCCGGACAACCAGCGCCTTTCAAGATCGTTTGCAAGTGCGCCTCAGCACGAATGGTGGCAGCACGGATGTGGGCGCGACCCCGACCAGCGTGGGTGACTTCACTGAACTGTTGCTGGACATCAACCCGACCTATGCCGCCGGTGGTTATCCGCAGGTGTGGACAGAGTACACCATTACCATTAGCGGTTTGAGCGGCCCGGCCAACGGCCGTTTCGCCTTCCGCTACTTTGTGGAAAATGGCGGCCCCAGCGGCGCTAACTCCGACTACATCGGCATTGACACCGTATCCTTCGATTCTAGTTACGTGCCGCCCACGGTGCTGTACGACAACGGTCCCTTCATCACCAGCTTTGGCGATGGTCCTGCCGGTTCCGATGTCAGCCTGCTGCAAAATGTCAGCCTCGGACTGACGACTTTGGGCGCGGGAGTACAATTTTTGGATCCGGGTCCGCATAACCGGATCGCCGATGAGTTCGAGGTCACGACGCCCGGCGGTTGGACGGTGAACAATGTAGTCTTCTACGGCTATCAGACCGGCTCGACCACCACGTCTAGCTTCACCGGCGTCAACTATCGCATCTGGGATGGTCCTCCGAACGATCCGAATAGTAACATCGTCTTCGGCGATACAGCCACCAACCGGTTTGAGTATACCGCCTGGGCTGGCGCTTACCGTTACGCGGAAAACGCTATCGGTAACACGACTCGCCCGGTGATGCAGATCGTCGGCGAGTCGGGCATTCACCTGATGCCCGGCACGTACTGGCTCGACTGGCAGTTGGCCGGTACCATCGCCTCTGGCCCGTGGCAGCCGCCTATCACCATTATCGGCCAAAACACCACCGGTAACGCGATGCAGATGCTTGCAGCCGGCTGGACGCCCTTCGTTGATGGCGGCGCTGGCACTCCGGCGCAGGGCGCTCCGTTCCAACTGTGGGGCGAAACGGTTTGCGATAACCCGTCTGATGTCTCCTGGATTTCGCTTGATCCGGACAGCGGCATGACCGAGCCGGGCGAGGCGAGCGAAGTCGAAGTGACGTTGGATTCCACCGGCGTTCCGGCGGGTCACTACGTCGCTTACCTTTGCTTGAACAGCGATGATCCGAGCAATGAGTTGATCGTGATGCCGGTTCATATGACGGTGACGGAAACCGCTTACCTGCGGGTGGCGCATCTGGCTCCGTTTGCGATGGATCCGGGAACGGCCGTTACCGTGACTCTTAACGGCGCGCCGGCCCTGACCGACTTCGCCTATGGCGATTCCACTACCTACATCGAACTGCCAGCAGGCGAGTATGATGTGGAAATCTTCCCCGGCAGCAGCGCTTCCCCGGCCATCACTCGCACGGTGAACCTGGCGACCGGCATGTACTATTCGGCCGTTGCGATTGGTGATGGCGTGAACCAGGACCTGGCTCTGCTGGCTCTGGCCGACGACAACACCGCTCCGGCGGCCGGTAAGTTCCACCTGCGCCTGGGCCACCTGGCGCCGTTCGCGGCGGGCGCGACCACGGCCGACATCCGTCTGCAAGACGGCACCATCGTGGTGGACGACGTGGACTTCAGTGATGTGACGGCCTTCATCCCGTTGGATGCGGGCACGTATGACCTGAAGATCACCACGGCCGACGGGCTGACGACGTTGATCGATCCGCTGCCGGTGACTTTCGCCGAAGGCGATATTGTGACGGCGTTTGCTACGGGCGAAGGTGTGAATCAGGCGCTTGGTGTGTTTGCCTGGCCGGTGGACGTGGAAGGCTTCTTCCTGCCGCTGGTAAACAAACTCTTCCTGCCGGTTATCTTCAAGTAAGTTTTAGTGCAACTGGCTAACTGATGACAAGAAAACGGCCGTTTCCCCGGAAACGGCCGTTTTTGATCCGCTCTCTACATCTGCCGGCGCAGGAACCAGGTAATCGTCACCACCACCACCACTGCCCCCACCACCTGCCAGCCGGACGACAACTGCTCATTGAGCAGCAGGGCGGCGAAAACCAGGGCGCTCACCAGACGAATCGCCATCATGCTGCTCACCAGCGGCGCGCCCAGCCGTTGAATAGAGCGGATTTGTCCCAGATTTGCGCCGAGCAGCACGCCAAAACAAATGAGGCCAAAGACAAACCAATCCATCAGCCCTAACGCTGCCCAATGGCCCCAGTCTTCACCCAGGAGAAGACTGGCGAGGAATGAGAAGCTGAAGAGGGCGATGAGGTGAACCAGCAGCAGTCCTTCACTGGTGGCTTTTTGGCTGGCGGTGCGGCGGGTGAGGATCATGTACAAGGCCAGTGACAAACTGCTGGCAAGCGCTAGACTGATGCCCAGGAGATCATTGCGGAGAACGGCCGTTTCCCCGCCTCCCACCTCGCTCAAACTGCCGCTCAACACCAGCAGTACGCCCACAAAACTGATGGATAACGCCCGGAACAGGTATCGAGGCAGCGCCTCCCGCAGAAAAATCCGGCTCAGCAGCGCCACGATAAACGGCGTCATCAAATAAATGAGCTGCGCGTAAATTGCCAGCGTATACCGCGTCGCCAGCAAATTAGTGACGCCTCTCACCACCACCATCAAACCAAACAGCCAGACAACCGGCAGGCGGAAAACGCGCTTGTCGAGTGGAGACCAATACAGGACGCCGGCGATTAGCAGTACCATAAAATTGGCGGCGGCCAATAAAGCCAGACCGGGCAGCCCGCTGACTGTTTGCGCATAACGCAGCAGCACGGGATAAGCGCCCCAGCCCAATTGAGCCGCCAGTGCGGCAGCCAACCATGACCAGGAAACTGGTGTCGCTGCGAATTGTCGCCTGGAGGTATCTTCTTGTGCCATAAAGGACTACAATAATGTGGGTGGAGCGTTTTGTCGAATAGCAAAATGATTGCGGTGTTTTGACCCAGGACCACGTAGATACCATCTGAGAAAATGTGTTGGCGATTGGTTGACAGGGGAACGGCCGTTTGTTAGAATCCCTCCTGCTGTTGGCCCCATTCGTCTAGTGGCCCAGGACGCGGCCCTCTCAAGGCCAAAACAGGGGTTCGAGTCCCCTATGGGGCATCATCTCAAAAGCTCGTTCTATCATAGAACGAGCTTTTTTGTTATTATCCTGGCATGGAATTCAATCCTCAACAAATCCATATAGATGATTCTCAAGAAACGCCGCGAGACAGTTCCTATCCGCCGCTTTATGTGGTGTCTGGGAATATTGGCGCGCTGGGTGAGCAGGCGGTGCGTACCGTGCTGCCCCAGTTTCACGACGCCCAGGTACCGGTGATCAAAGTGCCGCGGGTGCGGGAAAGCAGGCACGTGGAATCAGTCGTCAGCCGGGCGGTTGAGACGGGCGGCATTATCGTCCACACCCTGGTCAATACTGCCCTGCGCCAGCAGTTGAACGCCTTGGCGGCGGAACAGGGCGTCGCTGTTATTGATCTCGTTGGACCGCTGCTGGAGGCTTTAACAGAGATGGTAGGGCAGGAACCACAGGGTAAGCCAGGTCTCTACCGTTTTAAAAACCAGGAATACTTTAAACGGATTGACGCCATTGCTTTCACCCTGGATCATGACGATGGCAAGAATTATCAGGGCTGGCCCGAAGCAGAAATTGTCCTGACTGGCCCTTCTCGTCTGGGAAAGACGCCGCTGGGCGTTTATCTTTCCGTGATGGGCTGGAAGGTTGCCAACGTGCCCCTCACGCCCCGTGTGCCGCCCCGCCCGGAACTGTTCGCCCTGGACCGGCGGCGGGTCATTGGCCTGACGATTGACCCGGCCGAACTGCTGACCTACCGGCAGCACCGGCAAAGTGGTTTAGGCGCGGGCAGCCAATCGGATTACAGCGATCCGTTGAAACTCTATGAGGAACTTGAGGCTGCCCAGGA
Source organism: Chloroflexota bacterium (assembly GCA_046496595.1). Classification (GTDB taxonomy): domain Bacteria; phylum Chloroflexota; class Anaerolineae; order Promineifilales; family Promineifilaceae. The sequence continues at coordinate 6,248 of JAWOGU010000290.1, forward strand.
AGTGTTCCGTCAGGGACGCTTCAAAGTGATCGACGTGACCAACAAGCCGATTGAAACCACAGCCGGACAGGTGATAACGGCCGTTACCCGCCAGCTCAAAACACACCCACCCGATGGTAACCAAAACTCAGACTGACAAAACCATCCATCTGCAAAAAGCCTTCTACGCCAATCCGGCTTACGCCGATCCTTTTTTGGCCTTACAAGAACAGGTATTCCCCGGTCTTGACCTGGCCTGGGCTTTGGGTCACAGCCGTCTGGCGGATTTTTCTATCCCCTCATTGAACCATTTTGCTCTCAACAAATTCATGCCCACCTGTGTCTGGTTAGATGAGACGGCGGATTTACTGTTGGTAACGGCCGTTGAGCAGAACAAATTGATCATTTACGATCTCATAGGCCCCTATTTCCCGGAAAATTATCTGGAGAGGCTGGTTTGGCCTGGCGCACAAACCCTGGATACACGTTTCTCTCCGGACTTGTTTCACGGCGATTTTAAAACAACCCCTTACCATGATGAAGAGGATCAATTGTTCGTCTATCTATGTCGGGAAAACCGGGTGCTGGAGGATGCCCTGGCAGGGCAGTTTAGGGTACCGGCGCAGGCAAAAACATAACCGAAAAGTGTCTATACAGGTGTAGCCTGAGCTTGTCGAAGGCGGAACCGGGCTTCGACAGGCTCAACCCTCGACTGGCTGTATATTTTCACCGAAAATATACAGCGATCCGCAGATTGGCGCTGATGATGCAGATTTTGGTTCACTAATCTCCGTCATCTGCGCAATCTGCGGAATGTTTTTACCAAAGCCGTCTAGCGGCGTTCAAAACCATCACTTGCGGAACAATTCACGCACGATAATATTGCGCTGAATCTGGCTGGTACCCTCGTAAATCTGGAAAATCTTGGCGTCGCGCATCAGCTTTTCCACCGGATACTCGCCCATATAGCCATAACCGCCAAACACCTGCACAGCTTCTGTGGCAATCTTCATGGCGGCGTCTGCGGCATACGCTTTGCCAAAGGAAGAAATCATGGTGTCCGCTTCGCCATGATCCACCGCCCAGGCCGATTTATGCACCAGCAGCCGAGCCGCCTCCAATTCCATCGCCATGTCGGCAATTTTGTGGCCGATAGCCTGATAGTGCCAGATGGGCTGCCCCATTGAGATGCGCTCTTTGGCATACTTGATCGATTCTTCCAGCGCGCGGCGGGCTACGCCCAAAGCGCCGGCAGCCGTCGCCGGGCGGCTGCGGTCGAACACTTTCATCGCCGTGATGAAACCAGTGCCTTCAGCCCCTAAGCGATGCGTTTCCGGCACTTTAACGCCATCGAAAATAACTTCGGCGGTGTCGGATGCGTGCTGCCCCATTTTGTCAAAAGGCTTACCCACGCTCACGCCTTCCCAATCCCGTTCCACGACAAAGCAGCTCATGCCTTTGTAGCGCACATCCGGATCTGTGTAGGCAAATACGGTGAAAAAATTGGCGACTGTGGCGCCGGTTATGAAGGTTTTGCTGCCATCCATGATGTAATGGTCGCCTTCTTTACGCGCTCTCGTTTTGATACCGGCTACGTCAGATCCTGCTTCCGGCTCTGTGAGGCAGTAAGACGCCATTTGTCCCTCGGCCAGTCGGCCGCTGTATTCCATTTTTTGCGCTTCGCTGCCGGCGATGAGAATAGGCAGGATGGCGAGTCCGTTGACGCCCATAGCAGTGCTGATGCCGGAACAGCCGTAGGCCAGCTCTTCGGTCACGATGCATTCTTCCAGCAGGCTCAGCCCAAGACCGCCATATTCCTCTGGTATGCTCATGGTTGTCAGACCCAATTCCTGGGCTTTTTTGATGACAGGCCAGGGGTATTCATGGGTTTTATCATAATGCTCTGCCTTTGGAATGATTTCGTTTTTGGCGAAATCGCGTGCTAGGCGTTGAATCTCGCGCTGTTCTTCAGTCAGGCTGAAGTTAATACCACCATTTTTACTCATGATAAACAATCTCCTTTTTGACCCTATGCTTTATGTGCAGGACGTGTGGGCGGCTCCCAGTTGCCATAAAAATGATACCTGATGTGTCGTGCTGCTTTCTTCACCGATGAGGCGCATTACGACTTGTCTTCTGCGGCTGTTGACTCATCCTCATTGGGCAGGTGATAGCTCTCTACTTTTTGCAGGTCGATGGTCATCACACCATCGATCTGGCCTGTGTCGATGACGGCGGTGCGGGGTACTGTGCCATTTTCGGCCACAGGGCCTTCTACGTGGACGCGGGACAGCGAGAACCCGGTGATTTCACCTTCTTCCCCCACGATGATGTCACCCAGAACGCCTACTTTGGTGCCGCCGGGTGTATCAACGCCGCGACCGCGCAATTTTTCCAGGCGCTGCCAGTTTTCGGCTTCTTTGACATCCTTGTTGTCGGTGGCGACATCGGCGTTTTTCACGAGGATAGCGTCGATGCCAAAAACCACGACGTTATCACGCTGGATGAGCTTGTCTTTACGGCCGATGAGACCTTCTGAGCCGGTATAGATGCCTGTAATCCAGTAGAGGTCTTTGTTGACGTATAAATCTTTGGCATAACCCACTAAACGGCCGTCGGTTACGCTGATGATGGGTTTTCCTGTGAGGTCTTTTCCTAAGCGCATGTGTTTCCTTCCTTCCTGTTTTGAGCAATGGGTAAAGTGATGAATGATGGTGTTGGTTGCTAAAACTTATTCAGCACCTGACAAAATTATAATGCGAGATTATGCCAATGCAACCATTTTTCAAACGGTTGTTAGAATTTTTGCATAATTGAGCCAATTCGAGTGAAAAATGGGGCGTGGGGGGAAACGGCCGTTATGTGCCGCCAATGTCTCTTTCTCTACGATCTGTAAATCCATTTACAAATTATTTGTAACGAGGCTGCCAGTGAAGGCCGTTTATTGAGTGTATACTTTTGTTATGAATTGAGGCGGCCTAACCGATACAAGATTAAATTCGTAGTCGGAGAACGGCCTGGACGAAGTGAAAGCTTGCGGTCAAAGGGTGATAGTTAACCCGCTCGATAAACAATTAGCATAGCAATAGGCCGCCCAATTCGATAAAAATAAAATATACCTCCTCCTTTTTCTCCTTCTTCTCCTCTTCCCGCAAAAAGCTCTGCCTCCGCAGGGCTTTTTGTGGTTTAAAAATAAAAAAGTGGGACACAATCTCTGTATCCCACTTTATAAAATAGTCATCTTCTGGTCAGTTGTTTCCCGAGACAGCACTCACTGAAAACCGAACACCGTTTACGGTCCACTGTACACTGTACACTGTTTACTGAAAACTTGTCCTACAGCATATCCTGGACGATTGCTTTTTCGTCCCGCAGCTCGCTTAAGGTGACAGCGATTTTCTCTTTGGCAAAGTCGCTCCAAGACAAACCCTGCACAATAGACCAGCCGCCGGCGCCGTCGCTTTGAACGGGGAAGGAGAATATCAACCCCTCGTCAATGCCATAACTGCCGTCAGAAGATACGGCGGCAGAGAACCAGTGCCCGTCGGGCGTCTTTTGCTCAAAGCTTTTGACGTGATCGAGCGCTGCATTGGCTGCCGACAAGGCGGAAGATTTGCCGCGCGCTTTAATGATATCAGCGCCGCGGTTTTGCACCGTCTTGATGAATTCGCTTTGGATCCACTGCTTATCCGTGATGACCGACAGGGCTGGTTTGCCATTGATTTTGGCGTTTTCAGCGTCCGGATACTGCGTGGCGCTGTGGTTGCCCCAGATGGTGACATTGCTGACTTCGTTGACAGTGACGCCTGCCTTTTGGGCTAACTGGGCATAGGCGCGGTTTTCATCCAGGCGGGTGAGGGCGCCAAAACGCTGCGCAGGAATGCCTTTGGCGTTGTTCATAGCGATAAGGCAGTTGGTATTGGCCGGATTGCCGACCACCAAAACGCGCACATCCGCTGCCGCTTTTTCCAGGGCATGACCCTGACCGACAAAAATGGGGCCGTTTTCTTTGATTAAATCACCGCGTTCCATGCCGGCGCTGCGCGGTTTGGAGCCAACCAGTAACGCCCAGTTAACATCCGCAAAGGCTGTCGCCGGGTCATCGGTGATGACGATGTTATGCAGCAGCGGAAAGGCGCAGTCATCCAATTCCATGACAACACCTTCCAGGGAACCTAAAGCCGGGGTGACTTCTAACAGATGGAGTGAAACTTTTGTATTTGGCCCAAATACTTCACCTGATACCAGACGCGGCAGCAAAGAATACCCAATTTGTCCGGCAGCCCCAGTGACTGCCACTTTAACAATGCTTTTTTCCATTATGTTTCTCCTAATGTTTATTGAGGGATCTAAATCCCTTTTGGGAAATGGTGTGGTTAATAAAAATGATAACCATTAAGGTGTTTTTCCAAAGGTTCACACATGGATCGTGTTTTCATCTGGCTGACCATGTGGGGTTACAAAACATGACAAGGACTTCTCTCATTTAATTATCGTCAAACGAGGCGATCTGGCAACTAAGGAACCGTGGGCAAACAACGTTTACCGAAAAATTGAAGGCTTTTTGGTAATGATCTAGAGCAGATCGCCGGGCAGCATCCAGTTTTTTACCCAATCACTGGAGTCTGGAAAGCCGCTATTTTCGGCTGCCAGGACGAGGTCTTTTACAGATACTGGTACCCGGCGTAAGTCCACGCTGACAACATCATTTTGACAGGTGACGATGGCGTATTCTGCCCAGGGGAGATATCTGGGGGCATGGATGAAGAGGGCTTGCTCGAAGGGCATGCCAACACTGCCGGCATTCACGAGCATGATGCCTTTATGCTGACGCATCATTTGCATGTGGGTATGCCCGCCGACCATGACGGTTGCTTTGTGACCACCCAACAGTTCGTCTACGGTTGTGGGGGGTGTCATGGCCAGGATGATGTCGGTATTTGACTTGGGTGACCCGTGAAAGCAAAGCAGTTTGTGCTGATCTGGCATGGGTATTTCTATAATGGGTTTAAAGGAGCGGATGAAGCTGAAATCTTGGGGTCGAAGCTGTTGAGCGCACCAGGCGATAGAGTCGGCGAACCAGGGCGCATCCATGTATTCATGCAGCACGGAAGGCTCTAGCAAGAAGAAGTCGTGATTGCCTAAGATGCATTCAATGGACAATTCGCGGATGCGATCCATGACGGCAACTGGTTGGGGACCGAGTGTGGCGAC
>JAWOGU010000298.1:0-5809 GCA_046496595.1 Chloroflexota bacterium
GGTAGACGTCGTCGTCTCCAAGAAGTGATAACTATGGCCTAACCAGCGTGTGGTTAAGTGGGGCAAAACGGCCGTTTCTTTCATGCGCGTAGCTGTTGGCTGTTGGCTTATAGCTTTTAGCTGTTAGCTCTTAGCTGTTGGCTTATAGCTTATAGTTTACAGCCTATAGCCAACCGCTTACTCCTTCTCCCCCCAGTTCTGCAACAAATCCACCAACAGGCGCACGCCAAACCCGGTGCCGCCCTTGGTCACATATCCTTCCGGCTTATCCTTCAGCGCCATGCCGGCAATATCCAGGTGCGCCCAGGCATCGTAGGCCACAAACTGCTTCAAGAAAATGGCCGAAGTCGCCACGCCGCCCATGCGCCCGCCGCTGTTTTTCATGTCCGCCACGTCTGATTTAATGGCTTTCTGGTAATCATCCCACAGAGGCAGCGGCCACAACCGTTCATGGGTGGCTTCGCTGGCAGCCAGCAGTTTATCGCGCAGGGCGTCGCTGCTGCTGAACAGGCCAGCCGCCATGCCCGCCCCCAGCGCCACCACGCAAGCGCCGGTAAGCGTCGCCAGATCAATGACAGCGTCCGGTTCATACTTTTGCGCGTAAACCAGGGCGTCGGCCAGCACCAGGCGCCCTTCAGCGTCGGTGCTGATGATTTCGATGGTCTTGCCATTGCTGGCCTTAACCACGTCAGCGGGACGGTAAGCCTGGGCGTCCGGCATGTTTTCGGTGCAGGGCGTAATGCCGATGACGCGCAGCGGCAGATCGAGCATGCCCACCGTTTTCATGGCGCCCAACACCGCCGCCGCTCCGCCCATGTCCGACTTCATGGCGCCCATGTCGGCCGATGGTTTGATGGAGATGCCGCCGGTGTCGAAGGTGATTCCCTTACCCACCAGCACAATGGTTGGCAGATCTTCACGGTCGCCGTTGTGTTCCAGGACGATAAATTTGGGCGGGAACCCAGCGCCCTGCGCCACCGCCAGGAACGCGCCCATGTTGTGTTTGGCCGCCCATTTGCGCCCGCCCACAATCAGACCCATGTTGTAGGTTTCGGCGATTTGGGTAGCGGTTTCGGCCAGTTTCTTGGGCGTCGCCACGTTAGGCGGCATGTTAACCAGATCCCGCGCCAACGTTGCCCCGGCCACAACGGCCGTTGCCCGGTTCATGCCCTGCTCTATATCAGCCAGCTTGCTCTCGTCAAATTCCACCAGGGTAAGGCCGGTGATACCTTCGTTTTCTTTCTTGTCATAGGTGTACAGCGCCAGCAGTGAGCCTTCCACAGTGGCCTGGGCCGCCGCCGCTGCGGGCAGCCCGGCAATCCCGGCGCCATGCACAATCGTTGCCACTTCTTTGGCGTTGAGATCCCGGGCGCGCTGCATGGCGGCAGCCGCCGTCTGGCGCACGCCTTCCAGATCGTAGTTCTCGCGTTCGCCCATGCCCGCCACAAGCACCCGTTTGGCCGGAATGAGGCCGCGTGGATAAAGCACCGCCACCTCGCCTGCCTTGCCGGTCAGATCGCCGCTGGCAATCAGTTCGCTGATGGCGCCGTTGAGCGCCTGGTCCACTGCGCCGGTCGCGCCGCCGGGCGTGGTGACGCCCTCAAATAAATTAACGATGATGGTATCGGCGGTATTTTCTTGAATACTGCCTTGCTGTACTTGTACGTTCATAAATCCCTCCGGGGGAAAAAGTAGATGTGTAAAGATGCGGCTATTTTAACGGGAAACGGCAGTTTTAGGTAGACAAGGTTTATCTCATTCGCTATGCTTCAATAATATTAACCGTGGAGGCGCGGAGGACGCAGAGATTTTTCTGGACAAACCACCGCATTCGCTGCCCTCTCCGCCAGAAGTTACACACTTCGTCATTCATCGTTCATCAATCATCTTCGGAGGTTCCCATGAAACTACTCATTCTCGGCGGCACCCGCTTTTTAGGCCGCGGCCTGGTGGACGCCGCCCTGCGGCGCGGCCATGAAATCACCCTGTTCAACCGGGGACAGAGCGGCCCGGATTTGTATCCGGCGCTGGAAAACCTGCGCGGCGACCGGGACGGCGGTCTGGATGCTCTGCGCGGGCGGCGCTGGGACGCCGTCATCGATACCTGCGGCTATGTGCCGCGCCTGGTGGGCGATTCCGCCCGGCTGCTGGCGGACGCCGTGGCGCACTACACCTTCATTTCGTCCATTTCGGTTTATGCGGATTTTAACCGGGCGGGCATAGACGAAGCCCATCCATTAGCCACGATGTCCGACGAAACCATCGAGACCATCGACGGCGAGACGTATGGACCGCTCAAGGTGCTGTGTGAAAAAGTGGTGGACGAGGCCATGAACGGCCGTTCCCTCCAGGTGCGCGCCGGTCTAATCGTTGGTCCGCACGACCCCACCGACCGTTTCAGCTACTGGCCCTACCGGGTGGCGCAGGGCGGCGAAGTACTCGCTCCCGGCAGCCCGGATGCGCCCGTGCAGTTCATCGACGTGCGCGATCTGGCCGAATGGACCGTGCAGGCGACGGAACGGCAGTTGACCGGAGCCTACAACGCCACCGGTCCGGCCGCGCCCCTGCCTATGCAAACGCTGCTGCACACCTGCCGGGAAGTCAGCGGTAGCGATGCCGTCTTCACCTGGGTAGACGAGGCGTTCATCTTGGAAAACGAGATAGCGCCCTGGACTGAACTGCCCCTGTGGCTTCCCGGCGACGACGGCGCGGCGTTTGGCGGCGTCGACTGCCGCAAAGCGCGGGCCAACGGCCTGATTTACCGCCCATTGGCCGACACCATACGCGACACCCTGGTCTGGCTGCGCACCCGCCCCGCCGATTACACCTGGCGCAATGGCCTGCCCGCCGAGAAAGAGGCAAAAGGGCTGTTAGCTGTTAGCTGTTGGCTTACAGCTAACAGCTAACAGCTCTATAAGGATGAACCATGATCGAACTCTATCAAGTTGATGCGTTTACGGATAAGCCGTTTGCCGGGAATCCGGCGGCGGTGTGTTTATTAAAGGAAGCGGCGGCCGACGATTGGATGCGGAACGTGGCGCAGGAGATGAACCTGTCGGAAACGGCGTTCCTGGTTCCGCAGGCGGACGGCTATGGGCTGCGCTGGTTTACACCGGCGGTGGAAGTGGATCTGTGCGGTCACGCTACCCTGGCAAGCGCCCATGTGCTGTGGGAAGCGGGTTATCTGGCGGCGGCTGAAGAAGCGCGTTTTCATACCAGGAGCGGGTTGTTAACGGCCGTTCTCGACCACGATTGGATCACGCTCAATTTCCCCGCCAAGCCGGAACAGGCAGCAGACAGCCCGCCCGGACTGGCAGCGGCGCTGGGCGTGGAGCCGGTGTACGTGGGCCGTAATGCCTTTGACTACCTCGTGGAGCTGGATTCGGAAACGGCCGTGCGCCAGCTAACGCCGGATTTCGCTGCCCTGCGCACCCTGGGCGTGCGCGGCGTCATGGTCACTGCCCGCGCCGAGACGGCCGGACTGGACTTTGTCTCCCGCTTCTTCGCCCCCGGTTCCGGCATCGACGAAGACCCCGTTACCGGTTCCGCCCACTGCTGCCTGGGGCCGTATTGGGCCGGTAAGCTGGGCAAAAGCAGCTTCACCGCTTACCAGGCTTCCCCGCGCGGCGGGCTGATTCGTGTCTCCCTGCAAGGCGACCGCGTGCTTCTGCAAGGTCAGGCCGTCACCATTCTGCGCGGGCAGCTTATGAGATAGAGAAGAACCGAGAAGGCTGCACCTTCTTTCACTCTATCTCTATCTCTATCTCTATCTCTGCACTCTAACTTGGAGGAAATCATGTCCAAATATGTTGGGATTCTGACAGCAGGCGGCGACAGCCCCGGACTGAACGCCGCCATTCGCGGGGTGGGCAAAGCGGCGCATCGCGCCGGATTTAACGTGATTGGGTTTCGGGATGGCTTTCGCGGCTTGATGGAAAACCGCACCATGTCGCTGGAAGAAAGTGTGTTATCGGGCATTCTGACCGTGGGCGGCACGATTTTAGGCACCAGCCGCGACAAGCCGCATAAAATACCGCTCGGCGGCAAAACGATGGACATGACCGACGCCATGGTGGATGTTTACCAGAAGTATAACCTGGACGTGCTGGTCTGCCTGGGCGGCGGCGGCACCGCCAAAAACGCTTACCGCTTGATGAAAAAAGGACTGAACGTCATCACCTTGCCCAAAACCATCGACAATGACGTGGTTATGACGGATACCACGTTTGGCTTCGACACGGCGCTGGGTATCGCCACCGAAGCCATCGACCGCCTGCATTCCACGGCGCACAGCCATCATCGCATTATCGTGGTGGAAATTATGGGGCATAACGCCGGCTGGCTGGCGTTGGGCGCCGGTATTTCCGGCGGTGCGGACGTGATTCTGATTCCTGAAATCCCTTATAACATTGAAAAGGTGGCGGAAGCGATCCGGCGGCGCAGCCGGCATGGCAGCCGGTTCAGCATTGTGGCGGTGTCGGAGGGCGCCATGTCGCTTACGGAAGCCGAAGCCTTTGCGGAGGCCACAGCGAAGAAGGAAAAAGCAAAAAAGAAAAAAGAAAAAAACGAGGCGAAAAGCGAAATCGCCCGGTTGGAAGGACAGCAAAAGGACAGTACGCTGCGCATTTCCCGGCAGTTGGAGGAGTTGACAGGTCTGGAATCGCGGGTGACGATTTTGGGGTATGTGCAGCGCGGCGGCACGCCGTCTACGGTGGACCGGCTGCTGGCGACGCGGTTGGGCACGGCTTGTGTGAGCTATATTGAGCGGGATATTTACGGGGTGATGGTGGCGGCTCGCGGCGAAGGGACGGAGCCGGTACCGCTGGCGCAGGTGGTAGGCCGGCGCAAAACGGTGCCGTTGGATCATCCCTGGGTGGATTCGGCGCGGCGGGTGGGGACGAGTTTTGGAGACTGAATGGCGGTGAACAGTGTACAGTGTACAGTGAACGGTGTACAGTGTACACTGTTCAGTGGGGCAGCGAGTTACTGAATACTGTTCACTGTTTACTGTTCACTGTTTTACAGTAGAACAGATGCCTGCTGATACCCTTCTGTGTTGAGTTGACCTTGATAGCGGAGGATAACGGCCGTTTATCAGCCAACCTTGACTTAGCTAACCGCTTAGTTTATGATGTGGGCAAGGTGCAAGATGACAATTGTAAATATACACGAAGCCAAAACCCATCTATCAAAATTACTGCTGCGCGTGATGAGCGGCGAACAAATTATTATCGCCAAAGCCGGTAAGCCCATCGCCATCCTATCCCCTGTTCAAGATGCGCCAATACGGCGAGTGCCAGGCAACGATGCCGGTCGTGTGCTTATTAAAGCCAATTTCGATGATCCCTTGCCGGAGTTTGAAGCATGAGGGCTTTGCTAGATACACACACTTTCTTGTGGTGGAATTTGGATGCACCTGATCTTTCACCAACGGCACGAGAATTTATTGCCGCTGACGACCATGAGATTTTTGTCAGTGCCGCCACTGTTTGGGAAATAAGCATCAAATATGGCAAAGGGCGTTTAGAATTGCCTGAACCACCTGATCAATATGTCGCCCATCGCCTTAGCCTGCACCACTTTACGGCTTTACCCATCCAGCTAAGTCACGCGGCCGCCGTATATCAGTTACCTGATATTCATCAAGACCCATTTGATCGCTTGTTAATCGTCCAAAGCCAATTGGAGAATATGCCCATACTTACAGCCGATCCCGAAATTGCCAAATATGCTGTATCAGTGATTTGGTGATATGTGGGCGGTAACGGCCGTTCCCCTGCCGCCTATTGAACTCTCATTTTTTTACAAG
>JAWOGU010000537.1:0-3592 GCA_046496595.1 Chloroflexota bacterium
TTGGTAAACGAGGCGTGATGTCGATACAAAAAATTAGAACAATTATTAGTAAAGAGTGGTCCGAAGTTTTCAAAAACCGGCTGGTACTGTTTACGGTGGCGTTTCTACCGCTTATCTTTTTGGCGCTGCCGATTATCACGTTGGTCATCACTCAGGGTTTTGCCGGCGAAGCCACTTCTGCCATGAATTCCCAGGACATGGAGTTTTTCGGCGAACTGTGTATGGGTTTGGAGGAAATGGACTGCGCCTCGCTCTACATGCTTAACCTGTACACACTCATGTTTATGATGATACCGGTGATCGTACCGGTGACGATTGCCGCGTACAGCATCGTGGGAGAGAAAACGTCACGCAGTCTGGAGCCGCTGCTTGCCACCCCCATCAGCACCACGGAACTGCTGCTGGGCAAGATATTGGCGGCCTGTATACCGGCTGTGTTGATCACCTGGATAGCGTTTTTACTGTACGTGTTGAGCGCCTGGCTGCTGGTGAGCGCGGAAGTTTTTGCATTGGCGATGGATCCGATGTGGCTGATCGCGATTTTTGTGGTGGGGCCGTTGATGAGCTTGATGGCTGTGAGCGTGGCGGTGATGGTTTCTTCCAGAGTGACCGACCCACGCGCCGCCGAACAGTTGGCGGCTTTTGTCATTCTGCCCATTATTTTGCTGATTTTAGGCCAGTCGATGGGCTGGTTGATCGTGGATGCTCGCTTGGTTTTGGTGTTGGGGCTACTGGTGCTGCTGGCGGATGTGGTGCTGGTGTATTTGAGCGTGAAATCGTTCCAGCGTGAAACGATTCTAACGAAGTGGAAGTGATGGGGGAATGTGTTATTTGCTCAAATGGGGTGGAACCCGGGTGTGGTATAATCCAGTGAAATGAACCACGGAGGTTGCGAACGACTTTGTTAGCTGGAAATGTTTCTCCACAAATAAATCAGGCATGGCAGCTTGTCAATAGACTGAATGCACAAGAGAAATTGGTTCTAGCTAAATTGCTGCTCGACAGTATTGTTGCTACCGAAGCCGGTGATGAAGTTGATTGGCAGCATCTTTCTTTGGCTGCATTTGAAGTTGATTGGAATAACGCAGAAGACGCCATTTACGACAATTGGAAAGAGCTTTATGACCAGCCATCAGCGGGGTGATATTGTTCTTATCCCGTTTCCGTTTACCGATTTAACTGCTGCCAAAACACGGCCTGCTGTTATTGTCAGCAGTCAGCTTTACCATCAAGTACGTTCAGAATTGCTGCTTGCTTACGTTTCTTCTCAAATCAGCAATGTAAATTCTCAAATTGATTATCTGTTGATAGATTGGGCGGCGGCTGGATTACCGAAGCCTTCATTTGTACGTCCTAAACTGGCGGCTATCGAACCTTCTCTCATCGTTTATCATGTAGGTCATCTTTCTTTAGAGGATTTACATGCAGTTGAAAATTGCTTGCGGCAAGCATTGGCTTTGTAAATCCACTTCGTCTTTTTACGGCCTGGAACCGTTTTTAATTATTAGATGAGAACAACTAGCGGATAACGGCCGTTTCTTATCACTGATAACTAAACGACAATCTATTGCCACAGTATGCCTCACCCTGAAAATCATAAGGACCATACAAAGGATTAACTCCTCTACTCATATCTTTGTGTTAGCTTGAAAAACGGCCGTTCTCCCCAACCTATCCCTGACAAAACTTACAGACTTTTACATGCGGAAGGTGCCGTAACGGCCGTTTCCCATCTCCCCATTCAACGCCGCCGAAAACGCCAGGGCCAGCGCCTTCCGCGTTTTGGCCGGGTCCAGGATGCCGTCGTCCCACAAGCGGGCGGTGGCGAAGTAGGGGCTGCTTTCGTGGGCGTACTTCTCCAGGATGGGGCGCTTGAATTCCACTTCGGCGGCGGCGATGGCTTCCGCCGAACGATCTGCCAGCTTGCCCAAGACGCGGTCCTGCCCCACCGTCCATAACACGTTAGCCGCCGACTCGCCGCTCATGACGCTGATGCGGCTGTTGGGCCAGGTGAATAGAAAGCGCGGGTCGTAGCCGCGCCCGCTCATGCCGTAGTTGCCCGCTCCGTGGCTGACCCCATGGAAGAGGGTAATGCGCGGTACGTTGACGGTGGAAACGGCCGTTACCATCTTCGCCCCGTCTTTGGCAATGCCTCCGCTTTCATACTGCCGCCCCACCATAAAACCCGTGATATTTTGCATGAACAACAGCGGCGTGCCCCGCTGCCCGCACAGTTGAATAAAGTGCGCCGCCTTTTGCGCCGACTCGCTGAACAGCAGGCCGTTGTTCGCCACAATGCCTACCGGAATGCCAAAAATGTGGGCAAAGCCGCACACCAGCGTCAGGCCGTAGCGCGCCTTGAACTCGCTGAAACGGGAACCATCCACCAGCCGGGCAATCACCTCACGCACGTCATACTGGTGGCGGGAGTCGGCGGGGATGACGCCGTACAATTCCTCCGGATCATAAGCCGGGTCTTGCGGCGTTTGCAGAGCCACCGGCATCTGCTTGCGCCGGTTGAAATGGCTGGCGATTTCGCGCACTTTTGCCAGCGCTTCCGTTTCGTCCTCGGCAAAATGGTCGGCGACGCCGCTGAGACGGGTGTGCACGTCCGCCCCGCCCAATTCCTCGGCCGTCACTTCTTCGCCGGTGGCTGCTTTCACCAGCGGCGGTCCGCCCAGAAAAATAGTGCCGTTGCCCTGCACGATGATCGTTTCGTCGCACATGGCGGGGATGTAGGCCCCGCCCGCCGTGCAAGACCCCAGCACGGCCGCCACCTGCGTAATTTGCTGCCCCGACAGGCGGGCGATGTTGTAAAAAATGCGCCCAAAATGGTCCCGATCCGGGAAAACATCCGCCTGTTGGGGCAGAAACGCGCCGCCGGAATCAACCAGGTAGATGCAGGGCAGGCGGTTTTCTTCGGCGATGGTTTGAGCGCGCAGATGTTTTTTCACCGTCTCCGGGAAGTAAGTGCCGCCCTTAACGGTGGGGTCGTTGGCGATGACCATGCACTCCACCCCCTGAATACGCACCACGACGGTGACGATACCGGCGCCGGGCGCTTCGCCGTGGTGCATCTCCCAGCAGGCCAGCGGTGAAAGTTCCAGGAAGGGGGAATTGTCGTCGAGGATGGCTTCGATGCGTTCACGTACCAGTAGTTTGCCGCGGGCGCGGTGGCGCTCGATGGCGGCCTGCGGGCGGTCGGCGGCGGCCTGCCGCTGGCGTTCGCAAAGCTGTTCGGCCAGCGCCTTGTTGTGGGCGTAATTGCTTTTGTAATCGGCGCTGGTGGTGTGGATGTGGGAGATGATTTGGGTCATAGCTAAGTTCCAGATGTTTTTGGGACACAGATGAACACTATTCCCCTTCTTGAAATACTCCTTCTTGAGGTCGACAGCCAGGTCGAGCATATCCTGGATTTCTTCCGATGAATAATCGGAAATTGCGAGAAAGTCCTTCATGGTTACTCCTTGAAAATAATACTTCGGACGTCTGCCTCACTAACACCGATCGGAGAGTCGCTAGAGTTCCTGAAGTTTGGATTTCACAAAGTATATCTTTATTGTGCAATTTTGGAAGGTCTCAAGCATCACAG
>JAWOGU010000464.1:0-5183 GCA_046496595.1 Chloroflexota bacterium
ATGGCATCCGTTCCAACAGGACCAGTGCTCACATAATCATAGACAGCGGCGCCATATGCTGCGTTCAAACCATTGACGAGGTCAATGACGGCATCGTCGTTCACATTGTTTTCAATCTCCAACAAGCCGACCACATCCGCATCAATCGCAGTCAATGCAGCGATGATCTTGTCACGTTGGCGTGTGAACTCAAGAGGCTGATCGGCATCCGCACCGCGACATTCCTGGTTTTCCAGCGGCCCGCACTTATTGTCCAGTGGATCTCCGGTGGGATAGTCCAATGTGGTGAAGTAGTTCAACACATTGAAGCTGGCAACTTTGATGTCGCCGCCCACAGGGTCTGGCGTCGCCGTGCGTGGATTCGCACTGGTGTAATCTGCGCCTTGGGTGGGCTGAATGCGATAAAGGCCAAAGGAATAGTCCATCACGCCGGTCACATTTGCCACCGTATCGCCACCACGGAACAGATTCGTCAGATCGAAAACGCCTCCATTCGGATGAATAGCTGGGTCAGGGTTTTGGCTGGTACGGCCGTCATCCAGGGTGATTTTGTTGAGCAGAAAATCTTGCGCGGCTTGAATCGCATCGGGGCCAGGCTCGAATTGGGCGGTCGGCGTGAGGCGTCGCTCGGAAGTCAATACGATCTCGCCGAAACGGTCAAAGTTAAAGTATTCTGAAATGACGAGCGCCTGGGGGAATGTGACCAACATCCCTTCGTAGGCTTCGAAGGCGTCAACACTTGTTACTGGTAATGACAAAACAGATGTCGTGGGCAAGGCATTGCCACTGCTGATAACGGTAACGCCCGTGAAGGATGTGATCTCCGTCAGGCCGTTGAATTCAGAAACAACACCTTCCACGCGCACCAGGTCGCCGATCTGAACATCTACAGCGGGCGAACTGCCATTGAATACAAAGATACCTTCAGAGGTCGCGGGGTCTGCATCCATATCGGCATCCTCTTCCTGAACATGGAAGCCATTCAAGTCGCCGTTCGTGCCTGCAGCGCCATCCTGGAAGTCACCAACGACAATGCCTTCAATGGCAACAGTGGCTCCCACCAGAGGGCTGGCAGACCCATTCCCTTGAACTTCATGAATCTTGACGAGTGTAATCGGGATGACGCAAGTGTTGATGTCGCCAGGCGTGGGCGCAAACTGGGCATAGGCGTCGGTATTCCGCGCGCCGCCGCTGCCATTCGGGCAGCGCTGATTGGAGTGATTGGCGCCATCGCCTCCGCCGTTTTCATCGACTTGCGGCTGGCCGGCATTAAGCAAGACTAATAATCCAGCATCGTCGGCATCGCTTGTATCATAGACAATGGCGTCGAGAAGATTGGCGGTCGTAATCGGAGTGTTTGCCGGGAAGTTGGCGGCGTCATCAGCATATAGCGCCACCGCATCTGCCCCATTTTGCAGCCCGTTACTGGCAAAAACTATCGAGGGCGCCGGTACAACACCGGCATTGCCTAACAGAAAGTAGCCATTGGCATCGGTGCTGAAGCCATCCAAATCGTAAGCAGCATAAGACAGGTCATTGCTGCCGTTGTAGAAAACAACCGTCAAGCCGTCGAGCGCGCTGTTGCCAACGCCGCCATCATACAGTTCCACAAACTCCAGCACATCCGTGCCGGGGGTATCCGAGTCTACTTCATTGATGATGATAACAGGGTCTGCTGAACCCCCACCACAAGTAGCGCTGTGACTGCCCAGCCCATCAAAGGTATCGACGGCAAAGGTTACCCATTCGACCGCAGCGTCAAAAACATCGTTAGGGTTGGCGTCGCCTGCGCAGACGGTTTCGGCGCGGCGCAGTGTATCATCCTGCCCGCCGCCGGGCCATTGAGAGCCGGGGTCAACCCCAATCTGACCAAACGCATCAATGACGACCCCATTTTTGCGCAAGACTACGGCGTCATCCCCATTGAAGTTAATGACAGTGCTGTTGGTCACATCTGTTTCGGCCAGAATGGCCGGAGCGGCTGAAGCGTGGGCCAAAACAAAAACGTCGCCAGCGGCAATGGCGCCGGAGAGGGCGGCGGCCTGACTGGCAGTGGCGGAGCCATTGCTGTACAGCTCCAGGGAATAGGAGCCGGCGGCCAGATCTACAGCGCTGCCGGTACCATTGTAGATTTCGATGGCTTTGTTAAAGCTGCTGCCTTCAATGTATTCGGAAATGAATAGATCTGTCGCAGCCGCATTTGTGCTTGCGCCTGCCCCCAACAAGACAGCTAAAGATAGGGTGAGCGCTATGAATAAAAGGTATCTTTGATTCATTTTCATTTTTCTCCTGATTTATATTTGACTGATAAGGAGCCAGATTTACGGCTGGCCTCATATAATTCTAACGATAGGTAATTGTCAGGTTGCTGGTATGAAGTTGGCGAGGATGAGGTCGTCTACAACGAAGATGCTGAACGCATCATCAGCGTGAGATATGCGCCAGCAGAGGCAGTGATTTCAATTGCCTCTTTGAGATTATCGACATCGGTATGAGCTTAATGAACTTCGTTGATGAAAACGGCCGTTACGGCCTGGCGGGTACTGCTCATTGTCAACAGGCAAACCGTGTCTGCCATTGACGTCCCATCATGAACAAATTTTGTCTCATTTTGTCTCCTTGTTCTTATTGTGAAAGAAATAAAAAGGTGCAAGCGGCGGCAAAAAAACCGAAGGACTTTTTCAATCAGGTTCCCCAACCACTCCAGGAGATCGACATGCACTGTCTGGGATCTCCCTCGAAATTGTGAAAGACCAACGAATGCCGTTCTATTAATTATAGCGAGAAAGCTTGCTTGTCAACTTATGGCCGGCTAATCGGCTGATGTTCTTTGAAACACAAGAGGGCCGCAGTTATGGAGCAAACAGTGGCGGTGCTGCGGCCTCATTTGACGCCAACTGCCACAGAGCAGAAAAAATTGAGGCGTTGTGTGTGCAGTCTGTTTTGGTGGAAACGGCCGTTTCTCGGCCAGACCTGTACTGTATTTGACAGCTTCCTTGTCGCCCGATTATCCAAAAATCCTACAACCCGAAACGCCGCCTTCGCGTAAAGCCTGGTGAAAGACACATCTAAACACGAACGGGCAGTGCGCCCGACAATATAAGGAAGGAAATGATCATGAACAAGAAATTAACACGCTCAAACGACGACGTCATGGTAGCCGGTGTGGCTGCCGGCCTGGCGGAATACCTGGACATCGATCCGGCGCTGGTACGCCTGCTCTTTGTCTTGCTGACCATCTTCGGCGGCCACGGCATCCTGGTTTACGCCATTTTGTGGCTCGTCATGCCGCAAGAGAGTATCAGCGAAAAAATCCACGTCGGTTAAGCCGATGGCTGACTTTCTGGCAGCGCAGCCCCCTTCTTGAATCTTCAGGAAGAGGGCTGTTTGTTTTTCGGAGCCAGTGAGGAATTCCGGACATGCCACCGAATGTCAAACGAACCTTTCCCGCCGTCTTGATTGGCCGTCAAGCCACCTCAGGTGTTGCGCGATGCTGCCCTACGCTACGGGAGTGAGAGGCCAATTAAAGCCACTCCTCCAGGCTCAGCAGAAAGCGGCGCTGTCCTTCGGTATCCGGCAGGCGGCGATACGGCCCCCAGACTGTCTGCGCCCACTGTTGGCACAGAAAGCGCCAGGCGTCACAGGGAGAGCGCCCCTGTCCCACCAGGTGAGCCGCGGCGGCCAGGGCGGCGCGGCCTGTACCTCGATAAGAGTAGAGATAGACCGCGTGCCCGGCCATCTGGGCGCTTTCCAGCGTGTGCAGCGTTTGATGGAGTTGGTCAGGAGTGGGCGTTTTATGCGGTGACCAGGGGATCTGCTGGTAGTTAAAAGCGTATTGGTGTTCTGCGGCGTAAGCTTGCAGGTGGGCAGCCATATCGCCCCCGTGCTGCCAGGGAAGATCTATGGGGCCGGCTATATCCAGGAGAAACGTGACGCCCTGGGTCTGCAACCAGACCAAACCCTGCTGGACACTGTCACAGAATCCTTCGGCGGTGAGTGGGTGCGGCCCAACCAGCAGTCTGTCCGGTACGATCCAGTAGGCGTTATTGTTTGGTCCGCCGTAGGTTTCGGCAAATTTCGGGCAGTAAACCGGGTCGAGTGCGTAGCGCGTGCCTCCACCCCACCCCAGGGCGGCAATGGAGGCGTCATAGTACAGTGAGCGCAGTTTCCGGCTGGCTTTGGCCGGGGAAAAGTTGCCCCAGGCGGCCACGTCTCGCCGGGTGAAGCTGCCTTTTTGCCACATAAGGCGCATAAGGGTGATGTCGGCGGGCAGGCCAGTGCGTTGGTTGAATTGAAAGCTCCAGCGTCTTTTGGGCGACAGTGGGTCAGACTGTGTCAACGCCAATTGTTGGATCGCGTGCAGGATGAAGGTATGTGCCCAGGGTGCAATGCGCAGCCATTGGGCGACGGGCATGTAGGCGCTGAGCAGACGCACCGATTGACCATCTTCACCCACCGGCGCGCAGTGCAGAGAATGGGGGTCGTCATCCTCCGTGCCGGCGGCGACCCAGCGCAGCGCGTCGTGCAATTGCCGCCGTTCTGGGCCAAATTCAGCCAGTTGCGCCCGCGCCGCTTCGAGTTGGGGCATGACGTCAGGCGCATGCTGCTCCAGCCAGGCGGCGGTGGCCTTGTTGCCCCAATGGAGGAAGCAGCCAGGGCTGAAGAGGATGTCCGCCTGGGGGTAGACAGCCGTGAGCAGACCCATCAGCGGCCAGTAGGTGGTGGCGTCCATGATGCCCTCATCCACCACGAGGATGCGCTGCGGGGTATGGTGGGGGCCGAGAACGGCCGTTACCAGTTCCACCAGTTCTTCGCGCCACTGCGCCTGCTCCCCCGCCCAGTAGAGGACATGGGCCAGGAAGGGGGTGGGCGCGCGGTCCAGACCAAGCTCGTTATGGTCGGTTTGACCCCAGAGCGTGACGTGGGGGTCTAGCTTTTCCTGGCCGAAATTGAGGCGCAGGGTGGGCGGGAAAGGAGCGTCCTGCTGCGTCTCCCAGACCACCTGCGCAGCTAGCACGGGCAGCCAACCGGAGTGGGCCAGACCGATGAGCAGGTCGGGTTGGTAAGCGAGGATTTCTGCCACGACAAACTGGGCGAACTGGTGAATGTCGGGGATAAGGGCGGCGAGTTGTTCTGATGGCGTTGTTGGTTGGGGCATGGTCATGATCCTGGTTTACGCTTTG
>JAWOGU010000469.1:0-2561 GCA_046496595.1 Chloroflexota bacterium
CCAACGGCCGTTATGTACAGCACCGTGCCAATCAAAAACGTATGGACGTACTCCACAATTTCCACTTCAAATGGGATTTCGCTGTGAGCTTCTGCGCCGTGCAGCAGGGTGGTCACCAACAGACTAATCAGGCCAAATCCACCAAAGACAAAAAAGACGGTGGCCGCCATAGCCAGCCCAATGATGGGCACAATAATCAAATAACGTGTTCCAGATAATAAACGAGACATATTCTTTTCCTTTTTCGTTTTTTAGTCACTTGCGGCTTCTCCCCAGCGCGCTTCCGCCGCTGGTATTGCCTGTTCCCAGTAATAGTCGAACATCGCCTGGTAGGTGTCTATGGCCTCTGGCGCGGTGGTAGCGGCGTTAAATTCCAGCAGTCCACCTTCGCCGAAGGAACTGTAATGAAAGTTTTGGCTGCCAACGATGAGCAGATCCCCGTCAACGAGCGCCGACTTGGTGTGCAAACGGCCGTTAAAAAAGCGCACCTCTATTTGCCCATCTAGGCCGCGCCGGGTCACTTCATCCTGTAAAATGCCCAGGCCAACCCGGTTCTCCAGCCCGTTCATATTGGCGTTTTCCACAATCACTCGAATCCTGATTCCATTTTGTTCAGCCGCGTCCAGCAGCCCCTTCATATAAGAGACGGCGCTCTCATAATCACACACCCCCGGCGACACCAGATTCACCAAGCAGATCAGGTCCGCCGAAAAGTTGACGTGGATGGCGTCGATCGATGAACTGGCCGCGCGAATAGCGGCTATATAAGCTTCATCCGCTTCCTTGTAACTGCCCGTGCGATAGATGGCAAAGGCGGCGTCCTCGCTGTCTGTCGGGTAATAGCGCAAGACTTCCGGCGTATGGCTCACTTCCCCCTTCGTCCATTCGCAGACCTCTTGCAGCCGGTCCACATCCATCTCGCCGCAGGATAGCTGGTTGGCCCCTGCCCACATATCGTCAAATACCATCAACCCGGTTTGCGCCACCGGTCCGGTGAGAATGATGCCCAGGTCGGTCAGCCCTTCACCGCGCCCGGAGGGATCATCTTGGGGCAAATGAAACCAGGAAATGTTGTACCCGGCTGTCAGCAGCGTTTTGCCATCAATCACAACAAATTTGGTGTGGCTGTGGGGAAAACTACCCGCGTAGTTGCCTATTTCCAGCTTCCAGCCAATCGCCGGGTCGGCCATCGTTTCCACTCCGGCCTCGGCCAGATCGCGTGTCAGACCCCATATCTGGTCGCCATATTGCAGGGACGCCAGGTTGGGATAGTTGCCCAGCAAAATGCGCACGGTCATCCCTCTGGGATAGGCAGCCGGATTGGCCTTTACCTGCTGATAGAGTTGCGCCACAGCCTCAGCCAGACGAAAACCGGGACTGAGTTCACGTTCGTCCGGGTCCCACTGCATATTGGAAAACAGCACTTCATAACGCGCCTGCGTCAACAGATCGGCTGTCTGGTCGAAACCGTCTTGTTGGTCAGGTGACAGCGAGGCAACGGCCGTTACCGGGCGCGGCATATACACCAGACCATCATACCGGTTGTGGCAAAATGGCGACTGATAACCGGCCGGGTAAAACGCGCCCCCTTCGATGGTCGCCAGCATGGCCGCCGCCGGCCCAGCCAACGGCGCGTCGCCACAGTCATAAACCGGCTGCGTGGTGTAGGCAAGGGTTGATACACCGTCAGAGGCTTCTTGCCAGAACAAATGCAGTGCCCCGTCCGAATCACGCCCTGCTACCGGGACAACAGGCGTTTCCGTTCGCGCCACCAGCGCCGGTTCCGTCCACTGATCTTCCTGGCGAATGACTTCCAGCAACGCCGACATGGCTTGCGGGCGGCCAAAATTGTTATCAAGCTGCCCGGCAGCGTATAGCACGTGCAGGCGCTCCGCAGCATCTTCCACCAGCGCCGGGCGTGCCGCGCAGCCGCTCGCCACCAGCGTTGCCGCACTTTCGCCCTCAGCCAGCACAACCAGATTCCCTTCGGCGCTGCACCAGGCGCTATGCCAACGGCCGTCTGCGGCTGTGTGGACGGCTGCGGCTCCTCCTTGCCCCACAACCTGCGGCTTACTCCAGCCTTCAGGCCCGAAAGATGCCCAGGAAATAGGCCCGGTCGGTGAATCCGGCGCCGCGGCCACCACAAGGGCGAACCCCTCTGGCGTGGCCGCCAACTGCGCCTGTGGGTTGGGTAGATCGGGAAAGGTTAGACATCCGGAACGGCCGTTTGCCGGGTCCTGTCCATCTTGCCAGACGGCGTAGGCGATGGCGTTCTGGCCCGCCGACCAGGCAGCCATCACGCTTCCGGCGTCGTTGATGACTATCGCCGGCCGCTCGTGCGCCCCGGCGTTGCAGGCAGGGGTCAAGGCGGCCACGTCATACGGCGGCGAACAAACGCCGCCGGCGCAGCGGCTAACCAGGATGCGCCCCGCCTCTGCCCAAACGATATACGCCGCTCCATCCTCCGTTACGGCTGCCTGGGGCTGGTGGGACGTGTTTTGTGGCGTGTTGGAAACATTGACCGGGGCGTCCGGCCAGTTACTATAAAAAACATCATCCGC
>JAWOGU010000501.1:0-3995 GCA_046496595.1 Chloroflexota bacterium
GGCACGCCGCGTTACGATGAACAGCCCATCCAGTTCTACAACCAACTGCGCCTGCTGGCCGCAAACAACGACCCCGCCAACAACCCAGAAGCGATCTTTGCCCGCTCTCAGGCAGAGCGTGAAGCGGTTTTTGCCGAACTGGAAGCGGTTCTGGGGCAGCGCAGCAAAGGCAAAGCCAAAACGTTCCGCAAGCAGTACGGCCATCTGGTGGCCTTTGGCGGCATGAGAGAAAGCCACAAATACCACTTCATCTGGGTGCTGAATTTATACCGCAAACGGGTGCTGGCGGCGGCGGAAGAACTGGTGGAAAACGGCCGTTTAGACACGCCCCAACAAGCCTTCGACCTCACCATCAAGCAGTTAGACCGCGCTTTGGCCGACCCATCCCTGGACCTGCGCGCCCTGGCCTATGAAAACACCGCCTACCTGCGCCGCCTGGCCCACGTGCGCGAACTGCCGCGCATCTTCGACTCGCGCGGCAAAATTTTACGCCCGCCCCGGCGTGAAACGCCCGACGGCGCTCTGGCCGGCCAACCTATCTCGCCCGGCGTGGTCCGGGGACCGGTCAACATCTTGCACACACCAGACGAAAAACCGGTGCTGCCCGGCGACATCCTCGTCGCCCGCGCCACCGACCCCGGCTGGACGCCGCTGTTCGCCAACGCCGCCGCCATCCTCCTGGAGGTAGGCGGTCTTCTCCAACATGGCTCCCTGGTCGCCCGCGAATACGGCAAACCGTGCGTGGCAGGCATTGACAACATCACCCACCTGCTCCGGGATGGGCAGATGGTGGAGGTGGACGGCTTGCAAGGCACAGTCCGGTTGTTAAGTGGCGCTGCCGCAGACGGCGATGGGGCGCTGCCGCCCATTGAATGGTCTTTGCCCGGCGGCAAGGGGCAGTATCTGCGCGGCAGCGCCGCCGAACTGCTGCCCGATCCCATGTCGCCCCTGTTCGAGACAACGGGTCTGACCATGCTCAACGAAGGCACGCGCCAATTGTTTGCCTACATCGTCGGTCAACCGGCGGCGGAAGTCAAAAACGTCATTTACGCCATCAATGGCTACGCTTACCTGACGACAAACTTCACCAAAAAGCAGTGGTTCATGATGCTGACGCGCGGCCTGGTCATCATTGTCAGGCTGTTCAAAAATGGTGAAGCCCATTGGCGGGAGCAGGTGCATCGTCCGTATGCGGCGGTAGTAGCGGGTTGGCAGGAACGGCCGTTACCCGAAACACCCGCTGTTGACCTGTGGCATGGGGTGCAGGAGCTGGTGCGGTTTGGCATGGCCACTTACAATTCTTTGCAGGTGGGCATCATCCCCACCTCCACCACCAGCGAAACCATCTTCACCAAAACGTACGAAAAACTGCTGCGGCGTGAAAACGATCCCCCGGCGCTCACTTTCCTGATCGGGTTCGATTCCCTGCCCATTCTGGCCGAAAAATCCTTGTTTGACGTGGCTGCCTGGACGGCGGAGCAGGAAACGCTGGCCGAATTCCTGCTGGAAACACCCACGGCGCAGTTGGCGGCGGCATTGGCGCATGGTTCTGCCCCGGCAGGGGCAAACGCCGCCGAATGGGTCGGCTTCCAGGCGCAGTTCGCCGCTCACCTGAACCGGTTCGGCCACACCCTTTACGACCTGGACTTCCTCAAGGCGACCCCGGCAAACGACCCTGCGCCGCTGCTGGAGACGATACAGGTTTACCTGAGAGGCCAGGGCAGCGATCCCTATGAGCGGCAGGCGGACCTGCGCGAAAAACGGGAAGCGGCCATGGCCGCCATGCGGGCGCGCTACCGGCGTGGGCTGCGCCGCTGGCTGTTTGAGAAGACGGCAGCCTGGGCGCAGAAAGCGGTTCCCCTGCGGGAAGATGGCCTGGCCGACATCGGGTTGGGCTGGCCGCAGGCGCAACGGATGCTGCTGGAGATCGGGCGGCGCGGCGTGGCGGCCGGTTTGCTGGAGCAGGCGGAAGAGATTTATTGGCTGGAGCGGGATGAGGTGGAAACGGCCGTTGCCGCTTTGGACCGCCACGAGGAACTGGACAGCATGGCTGCCGTTGTTGCCGCCCGCAAAGCCCTCTGGCAGGCCAGAAAACAATCAAACCCGCCCTCTTTGCTGCCGCCCAAAGCCAAATTCCTGGGTCTGAACGTGGAGATGTGGATGCCTGCCCGCCTCAGCCAGGACGAGGCAGACCGCATCACCGGCGTGGGCGCCAGTCCGGGACGCATCACCGGCACGGCGCGGGTGCTGCATGGCCCGGATGATTTCGCGCAAATGCAGCCCGGCGACATCCTGGTGGCCGCCATCACGACGCCGGCCTGGACGCCCTTGTTTGCCCGGGCAACGGCCGTTGTCACCGACATCGGCGGCCCGCTCAGTCACAGTTCCATCGTCGCCCGCGAATACGGCATCCCGGCCGTGTTGGGTACCGGCGTCGCCACCCGGCGCATCCGCAGCGGCCAAATCATCACCGTAGACGGCGCGGCAGGGGTGGTGCTGCTGGCAAATGGACATGGGGCGTGAAAAGTGAAGCGTGAGGCGTGAAGGTTTTTCACGCCCCACGCTTCACGCAGCGAAAAGACACCATGAACACAACTAACCCAATCAATCCGCTCAACAACCGCCGCAACCTCCTCATCCTGGCCTTCACCATGGTCGTGATCATGCTCGGTTTTGGCATGGTCATGCCCATCATGCCCTTCTACATTGACAAAATGGGCGCCACCGGCAGCGACCTGGGCTGGCTGGTGGCCGTTTATTCGTTGATGCAGCTCATCTTCGCCCCGGTGTGGGGATCCGTGTCTGACCGGGTGGGACGCAAGCCGGTGCTGATGTTGGGCATCACGGGTTACGCCATTTTCCTGATCCTCTTTGGCCTGGCGACCCAGTTTTGGATGCTGTTCCTGGCGCGCAGTCTGGCGGGCATCCTTTCCTCGGCCACCTATCCCTCCATGATGGCCTTTGTCAGCGATTCGACCACCCCGGAAGAACGGGGCGGCGGCATGGGCAAACTAGGCGCGGCCATGGGCCTGGGCATCATCCTGGGGCCGGGCATCGGCGGCTGGCTGGCTGGCGAATCGCTGGCCCTGCCTTTTTTCATTGCCGCCGGGCTGGCGCTGGTAACGCTGGCGCTGGTTGGTCTCTTCCTGCCGGAATCACTGCCAGCGGAATCACGCCAACAAACAAAAATTCACCTGGTGAGTCCCAGGTCGTTGTGGCAGGCTTTGCACAGCCCTATCGGTATTTTGTTGTTCATGGCCTTCCTGGTGAGTTTTGGCCTGACCAGTTTTGAGGGCATCTTTGGCCTCTACGCCCTGCAAAAGTTTGAATATGGCACAGAACAAGTGGGCACGATCATGGTGGTGGTGGGATTGGTGGCGGCGCTGGTGCAAGGCGCACTGATCGGCCCGCTGACAAAGCGCTGGGGGGAACCGTTCGTCATCAAACTGTCGCTGCTGGGCAGTTCCGCCGGTTTTTTGCTGATGCTACTGGCGACAAACTATGCCACCGTGCTGCTGACGACCGGCTTTTTTGTGCTGACGGTATCCCTGCTGCGGCCGGCGGTAGCTTCGCTCACCTCACAGCGGGCGACCACCGGACAGGGCGCAGCGCTGGGCTTAAACAACGCGTTTATGAGCCTGGGCCGGATTGTGGGGCCATTGTGGGCGGGGTATTTGTTTGACATGAACGTCAACCTGCCCTATCTCAGTGGTTCCATCATTATGCTGGTTGGCTTTTTTGTCGGTCTGGCGCAAGTAAAGCCGGAAGACGACGTGCAGCCCGTACTATGCAAATAATCGATCCCAGGCTTTTTTAGAAGAAAACATAGCGTCTTTAGCCAGAACACAACTACCTTGAATATTTACTTTTGGAAATTCATTGGACTGATCTGAATGGGCAAGAGTGCAAACGGCCGTTGTCACCTTCAATACCTGGTTGGCGGGCAGCCGGGTATTGGTTTCGACAATTTGCATAACTTGTAACCGATGGGGCTT
>JAWOGU010000064.1:0-7694 GCA_046496595.1 Chloroflexota bacterium
CCTGGGCGACATGGCGGGGCAAAGCACGTTTCACACAAATCGAGTTTGGATCAGGAAAAGATAAAAGATTAAAGATTGGGACTGCCATCGCTTTCGCCACTCATCAATCGTCAATCTTTAATCTTTATTTCAACTGTGGTATATTCGTGAAATCTAGAGCAATTAGAAGGGTTGAATTATGTTTGAAGCGCCTGAAGTGAACTGGTATGTGCTGCTGCCGTTTGTCCTGGTGGCGGGGTGGGCGACGCTGCTCATGGTGATCGACCTGTTTATGTTGGATGAGAATAAGGGCTGGGCGACGGGTTTAACGGCCGTTGGTCTTGTGATCGCGCTCATCGTGACGGTGTATCAATGGTTCAACGGCGGCGGCGTCACCTTTGTCGCCAATGGCCTGCCCATGGTGGTGCTGGACAACTTCGCCATCTTCCTGAACGGTACGCTGCTGCTGACAGGGCTGTTAGCCATCCTCATTTCCACCGATTTCCTGCGGGACAACGGCCTGGAGCGCCCCGAATATTACATGCTGCTGCTGTTTTCGTTGAGCGGCATGATGCTCATGGGCATGGCCAATGACCTGATTTTGGTATTCCTGGCGTTGGAACTGCTCTCCATTCCGTTGTATATCATGTCCGGTTTTGCCTGGCCGCGTGAAGATTCGGAAGAATCGGCGATGAAATATTTTCTGCTGGGCGCGTTTTCCTCCAGCATTTTTGTCTTTGGCATTGCCCTGACTTACGGCGCGACCGGGACCACCTCTTTGCCGCTGATTGTGGAGCGCGTCTCCATGGGCAGCGTATTGGGGCTGGGGGCGGTGGCGTTTATTCTGGTGGGGCTGGCTTTTAAGGTGGCGGCGGCGCCGTTTCACATGTGGACGCCGGATGTGTATGAGGGGGCGCCAACGGCCGTTACTGCGTTCATGTCCGTCGGGGCAAAAGTAGCCGGGTTTGCCGCCTTGCTGCGCATTTTCCTCATTGGCTTCCCCAACATGGGCGAAGGCTGGATTGGCGCCATGGCGCTGCTGGCGACGTTGACGCTGATTATGGGCAACGTGGTGGCGATTACGCAGAAGAACATCAAGCGCATGTTGGCCTATTCCAGCATTGCCCACGCCGGTTACCTTTTAATTGCGATGGCGGCGTCGCTGAACAGCCCGGATGGCGTTAGCGCGGTGTTGTTCTATTTGTTTGCCTATCTGTTCGGCAATTTGGGTGCGTTTGCTATTGTCATTGCCCTGGAGAAGAAGCAGGGCGAGGGCGTGCTGCTGGACGATTACAAGGGGCTGTTCAAGCGCAGTCCGGGCTGGGCGCTGGCGATGGCGGTTTTTATGTTGTCATTGGCAGGCATTCCGCCGACGGCCGGTTTTGTGGCCAAGCTCTACGTGTTCCGGGCGGCTATTCAAGCCGACATGGTATGGTTGGCGATTATTGGGGTGGTAACGGCCGTTATCTCCGCCTACTACTATCTGCGGGTCGTCTATCTCATGTTCATGTTCGAGGGCGAAACGCAGGTGACGGCCCATCCGGCTTTGAAATGGGGCGTCGCGATTATGGTTATTGTGACGCTGGGGCTGGGCTTGCTGCCCAACGGCCTGTTTGAAGTGACGCGGCAGGCGGTACTGCCTACGGTGATGCAGGCGCTGGCGGGTGGATAGTTTTTGGGACGCGGATAAACGCGGATTGACACGGATAAAAACAGAAAGCCTCTCGAACCGGGAGGCTTTTTAATTTCCAGGATGGGATGTGGTAAATTATTCTCATGATGAACATTGTGTGATGAACTTGAGATTACATTGAAAGGGATCAGTCTCATGGAATTGAATATTGAAGTAGAACGTGAAGAAGATGGGCGCTGGGGATAGCTGAGGTAATGAATTTGCCCGGTGTCATGGTCTATGGCGATACACTTCAAGAGGCACTGGTTAAGGCAAAAGCACTGGCTTTGCGCGTCCTGGCTGACCAGGTAGAAGCAAGCCAGCAGCCAGATACAGTCAATAACATCAGTTTTCTTACAGCAATTCTCAATTTAGCTTGAAAACAGCAGATAAATCTGCACCTACATTTACAAAGTCCGCCTTCGCGGACTAAGAACAAGTTGTTTCCAGTCGGCGAAGGCCGACTTCGTAAGGGTGGCAGTTACACTGAGTTGACTTAGGTCTATACACTATAGACAGGAGAACAACTCATGAAAAAAGCAAGAGAACGATTCAGTAGCTACCTGCATCGCCGTTACAGTGACCGCAGCACACCAAAGCATTACTTAAACGATTTAGATATGTTCATTCGTACAATCGAGCAAAAGCAGCCCAAAGATGTGACCAGCCATGATGTAGATTCGTTTATCGAACAACAACTGGCTAGAGGACTGGTGCCGGCCACCGTCAACCGCCGCCTAGCCTCTTTGCACACCTTCTTTGAATATTTGGCGAGCGAAGATGGCGAGGAAGCTACACTTAACCCTGTCAAATGGTTGCGCCACCGTTTGGAAGAAGGCAGCTATCTGCCGCGAGATGTCGCCGATGAGACCATAGATAAGTTGTTTGCCGTTATCATCAAACCCCGTGACCGGGCGATGTTTGGTCTTATGGTCGGTGCAGGGTTGCGTGTCGGCGAAGTCGCTGAACTTAATTATGCCGACTTAAGCCAACCAGAGCAGACGAGCGATTGCGCCCGGTTATGGGTACGGGGTAAAGGGCAAAAAGAACGGGTCGTGTGGGTTACGCCACGCTGGTATAGAGAAATCATAGCCTGGTTGAGCGTCAGAAAAGAGACTAGCTGTGAGCATCTTTTTCTTAATCAGCGACAAGCACAACTCTCTGTGGCTGGCATTCAATACTGCCTCAAGCAGCATTGTCGTCAAGCAGGTGTTGACATCAGTTGTCACCAACTACGTCACACCTTTGCCCGCCGTCTGGCTGAACAAAGGATGCCAGTCGAGAGCATTTCCCTTTTGCTGGGACATGCGAAGGTTTCCACGACGCAACGGTATACGGCTGGCGCTAATCCCGACCTGCGTGACGCTTTTTTGCAGGCAATGGACGCGCTTGAACAAAAAGATGTGGCGTCAGTCGCATTGCCTCCAGGTGGTAGTCGTGCGCCTCGCCGTGAACAGCGGGACCCACAATTCTTGCAAGCGGCTCTGACTGCGTTTAATAATGAGCTACCCCTCTGGTTGCAAACAACAATTCACAGCTACTTCAAGCGGCGTTGGCGCAATTGGAAGCCGCACACTGCCCCCAAATTGGCTACCCAACTGAGGAATGACCTGATTCGTCATTGGCAAGCGCTTATCGAGGCAAATAAGTTATCCGGTTGGCATGACTTGAAGCGGTCTCATATAGAAGCATGGCTACAGAAACGGCTTGAAGCTGGGTTGAAGGCCAAGACGGTTCATGGCGAGTATTCCTTGATAAAAGCCTGTCTTTTGGAGGCGGTGGCGTTGGAAATCCCACTCTCTCCCCATCTTTTCCGTATCCAGCCACCTAAACTGCCGACGTTATTACCCCGTTTTTTGCCTCCCGCTGCCAGTCAGGTGCTGCAACAGACTGTGCGCCAAGAAACAGAGAATGCCTCTTTTGAGGCAGCCTTAGACCGCGCTTGGTTTCTGATGCTTTTTCAGACAGGTGTGCGTTGCAGCGAGTTGTTGGACTTACGCTTAGGCGATCTTGATTTTTCTCAGCGCCGCCTGTTCATCAACAGCGGCAAAAATGGAGATGAGCGCGTTGCCTATCTCACACCCGCTCTTACGGCGTCTCTGGCTCGCTATCTGGCCTGTCGGCCTGCTAATGATGACGACCATCTCTGGCTTTTGGCTGATGGTACGCCACTGCAGGGTAATCAGGTTACCTACCGTCTAAAAAAATGGGGGAATGCTTGCTCTGTAAACGTGTCACCTCATCGTTTACGCCATACCTTTGCTACTCAGTTGGTTAATCAGGGAATGCCATTGGCTTCAGTGGCTAAATTGTTGGGACACCGCAAATTGGACATGGCTCAACATTATGCCCGTTTGTATGAAAGCACTGTTAAAGAACAATTTGAAACAGCCGTTACCCATATTGAAGGCATTTTAGCCGTTGATTGGCCGCAATTAGCGCAAAATGAGCCGATTTCGGTTCCCATTTTGCAATTTACTTGACACTCAGTGTAAGGCAGCGGTTTCAACCGCCGGATTAAGTCAAATTGAGAATTGCTGTGTTTTTCCTTTGCCCCTTTGCGTTAAGTTTTTAAAAAGGAGTCAACGATGAGTTTGTTGCCGCTGCTCAAGGACGAAGCAATCAAATACAATTTGCTGGATGCCGCAGCAAACATAGACGCCGCTACAGCCTTTTATCTGGTGCGCGACATGCCCTACATTCGAGCCAGTTCACGAGAGCCGGAAACGATTATCCGGGAATGGCGCGGTACCTGCTCCGGCAAGCATTACACCCTTCAAGCACTGTTCGCCGAATTGGGTATTCGCGCCCGTGTCATGGCCTGCACCACGGTGTATAAATTTGGCCTCCCAAACGCCCACGAAGCCATCCAGCAAGCCCTGGCCGAAGCGGACGTCAGTTTTGTAGACGTGCACAACTACCTGGTTCTGGATCTGCCGGAAGGGGAGATGATTGTGGACGCCACCTGGCCGCTGAGCAGCAAGCCTTTTGGCACCGTCGTCAATGAGCAGTTCATCCTTGGCCAAAGCCAAACAATAGCCTGCGAGCCGCGCCAAACCTGGGTCGTCCCGGATGATGGAGATCCGCAGACGTTTAAAGATGATCTACTGCACACCCATTTCACAGCCGAAGAATTGGCTCATCGGGACGACATTATCAAACTCATTAACTCGCTGTTCGCCCAGCTAGATTAAGTAATTTTAGTTACCTTACCAGAGAGATTGGTCCAATCTCGAAGATTGGACTAATCTGAATGTAAAGAGGCAGCATGATACCGTTAGCCGCAAACCACAATGTCACCAGCAATATTGAACTCTTGCGCATCTGGCTTGAAACCCAGATGGCTTACCGCAATCAGCCGGGCCTGTCCATCGCCATCATCCACGACCAGGAGTTGGTTTGGGCGCAGGGCTTTGGTTATGCGTCTGTGGCGCAGCAAATACCAGCCGCGCCGCAGACGATTTACCGCATCGCCTCCATTACCAAGCTATTTACGGCAACTGCCGTTCTGCAACTCCGTGACGCCGGTAAACTCCAGCTAGACAATCCTATCCGGCGGTATTTACCCTGGTTCGACATCCAGAGCCGCTTTCCGGACGCGCCGCCCGTCACCCTGCGCCACCTGCTCACCCACACCGCCGGGCTGCCCCGCGAGTCTGCTTTTCCCTACTGGACCGACAACCAGTTCCCCAGCCGGGAAGCGCTCAAAGTCAGACTGCCGGACCAGACTGCCGCCCTGCCCACCGAAACGCGCTGGAAATACTCGAATCTGGGGCTGTCATTAGCCGGAGAAATAGTAACGGCCGTTTCCGGCCAGCCCTACCCCGATTACGTGCACACTCACATTTTGCAACCATTGGGTATGACCGACACCTTCGTGGAAACCATCGACCCGGCGCATCCGCAGCTTGCCGTAGGCTACGGCCGGCGCAAGCCAGACAACAGCCGCGCCCTCAGCCCCTTCACCGACAGCCAGGGGCTGACGCCCGCCGCCAACATCGCCACCACCGTGCTTGACCTGGCAAAATTCGCCATGCTTCAGTTCCGTGACGGTCCGGCAGGCGGCGGGCAGATTTTGCGCGGCAGCACCCTGCGCGAAATGCAGCGCATCCACTGGCTGCACAGCGATTGGAAGACGGGCTGGGGCCTGGGTTTCCGCATCCTGCGCTTGAATGACAAGACCTATATCGGCCACGGCGGGGCGGTGCTGGGCTACCGTACCCTTCTGCGCCTCTGTCCACAAGACAAAACGGCCGTTATCGTATTCACCAACAGCGATGACGGCAACCCCGAGATGTACGTGGACAAAGCGTTCGCCTGGGTGGCGCCCGCTCTGGTGAATGCGGCAAAAGTAAAGATGGAAACGGCCGTTGCCGACCCATCCTGGCACATTTATACGGGTAAATACCAGGACTTGTGGAGCGACGAGCAAATTCTCATCCACGAAGGGCAGCTGATCCACATCGATCCCTCTCTGCCGGACCCCATGGAATTTCCTACCCGCCTGCTCCCGGTTCAAGGCCAGTCCCACACCTTCCGCCTGGAAAGTGAAAATGGTTTTGGCAATCCGGCGGAACTGGCAGTGTTTGAAGTGGATGGTAACGGCCGTGTAACCCGGCTGAAAATTGGCGAAAACTACGCGGAGCGCGTGGAGCAGTGGTAGCGAGTGGCGGGTGGCGAGTGGCGAGTATTTTGCACCTGCCACCCGTCACTCGCCACCCCAAAAATAACTCAAGGGGAGACAACACCATGACCATACTCATTTTAACGATAGCGGCGGCAGTAACGGCCGTTTTAGCCATCCAGGGTGAATACAAACCGGCTCGTACCCAGGTTTACCTCTTCAAACCGCTCACCACCATCCTCATCATCGGCATCGCCCTGCTGGGCGTCTCCGACAATGCTCTGTATAAAACCCTCATCATTGCCGGTCTTGTTTTTTCTTTGGGCGGAGACGTGTTCCTCATGTTTCCAGCCAAATACTTCATCGCTGGACTGGTCAGTTTTCTCATCGGTCATCTTTGTTACATTGCCGCCTTTGCCACCGATGGCGGTTTCCAATTGTCCTGGTGGCTGCTGCCGATAGCGGTGTATGGCGTCATCATCTACCGCATTCTCTATCCCCATCTGGGAAAGATGCGGGCGCCCGTTACTGCCTACGTCCTGATCATCCTGACGATGGCCTGGCAGGCGCTCACCCGCTGGTCTGTGCTGCAAACCACCGGCGCTTTGCTGGCGGCTGTTGGCGCAGTTTTTTTCGTCGTTTCCGACTCGGCATTGGCGCTGGATCGCTTCCGCGAAAAGTATCGCAGTGCGCGTGTCATTGTATTAACCACATATTGGCTGGCGCAGTGGCTTATCGCCCTGTCTGTGGGCGGCTACCTGGCTTTCTTCAGCGCCGGTTAGTAGGGGCGGTTCGCGGATCACCCATCGTAACGTAATCATTCACCCCCGCCGGTTGAGCTTGTCGAAACCGGCGGGGGTGAATGATTACAAAAAAAAGAAGCCCGGCATATTCATTCACCGGGCTTCTCTAATCTAGACTACCTATTCAGTTTTGCTAACTCGTTTATAAGCATCTAACTTTTTTTATCTTCTCGCTTTAATCGTTTTAACGTCTTAAAGTTTTTATCTTGCTAACTATTGGTGTTTCTAACTCTTTAATCTTAAACTTTTTAATCTTTGCTCACTAACTGCTGAAATTCTGTGGCTGATTAAAAACTTTACCGTATTCACCGGTTTGTGTAGATCAGAGAGCTTTCCTGACCTTTTTGTTTTTCGTTCTTACCAGCCAGTTCAAGTAACATTCCTTCACGTCGATAGAAACCTCCTTTACTCTGACTCTTAAAAACCAACAAAACAGGTTAACCTGAAAACATCATACACTGTTTTAGCGGGCGGCGTCAATAGCACTAATGGATAGCTCAGCCTCTGTTTTCCCTACGAAACAAAGGGTGATGGAGAGGGATCAGGTCTCGTTTTCTCGAGTAAATGAGCCGAGCGGCATGATAGTTTCTGGATTCGTTTCAATGATTTCGGCAGA